>JAHBXN010000003.1:0-300000 GCA_019636475.1 Phycisphaerae bacterium
AAGGAGGGCCCCATCGGGTGGGACCCTCCTTCATCATTTCCTGTAACGGGCGGTTGAACTTATCGGCGTCGACAGCGGCATCCCAGCCCGACCATCAAAAGGCCCGCGAACATTGCAAGCGTCGGCAGCGCCAGGCCAATCCCGCACGCCACGCCGCCCGGCAACAACGGCGACAGCGGAATGAACAACTGGAGGCCGGGTTGATTGGGATTGGGTTGCGGCGCTGGTTCCGCTGGATCGATGCAATCGGGAATGCCGTTGGCATTTGTATCCTGATCGGATTGACCGCAGCCGCACGCGCCGGGATCGAGTTTCGCGGGGTCATTGGGACAACCGTCGAGGCAATCCGCGACGCCATCGCCGTCCGTATCCGTGTCCGCGTTGCCACAGCCGCACGCGCCGGGGTCGAGTTTCGCGGGGTCGTTGGGGCAGCCGTCGAGGCAATCCGCGACGCCATCGCCGTCCGTATCCGCGTCCGCATTACCGCAGCCGCACGCGCCGGGATCGAGTTTCGCGGGGTCATTGGGACAACCGTCGAGGCAATCCGCGACGCCATCGCCGTCCGTATCCGTGTCCGCGTTGCCGCAGCCGCACGCGCCGGGGTCGAGTTTCAGCGGATCGGTCGCGCAGCCGTCCTGACAATCCTGCACACCATCGCCGTCTGAATCGCCGACTGCCGGACATGCATCGAGACAATCCGGAATGCCGTCGGCATCCGTGTCGGTCAGATCATCGGTGCCCGGGCACTGGTCGCAACCGTCAAACAACCCGTCGCCATCGGCGTCGGCCGGACAGCCAGTCGCATCCACGGAAGCAATCGCACAAGGCGGCGTGCCGCGGCACGCATCCGCATCATTCAGCACGCCGTCGCCATCTTCATCCGTTGTCGAGCAGCCGTCGGCATCCACGGTATCTCCCGCAAACGTGCCGGGGCATACGTCACAACCATCAAAGACGCTATCCGCGTCGCTGTCGATCGGACAGCCGGTTGGCGTAACGGCAGCGCAAGCGGGCGTCGCCGGACACGCATCATCGCAATCCAGAATGCCATCGCCATCGGAATCCACATCCGCAACGCCACAGCCGCACGCGCCGGGGTCGAGTTTCAGCGGATCTGCCGGGCAGCCGTCCTGACAATCCTGCACACCATCGCCGTCGGAATCGCCGACTGCCGGACACGCATCGAGACAATCCGGAATGCCGTCGGCATCCGTGTCGGTCAGATCATCGGTGCCCGGGCACTGGTCGCATCCATCGAACAACCCGTCGCCATCGGCATCGGCCGGACAGCCGTTCGCATCCACGGAAGCAATCGCACAAGGCGGTGTACCGCGGCACGCATCCACATCATTCAGCACGCCGTCGCCATCTTCATCCGCTGTCGAGCAGCCGTCGGCATCCACGGTATCTCCCGCAAACGTGCCGGGGCATACGTCACAACCATCAAAGACGCTATCCGCGTCGCTGTCGATCGGACAGCCTGTCTCGTTGACGACCGCACAGGATGGCGTATTCGGGCAGAGGTCCAGACAGTTGGGGACACCATCGCCGTCGACGTCCACCAACGTCTGAACTTCAAACGCTCCCACGTCCGGAGCGCATCCGACACGTGGAAAACCCCGCTGATCGGTGACCGGCGCGCCGGTCGTGCCGCCGCCGTCAATGAGGATGCTGCTGTTGTTTACCGGCGGCAGCGTGTCGGTCAGGCCCCCGTTGTTGAAGGGGAAAGCGATGAGGATACCCGTGTTCAACTGGGCGGGCACCGTCCCGAACTTATCAGTCGGGTCAGGCGCGAAGTTTGCGCCATCGAGGTGGCCGAAGAGGTTGTGTCCGAGCGACGTCGTCGTGCCGGCGACGGTGCCGACGTGCCCACCGGGATTTCCGCCGGCGGCGTTTGCGGTGAACAGGCTGTTCTTCAAAGTCATCGTGCCGCCGGCCACTGCGATCGCGCCGCCGGAATTCCCGGCGTTGTTGACCACGAAGGTACAGTTGGTCACCTCCGCGGTGTAGTCCGTCGTGCTGAACTGGCGGATCGCGCCGCCGGCCTGACTGGCGAAGTTGTTCACGAAGGTGCAATTGACAATGCGCGCGGTCGGGGTGCCGCCGCCCTGACCATACCAGATACATCCACCGCTGCCGGCGGCCTGATCGGTGGTGAAGGTGACGCGCTCGACGTCCACGCTGCCCGACAGAATGCAGATCGCGCCGCCCTCGTTTGTCACCAGGCACTGATCAAAGTGGCAGTCCCGGACGGTGAGCAGGTTGTCGGAGCCGCTGAACTGCACGCCGCCGCCGCGATCGGAGAAGCCGTTGGCGAGTCGAAGTCCGAAGAGTGTCAGCGAGGCGCCGGCATTGAGGATGCGGCGTGCATTGCCGCCACTGATCGAGACAATCCGGGGGCCCGGACCGTTGATGGAAAGTTCCGAGGTGATGGTGGGCAGATCGCTCGCCAGGGCGATCGTACCGGACACCCCGGCCTGAAACTCGATGACATCTGCGCCGGCCGCGGCGTTCGCATCGAGGATCGCCTGTCGCAGACTACCGGCTCCGGCATCATTGACGTTCGCCACCGTGAAGGTGGCCGCGTGCGCCGCTGTGGTAAACGCCAGCACCGCACTCGCGATCAGGATCCTCGCGCTCGCTCGGCGCGCACAATCCAACACCCGCATTGTCCATCCAGCAGTCGCGTTCATCGAAAGATTCCTTTTGGCTTCGAGGAGCCATCTGACTGAAAGGCACCGGCTGACGTTTGAAACACGCCATTTTGCGTCGGAGTCGACGTCGTCCGCCTGCCGTCCATTCTGGACAGGCCGAAAGGAAAATTCAATCCGCCGCGGGTCTTCGCGAAGGAAATTCAGGCGTGCGGGAAGCTCGCCGAATCCGGAACGGACTGATGCAGTTATTCTGGGACCTGTTCCGTTTTCCGCTCTATCACACTCGCTGCTTCGACCCGCATGATGCAATTCGTTTGAGCGCCCACCAAACGTTGGGAAGGTCAAGGGGCTTCCGATTCTTCGACTGTCAATTCCGCATCCTGAAACTGTTCGGCGTCCAGATCTTTGACGCGCTTGCGGAAGACGCGGTCCAGCATCTCCAGCTTTTGCAGCAGCCATGCATACTGCCTCGGCCATGCGGATTTTTCCGATGGATCTTCCGATTGATTCTCCAGTACGATCCAGCTTTCCTGCTTTTTAGGAAGTTCGCGCCAGTCCAACGCGCAGGCACTTTCACTTTCGATCTCAGCTCGCTCTTTCAACAGCAGATTGAAGTGCTGCTTTGCGTTGATCCCCTTGCACACCAGCGCAACGCGAATCAGCTTCTTCTGCGGCACCGCCCCGCAAATCAGAACAAATTCCGAGCGGCCGATGGCGACGTTCATCCAGTTTTGAGCCTGGGGCTTCTGGGGCTTGATCTTTGTTCGTTGGGTTGGAAGAAACTCATGAAATCCGGTCCAGAACTCCAACAACATGCGCTGGGTCCCGGTCATTTCATCTTTATCAATTTTCTTTGCCGCGTCGGTGACGGTCTTTGACCAGTCATTCGGCTTGCAAACGACATTGAACTTCGGCGCAATGGGCGAATTTCCAATCCGCCAAAGTTCCACCTCAAGCCCAAAGAAACTGAAACGATCATCTGTAATTTCATTGAGCCAATCGAGGGCGGCACGATGTTCGCTCGTGAATGTTCCCGCGATCCAGACAATGGTGACGGCCTTCAGTCCTGAGGCATAGGTGAGCAGTTGCCCGAGATGACAATGATCCGTGCGCTCGAGCTGATTCTCGATAAGCACCCAATGACCGGTCGAAGTGTCCTTGCAGAGAATGTCGGCGCGGAACGGTCCAACATTTCTCTCCAGCGCCTCGCACTCCAGTTCGAGGCCGATTGCCTCGCTAAGAAGTTCGAGATTCTCGGATTGTGCCAGCCAAGGCGTAAATGCCGTGGCTTCAGACTGCCAGACCTCGCGAAGCTCCAGTCGCTCCAAACGCCCCAATGTGTTCATGAGGGAAACCTCGATTATCTTGGAAATAGGCCGGATGCCAAATCGAATGTGCCCTCACGTTCGAACGCTCATCGCTTCCTCACGGGCGCGGCGCTGACGGGCGCGGTGACGCCGCCCTCACGCCCAGTTCTTTTCCACCCACGCGACGAGCTCCTTCACATGCGAAACGCTCGCGTCGAACAGCTTGCGCTCATCCGCGTCCAGCTTCAGCTCGATGACCTTCTCCACGCCTTCCTTGCCAAGAACGCAGGGCACGCCGACAAAGTAGCCGCCGACGCCGTATTCGCTCTTGCAGTATGCCGCGCACGGCAGGATGCGCTTCTTGTCCTTGATGATCGCCTCAGCCATCTGCACCGTGGCGGCGGCGGGAGCGTAGTAGGCGCTGCCCGTCTTGAGGAGTTTGACGATCTCGGCGCCGCCATCCCGCGTACGCTGGACGATCGCGTCGAGGCGTTCCTTCGGGATCAATTCCGTTACCGGGATGCCCCCGACGCTCGTGTAACGCGGCAGTGGCACCATGTCGTCGCCGTGGCCGCCCATCAGCACCGCGACAATGTCTTCGACGCTGCATCCCAGCTCCATCGCGAGGAATGTGCGGTAGCGGGCCGTGTCGAGGACACCCGCCTGGCCGACGATCTGATGGGTGGGAAGGCCGGTCGCCTTCCAGGCCGTCTGCACCATGGCGTCGAGCGGATTGGACACGATGATGTAAACCGCCTTCGGGCTGGCAGCCGCGGCTTTCTCCGCCACCTCGCGGACGATCTTCATGTTGGTGGACATGAGATCATCCCGGCTCATGCCCGGCTTGCGGGCGATGCCGCTGGTGATGATGACGATGTCGCTGCCCGCCGTGTCGTCGTAGCTGTTGGTGCCGACGATGTGGGCGTCGTAGCGCTCGACCGGGCCGGCCTGGCGCAGATCGAGCCCCTTGCCCTGCGGCATGCCTTCGACGATGTCGAGCAGAACGATGTCCCCCAGTTCCTTGGCGGCCGCCCAGTGTGCGCAGGTGGCGCCGACGTTTCCCGCTCCGATGATAGTGATTTTTGCACGCTTCATGATTTGTGGTCCTCCTCAAATCGACCGATTCGGCGAATTGGCAATCAGAAGATTTGGCGACTGCAATAACGACAACGAGGCGTTCCCGTGCCATCGTTGGACCGGCTTCATCAATCTGCCGATTTCGGTTCGCATCATACGATGGGCGATTCGGATTGAACAGGAACGGAGGAGGGTCAGCAGGGCCCTGCAATTCCCGGAATTATGCCTGATTCGTTCGATGGCTTGGCTTGAGCGAGCCCCGTGTCGGCGCGGGGCGGCGGAAAATCACCCCCGTCCTTCGACGACATGCCGGCCACGCCGGGACAAACCGGCATTTGACGACAGGTGCCCGCGCCGGGCCTCATCGGCCGGGTACGCAGAGACCTCGTCAGCGCCCTCTTGCAGCCTATCGACGGGCTCATCCGTGCGAAAGTCGAACTTAGAACTGCTGAGCGGCCCAATCGGGCCTTCGGGGACGAATTGACTGAATGGTTGAATTGATTAATCGCAGAATCTGCTCACGCGTGAAGGGCTTTGAGAGCACTCGATATCCCGGCGCCACTTCGCCACGATGGCGTGGCTCGTCGGTCGCGCAGCCCGTCATGAGGATGACTCCCAGATTGGTGAAGCGAGCTTTCAGAAGACCGGCCAGTTCATCGCCGCGCATCTGGTGCATCATGATGTCGGAAAGCAGCACGTCGATTTCGCTTCCATATCGATCCGCCAGGTCAATGGCCTCAGCCGGAGTGGATGCCACAAGAACGCGATGTCCCGCGCTGATCAGCATATCCGCGGCCACCTGGCGAACGGTTTCGTCATCTTCACAGAGAAGAATCGTTCCCTTGAATTCCGGCGTATCGCCCTCGTCGGCCGCATTAACAGTCGAGGGTGATTGGTCGGCCATCGGCCAGTAGATCGTGAATTCGGTGCCCGAATCGGGGATGCTTTGGACTTCGATTTCTCCTCCGGCCTGGCGCACGATTCCGTATACGGTCGGAAGGCCAAGACCGGTGCCTTTCCCCGTCGGTTTGGTCGTGAAGAACGGCTCGAATATCCGGTTAAGCGTTTCAGGCGACATTCCCATGCCGGTGTCCGCGGCACGCAAGCGCACGAACTCGCTCTGCGGCAGGTCCGGATGGGCGGCGCGGAACCTGCGATCGGGGACGAAACGATCAATGGAGAGCTGAAATGTTCCGCCGTTGGGCATTGCGTCCCGGGCGTTGATCGCGAGATTCATCAAGACTTGTTCTATCTGCGACACGTCCGCTCGAATCGGCGAAGTCTCCGCCGATTCATGAATCTCGAATCGGATGGGTTCTCCCAGCACGCCGCGAAGAAGGCGCTCGATATCCAGAATGACGCGATTCAGGTCGATGACGCGCAGCGACACCGGCTGCCGCCGACTGAACGTAAGCAGGCGGGAAGTGAGCATGGACGCACGCTGTCCGGCGCTGTCAATCTGATCAATGAAGGTGCGGACATCATTGCCAAGATGCGGATCGGCACGGAGTTTTTCACGAAGCAGGTCGGAACTGCCCAGAATGACGGTGAGCAGATTGTTAAAATCGTGAGCGATCCCCGCAGCGAGTTGTCCGGCCGTCTCCATTTTCTGAGTTTCGTGAATGCGTGCTTCGAACAGCTTGCGTTCCTCTTCGGCGAGTCGCAGTTCAGTCACATCTCGAAGCAGCAGTTGAACGACCGACTTCCCGCTGAGAACCACGTGAACGCCGCGAATCTCGACGCGCCGTTCGCCATTGCCGATTATCATCAGGCATATCTCGCCGAAATCGCTCGGCATTCGATTCTTGAGAATCTGCGCCAGACATTGCTCGACATACGATCGCTGATCCTCCCGAACGAACTCCCAGAGCCTTCTACCAATCAGCGATTGGACGTCCTGTGCGCCAAAGATCGTGACCGCGCTTTGATTGAGGTATGCGAACCCGGCATCTCCGTGCAGGGCGATGCCGTTCGGAGACAATTCGACCAGCGAGCGATATCGCTCTTCGCTTTCACTGAGTGAGGCGGTTCGCTCCGCGACGGCGGCTTCGAGATCGCCGGCGTAGCGATCGTAGTGGGACTGAATTGCACGGTGAACATGCCGGAGCAATTCTTCAGGATTGCCCGCTTTCTCGACATAAGCGAAAGCGCCGTGATTAATGGCATCCTTGGCGGAATCAAAAGAGGCGAAACCTGTGTGAATGATCACCCGGATCTGCTCGTTCATCTTCCGGATCTGTTCAAGTAGCACCGTGCCGTTGAGGTCGGGCAGCCGGAAGTCGAGTATCGCGACGCCGAACTCTTCGCGTTTCACGATATCGATCGCTTCGTGGGCGTCCACCGCGGTCGTCGTGCCGAAGCCCTCGTGTTGTAGAATGTCACTGAGGGTTGCTCGATGGTTGGCGTCATCCTCGACGATGAGCACATTCGAGAATCGCCGGCGTTCGTTTGTTGGATTTATCATTTGCCACCCGATCAATGCCGCGTCTCCAATTTCGAAGTGCCGTGAAAAAGTCCGGACATGCAGGACATTCGGCGACCTGCCTCGCGGCGCCGCCGGGCCAATCGAGAATACCCGGGGGTTGACCGATCAAGTTCCTCCACGCCGTTGAGTTCCAATGGGGCGGGCTGTGGCGCGCGGGCAATCACGAAAACCGCCGATCGAGTCCTTCGAGATGTCTTGCCCGGCGTGCCCTTGAACACCAGCGGAATAGAAGGTTATCACCGGGCCGAGTAAACTACAACCATATTGCGTGGGCAAATACCGTGAGGCTGCGAACCCGGGTCATCAGGCGGGTCGTTGATGCGCCGCAGAAGGTTCCCAGGTTCCGCGACGAAGTCGGCGGATGACGTTGTCCGACGTTGCGCCGCAAGTTTGAAACACACCCGACGAATCCGAAGGCGGCCTGACCATTGATCTCGCACACTCGACATGCGGTCCCGATGCCGTAACAATGTCATGTCGGGGTGTCACGTTGGGCGCAATGTAGTGTGGTGGCGCACTTGAGATTCAGACTATGAACGTGATTGTTCTTGCATCAATCGTCGTTCGTTTCATCGCCGTGGCCGTGTCGGTTCGGATTTTCCTTCGAATTCGAGATTTCCGAATCCTGCTCCTGACCGCGATGCTGCTGCTGACCGTGGCCCGGCAATTTCTGGGCGACTTCGATCCGGGTTCACCCGATGCGTTCGGACTGGCAGGTACCGGCGTCTCGGCGGCAGACTGGCTATTCGTCTTGGTCAGCCTGGTGTCGCTCCCCTGTGTCTATTACCTCGGGCGATTGATCGACGAACGTCAGTCGGCATTGACTGCGCACGCGGTCAGCGAGTGTCGCCTGAAGGCGTGTATCGACACATCTCCAAATGTGGCAATGCAATGGTTTGACGAAGACGGGCGCATCACGTTCTGGAATCAGGCCTCTGAACGGACTTATGGCTGGCCGGCTTCCGAAGTAATGGGAAAGCGGCTGAACGAGCTCATATTCACGGAAGAGACCGAACGCAAGTTTGAGCAACTCCTGGCGGAAGCGCGCGCCACGGGCAAGAGCATTGGTCCGATTGAATTTCCCTTCACGCGTCGCGACGGCAAAGCGTGCATATGCAGTTCATCGATTTTTGAAGTGTCGGCGCAGGACGGTCGTTCGATCGTGGCCTGCATGGATGTGGACATCACTGACCAGCGACAGATCGAGGCTGACTTGCGTCGGCGCGAGTCGCAGATGCGTCTGTTTGTCGAATACGCGCCAGCCGCGGTGGCGTTGCTGGATTGTGATTTGCGTTATCTGGCGGTGAGCCAGCGATGGAGGGAGGACTATCGCCTCGGTGATCAGGACATCATCGGTAAGACGCATTATGAGGTTTTTCCGGAGGTTCCGGAGCGATGGAAGGAAATTCATCGTCGATGTCTGAGCGGTGCGATCGAAAAGTGCGAAGAGGATATTTTCCCGCGTGCGGATGGCAAGATTGACTGGTTGCGATGGGAGATCCGACCGTGGGAACTCGAATCCGGCGAGCGCGGCGGCATCGTGATGTTTACCGAACTCCTGACGGACCGCATGCAGGCGCGAGAGGCGCTGCGCCAGTCCGAACAGCGATTCCGTCTGTTGGTCGAGAATCTGGAGGTGATCGCGTGGGAGGGTGATCCATCGGACAGGCGATTTACTTTCGTGACGGGTCAGCCCGAGCGCATCACGGGCTTCACGGCCGCGGAGTGGTATGCGCCCGGGTTCTGGATGAGTCGCATTCATCCAGAGGATCGTGACCGTGCGCTCAGTGAAAGCGAGACAGCCACGGCGGGCGGGATCGCGCACGACTTTGAGTATCGATTTGTCCGGAAGGACGGCAGCGAGGTATGGATCCATGATTATGTGACTGTCGAGATGGATAGCGGAAATCCGGTGCGACTACGCGGGATCATGGTCGATGTGACTGCCGCCCACTCAGCCATGGAGAAACTTGAGCGAAGCGAGGCGCGGTTGCGGGACACGATTGAAGCGGTAAGCCTCGGCTTCTGGGAGATGGACGTTGCAACACAGAGGCTGACGCTTTCTCCGGAATGGTATGCTCTTCTTGGTTATGCGGCCGGCGATTTTCCATCAACCTTCGAGACGGTCAATCAGCTTGTTCATCCGGAAGACAGGCACGAGACAACCTCTCGATTCGATGCATTTATTGCGGATCCTTCGACGCCGTTGGAACACCAGTTTCGCATTCGACATCGTGACGGCACGTATCGATGGTGGCTGTCGCGGGGATACGCCGTTCGGACGCGGGATGGGCGAGCGTCGCTGGTGCGAGGCGTTAACATCGATATCAGCGCCGATCGGGAGAAGTCGGAGGCGCTGCGGCTGAGCGAGGAGCGGTTCAGGGGAATTGCGGATCATGGATCGGTCGGATTCTGGCAGATTTCTCTCGATCGCCGGTCGATCTACGCGAATCCGGCGATGATTCGAATGCTCGAGGTCGACGACGCGGCGGAGCTTAGTTCGCTCAGGGTCGACGATTTCTTCGATGAACAGGATCGCCAGCGGATCATCGAGGAGTTGCGGCAGCGAGGCTGCGGAAACGCCTCCACGTATGAAGTGGAATTGGTCGGGCGGAAAGGCACGCGTCGGCGCGTCCTGATCTGCGGCGTGCCGCTGAGGGACCCTTACGGCGAGGTTCGCGGTTCGATCGGGACTTTCACGGATATCACGGCGATGCGGCAGGCCGAGCAGGAGGCGCGCGAATTTCGTGAATCACTTGAGCGCGCGCAAGCCGTCGGTCAGGTCGGAAGTTGGTGGTTTGATGTCGAGTCGAAGTCGGACCTGAAGTGGTCGCCGCATACGCACCGCATGTTCGGGCTGGCCGAATCGGAGTTTGACGGACGCGTGGAGACCTTCTTCCGGCTGGTGCATCCCGATGATCGCGCTCTTCTCCACGAAAAGCTCGATGCCGCAATTGCGGGAATGGGGCGTTATAGCATCGATCACCGCATCGTGAAACCGGACGGTGATGCCGCCTGGATCCACGAAGAAGCGGACGTCATCTGGGGTCCGGATGGTCGCGCCTCCAAGATGATCGGAATCTGTCAGGACATCACGGACCGCAAACAGGCGGAGGATCTGGGGCAGATTCGATCGTTCATGCTCGATCGATTGACTTCGGGGCGACCGCTTCCAGAGATATTGGAGGGCATTGCGCACATCATCGAACGCATCCGGCCGGGCGTCTTCTGTTCGATTCTGCTTCTGGATGAGCGGGGACGTCGTCTGCGGCATGGTGCGGCTCCAAGTCTTCCGGATTTCTACAACAAGGCCGTCGACGGTCTTGAGATTGGCGAGGGCGTCGGCTCCTGCGGCACTTCGGCGTTTCGGGGGCAACCCGTGGTGGCCGAGGACATCATGAACGACCCCCAATGGGCGGTAGCCCGGGAAGTGGCTCAGAAGGCCGGTTTGGGTTGTTGCTGGTCGTATCCGATCATGACGGCGGGTCGAAAGGTGCTCGGTACGTTTGCGTTGTATCGCGCCAGTCCCGGTGGGCCGAGTAGGTTGGACACAGAATTGATCGAGACATCGGCCCATTTTGTGTCGGTTGCGATCGAACGAAAGCGCGCGGAAGCGGCGCTGGCGCAGAGTGAAGAGCGTTATCGCGCGCTGATCAGTGCCACGGCGACAGTTGTCTGGACGACCGATTCCGAGGGTCGCTTTGTCACGTTGCAGCCGGCATGGGAGGCCTATTCCGGGCAGACGTGGGAGCAGTATCGGGGCACCGGCTGGGTTGAAGCGTTGCATATCGATGACCGCGAACAACTGCTATTGAAATGGAAGAATGCTGTTGCGAATGCGTCTTTCTTTGAGGCCGAGGGACGATTCTGGCATTCCGCGTCGGGAGAGTATCACCACGCCGTTTCGCGCGGTGTGCCGCTACTGAATGAAGACGGGAGCATTCGGGAATGGGTCGGCAGCATCACGGACATCGACGCACGCAAGCGAGCCGAGGAGGCCGTTCAGGCGGCGCAGAGCGCGTTGATTCGCCAGCAGGAGCGCGAGAAGGCTCGCATCGCGGCGGAACTCGCCCGGGCTCGGGATGAACTGGTCTTGAAGACCCGACTGGCCACGATCGGGCAAGTTTCAGCCAGCATCGCCCACGAGCTTCGCAATCCGCTTGGGGCGATTCGGAACGCCGCCTACTTCCTGAAGCGACGCTCCGGCGACACTGACGAGAAACTGACGCAGTATCTGAACATCATCGAGACAGAGGTCGCGACCTCGGATCGCATTATCACGAACCTGATGGAAATGACGCGTGCCCGCCTGCCGGACAAGCAGCCCGTGAATCTGGGTCAGATTATTGACTCCGTGCTGGGCAATTGTCGTGCGCCCGACAATGTGTCAATTCGTCGTCAGCTTCGTCCGGATCCGTTCATTGTATTCGCTGATTCCAGTCAGATTCGGCAAGTGCTCGAAAATCTCATAACCAACGCGATTCAGGCGCTGGATGGGGCGCCGGGTTCGGTGTCTATCGACGCGCTTCAGCAGGATGATTACGATGTCTTTGTTGTTCGGGACAGTGGCGTAGGCGTTCCGCCGGAGGCGCGACCGCTGCTTTTTGAGCCGCTCTTCACGACCAAGGCCAAGGCCAAGGGTACGGGACTTGGCCTGACCATCTGCCGCCAGTTGATCGAACGACATGGTGGCGTCATCGAGTATCTCGATGACGGACAGCGCGGCACGGCCTTTCATGTTCGCCTGCCTCGGGCCCAGGTATTTTCCGGAGAGTCCATATGACATCGGCGCCCCCGCAACAGACTGATTCAACCACTGTTCTGATCGTGGATGACGAGAAAAACATGCGCATCACGCTCTCAGACATACTCATCGAAGAGGGCTATCACGTCACGACGGCCTCCAACGGCGAGGAGGCGGTTGCAATGTGCGAACAACACGGTTTCGACGTGATTCTCATGGATGTGCGAATGCCTGGAATAAACGGGGTCGAAGCGTTCCGGCGGATACGCCGTCACCGCGAAGGCGTTCGCGTCATCATGATGAGCGCCTACAGCGTCGATGACCTGAAACAGGCGGCGCTGGATGAGGGGGCAATCGCCTTTCTGGCGAAGCCGCTCGACGTACAGAAAGTCGTGCAGATGATCGGTGAAGTGCGAGATACCGCCATTCTGATCGTCGAGAACGATGAGGGAGTGGCGACGTCGCTGCACGATTCATTGAAGCATTGTGGATATCGCGTCAGCCTGACCAGTTCACCGCACGATGCCCTTGAGATGGTGGAGCAGATCCGCTTTGACGTGATATTCATCGACACCCAGCTTCCAATCATGAATGGGTTGGAGTTGTATCTTGCGATTCGGAAGCTCACGCCAACGGCCGTTGCGATCATGTTGACCGGAAATGAAGTTGAGTTTGAAAGACTGGCGAAGGAGGCCGTAAAGCGGACAGCTTACACCATCGTGAGAAAGCCGCTCGACGTCGATTCGATCCTGTCGATGCTTCAACGCATCACGCACGAGCGAGCAGTCGGCGGCGAGATTGTGAAACCGGAATCAGGTGAATCGACCTGACGCTCGAATCCGTGCCGGGCATCGTCGCCGATGACAAATCGTAGTCACGCGGCTGCGAAGAACTTGCGGATCGTCTTCTCTGCCGGCGGGCGCGAGGCGAGCGAACCAATCACTAGTGCGAGCGCCGACGCTGCGAAGACAAACGTGACCGGCATCATTCCCCCAATCAGATAGTCACCTTTGCTTTTCAAATCCGATTTGCTGAAGAAGTAGAGCCCGACGGCGGCGGCGGCCAGAATCGAGCAGTAGGCGCCGACCTTGGTGGCGCGCTTCCAGTAGAGCGCCCCAAAGACAAGGGGCGAGAGCGCCGCAAAACCCGTGAAGCACCATGTCCCAAGAGCGAAGACGCTCGCATTTCGCAAATACAGCGACAATATGTAGCAGACCGCGACGATTGCGACGATGAACGATCGGCCAATGATGAGCTTCTGGCCGTCCGTCAGTCGTTCGTGCCCTATGTAATGGCCGACGATGTCGTTGGTAAAGATGCTTCCGAGGCAGAGAAACTGCGAGTCCAGGCTCGACATGATGGCGGCGAGCACGCCGGCGGTGAGGAGCCCGCCCATGACGGGCGTCGAGAGTTTGCGCACCATCAGTGGCAATACGCCGTTCTCCGGTACGCCGGGCGGGACGACGAGCGTGCCGTCCGGCATGATGGCGGATGTGGCCCAGACTCCGATGAGCACGCAGGGCAGCCATGTGAGCATCATGAGCAGGGGGTGAAGGACGACGCTGATCTTGAAGGCCTTAGCGTTTTTCGCGGTCAGCCAATGCTGAAACAAATGGGGAAACATCGCCACGCTTAAGGGGATGAAGATGTACGTGAGAAACTTCAGCGGGGGGATCTCATCGGGTTCACGCGGTGGGGCTTTCGTAATTCCGGCCGTGAATTCGGCGAGTCGCTGATCATAGAGGATGTGATCCTGTTCGGTCGCATCGAGTTTGAGGTAGGATGGGTTGTTCTCGACAACACGCTGCGTCGCCTCCTGCACCCCGCCGAGCTTATCGGCAATAACGAAAAATGTAACGATTCCCAGACCGATGAAGAGAATCGTCTGAACCGCGTTGGCCCACGCAGCGCCGCGCACGCCGCCGAAGAAGATGTAGATCAGCACGACGACACACATGACGAGGCCGCAAATCCAATAGGGAATGCCGCCCGCGCTTTGGGGAAAGTGGCCTGGGAAGGCGCCGGCGGTGATCTTCTCCATCGAGGTTGCGCCGCCGATGATCCCCATCAGGATGTAAGGCGTCACCAATCCGACCAATGCCGGAAAAAGCATCAGTCCGAGTTTGTCCGAGGCGAATCGGTCACGGAAATACTGTATCTGTGTCTGGTAGCCGTACTTCGCGCCGAGCGCCCAGAGCTTGATCCCAACGAAGAAAAAGCAAAAGGAGTGAAAGATCCCTGACCACGACACCATGAGGCCGTAAACGCCGATGCCGCTGCGGAACGCCTCGCCGCTGCTGCCGATGATCGCGAAACTGGTCATGGTCGTTCCGAAGAGCGACATGAGCAGCAGGAAAGAGCCAAGGCCGCGCGAAGCGACGAAGTAGTCGACGGCTGTGCCCCGGAACAATCGGCGCGTGATCACGCCGAT
Organism: Phycisphaerae bacterium; assembly: GCA_019636475.1. Classification (NCBI taxonomy): domain Bacteria; kingdom Pseudomonadati; phylum Planctomycetota; class Phycisphaerae; species Phycisphaerae bacterium. The sequence goes on from JAHBXN010000003.1 coordinate 14,699, forward strand.
GCCGATGAGCATGGTCATGTACAGGACAATCACGATACAGGAGATCTGACCCGGGTTCACGCATGCTCCTGGCCATCGAGGCGGGTTGAGGGCGAATTCGAAACATGGTCATCGACGGATTGCTCGAGGTCCCTGGGCCAGCAGAACCTGACCGCGAACGCACCCAAACACGCCGCACAGATGGAGATGCCGGCGTGCCACGCAAGTCCGACCGGAATGAAGCCGAAAACCAGAGGCTCGTGGGTGTGCCACCACCAGAAATCCTGATGAGCGACGACGAGCAGCAGGAAACCGAAAATCGCGATCGCTTTCTTCACGCGGATACGGACTCCTCAATCCTGATTTCAGGCGGAAGCGTCAAGTGCCGGCCCAGTGTATCAAAAAGCTCGGCGAGGTCATCCTCAAAAACATCGCCGACCAGGACGCGAGTGATCGCATTCTTCAAATGGGGGTATTGTCGTACAAACGCTCCCATCCGAAACTCGGGATTGTAATAGGCATACACGAGCATTCGGATTCGTTGCATTCCCTTTGCGACTCGGGGGCCGAAGGTCCCTAGCGCCGCTTCGGATACGTCCCCGGCGGCCAGCGCGACATCGATCGATTCAGCGGCGAGTTCGCCGCTCTTGAGCGCGAGCATTACACCGGACGAGTAAAGCGGATCGAGAAAGCCGAAGGCGTCGCCAACGAGCGCCCAGCCGTGACCCGCCGCTTTTCTGGAACGATAAGAGAAGTCCGCGGTCGTAAAGACCGGTTTGACGCGCTCGGCGCCGATGAGCCGTCGGGAGAGGCCGGGAGTGCCGGCGATGAGGTCGTCAAGGATTGTGCCGGGATCGTCGCCACGTCCGTTATAGATGAAATCCGGCGGTGCGACGACTCCGATACTCGTAACGTCGTCTTCGAGCGGAATGAACCAGAACCAGCCCTGTGAACCGGGAAGAGCAATGACCAGCGTGGCGCCACCGTTGCGACCCTCGTCCCGAATCGCGTTCTTCCAGTAGCTGTAGATGACGGCATTTCGGAGCTGCTCGTCGCCGTAGCGGAGCTTAAAGTGTCGAGAGATGATCGCCGACTGGCCAGTGGCATCAACCGTCACAGGCGCGCGAATTTCGGCCGGACGCCCATCGATGACGACCTCAACCCCAACGGCCCGCGCTGCGTCGAAGAGGACCTGCCTGACCGCGGCCTGTTCGATGACATGGACGCCGCACTCACGCGCATTGTCGAGCATCATTTCGTCAAACCGTGATCGCGTCACCTGCCAGGTGGAGGACCATTCGCACGGATCGAGATCGGGAAAGAAGAACGGAGCGGAATCCTTGCCGCTGGACGAGACGAATTGAACACTCTGCTTTACGACGAAATCGCTCTTTCGGAGCTTATCGAGCATGCCGAGCTTCTCAAGCGTGAAGTAGGTATAGGGAATAAGGGATTCCCCGATGTGATGTCGTGGGAATTTGCTCCGCTCAAGAAGAACGACGCGACGTCCTCTCTTTGCGAGTAGCGTTGCGACGGTAGACCCGGAGGGGCCGCCACCGATAACGATCACCTCAGGGCTCTGAAGAATTGATTGGGTCATGTTTCTATCGTTGGATTGCTGTCTGTCGCGACTCGATTCAAACCCATCCGGGTACGTTAGCTGTCCAGATAGTATCAACGATCATTCTAGCGATGTCACACGCAAATCGCCTTGAAATGCTGTGCTTTTTGTCACCGCATGAAACGGCCGTCGCGGGGAAGTCGTCCGTTGATCTGTGGCCGTCCGTCGGATTATGATCGGCCATCGCGTATGTTGACGATGTCCCTGCAATCCGGATCGAACGGCAACTGCATCTATGTGGAGGCAGGGGATGTTCGGTTGCTATTCGACGCAGGGATCAGCGGCAAACAGGCGTCGCTGCGGCTTGCATCGCGCGGCCGCGACATTTGCGAGTGCGACGCGCTGATACTTTCGCATGAGCATACCGATCATGTCAGCGGCGCAGGTGTTTTTCAACGCAAGTTCGGGATTCCGGTTTACTGCACACGGCCCACCTATCTTGAGACAAAGAAGCGCATCGGCTCGATTGATCAGGTTCGGTTCTTTGAATCGGGGCAATCACTTTCGTTTGGCGATGTTCAAGTGCATACGATTCGTACGCCACACGACGGAGTGGACGTCGTGTGCTTCATCATTGAGCACGAGTGCCGCCAGCTCGGCATATTTACCGATCTGGGTCATCCATTTCCTGCGCTGGCCGATGCCTTGGGGCAGGTCGACGCGGCCTATCTTGAAAGCAACTACGATCCCGATATGCTGTGGAACGGCTCATACACCCAATGGGCCAAGGAGCGTATCGCCGGTAGTGGTGGGCATATTTCGAACGACGAGGCGGCCGAACTGACGCGAAACTCGATGTCGGCGCGCCTGAAATGGCTGGCGGTGGCGCACCTGAGCCACGAGAACAACGTGCCGGAGTTGGCACTGGATGCGCAGCGAAGAAGAGTCGGCCGCACGCTGCCGGTGTATGTGGCATCACGCTATGGCGTCGGCGAGTTGCTTGAGGTGTGAGCAGGTGCGGCGAGCTTGATTCACTCGATTGGCCGGCGCGTCAATTCCGTACGGACCTGTTAAGCGAGAAAGGCAACAGCAGGTTCACTCCACACGTCTGCCCGGTTGATGGCGTTCTGATTGCCGGCTAAGGCGAGCCGACGCCACATCTCCGGCGAAATACTTCATCGATCCCTTCGCATGGCCACCTCATCGCGGTCGTACGGTCGCTGCCAATCATGGGCAGACGTTGCCATTCAGTGCTGCATCGACAAACAATGCCAGGTCCGTGACATCGATCGCGCAGTCATTAGTGAAGTCGCCGGCGGCTACCTGTGATGGAGTGGCTCCATCGCCACTGAGCCATGCCGTGGAAAATCCGGCGATATCGCTGCCGTCGACGATGCAATCGCCGTTCATGTCGCCCTTGAGAATCGATGGCGCGGACAACGGCTCAAGCTGGACCACCACTTGAATGGGCGAGTTCTCGACGCCGATCGGGACATCCTGAGTGACATAGCCCGGCTTCGAGACTCGAATCGTGTAGTTTGCATGGGGCGGGACCACATAGGTCCATCGACCGAACGGCAGATGCGTGTATCGCGGCAATTCGCCTGTATCGTACGCATAGTTCAGCAGGGTGACTTCGGCTTCAATCGGTGTGCAGCCATCGCGAACGTGCAGGTCAATTCGCGCCTGCCCGAGCCGGCCGAACAGATAGCGCCAACCCGCGCGATTCTCGTTGACAAGTCCGTTCACTGCCGAAAATGCGGGGATGAACGATGTGCCGACTTCAACGATGAATGGGTATGTGCCGCGGTGTGCGTAGTACCAGCTTGTGTCATCGCCGTTGACGGGGCCGGCTGCGACGGGCGAATTGACAGCGTACGTAACGCCGTTGACGGGCTGAATCGCCGCCGCCATGCCTCGCATCATCGAGTCGACGACGGCATGTTCGGGCATCCGGTTGTCGGGGTTGCCGTCGTTGCAGGCGTAAGGGTAGTCAATGAAGCGGCCGTAGGAATGATACGAAACGGCGATCGTGAAGCGAATCGTATCGGCCAGCGCGATCATCGCCAGGGTTTCGGGCTCGGAGGAGGCCGATGCGCCACGATAGGAATCGCTGCATGTGCTGCCGCTGGAACCATCGCCTCGCTCGCAGATCACGTTTCCCGGACTATTGGCCCCCCAGCTGTATGGATAGTTTCGATTGAGATCGACACCGGGATTGTTCGTGCCGGTCGTGCAGACAGGCCGCATGTTTTTGCGGTGGTTGAGATCGCCTGAGAATACTCTAGCGGAACCGTCGAGGTTGACCATCGGGACGCAGATCGTCTTGTAGTTTCGAACCCACGCAACAATCTGGGGATCGGCGGCTTCGTAGCCGTTGGTGAGATGCTGAATCGCGTCGACGACAATATGTGGCGTCACCACCTCCCGGGAGTGATGCAGGCCGTTGAGAAGTATCGCAGGCTCGTCCTCGTCGATGCCCGGGTTGTCCGAGATTTCGATTCCGAGGATGTTCCGCCCCTCGATCGTCGTGCCGACGATGAACACGCGCGTGATGTCGGGGTGTTGCTCAGCAGTTTGATTTAGAATGGTGGTGATGTCGTCCGGGTCGAAGTACTGGGGGTCGAGTCCGGGGCCGCGTGGGACCGCATCGGCCGGATTGGCGGCGGGATTGTCGAGCGGGTCGAAAGGAGAGACTTCAAATCCGACGGATTCAATAAGTGCCAACTGTGCGGCATCTTTCAATTCGAGCACAAAAGTTCGGCTGACGAAGTCCACCCCGCAGCGGTCGAGTACGAATTCCTGTTCGGCGAGCCAGCCTCGCCAGGTTCGGAGTGCTTCAATGTCTGAAAGGGCAACGGTCTGCGGATCAGCCGGCAAGCCGACACGCACGGTCTTCGGGAATTCGCCATCGTCGGCGCGTGAGGCATTCGCAAGGCCCGCCCATGCCATGCAGGATAGCGCAAACGCCATAGTGAAATAAGCCCGCGCGTGCCGTTTGGCGTGAATAAGCGTCGACAAGTTCGAATCCTTGAGCTTTTGTTTGCGGGCTCGCGGGCTTGCCACACGGCGAGCCGGCCGTCGGCAGGGGCCTTAACTACCTTGATCTTAACGTCTGCGGTGTAGGGAACCAAACGCAGGATTCCGACCTTCCCCGGCAGGGGCCGGTACAAGGGGGCAAATCGAACGCGATTCTGGGGAAAGTTGATTCGGCCGATTCAGGCTTTGACGTCTGTCTCCGTGGGCTTCACGCCGTGTGACAGGCCCAAGGCCGCCTGAACAAGTCCCAAAAAGAGCGGATCAGGGCGCAGCGGGCGGCTGGTCAGTTCCGGATGGGCCTGAGTGGCGATGAAATAGGGGTGCACGGCCTGAGGAAGTTCGAGCACCTGCATAATCGGGTAATCGGGCGCTTTGCCACTGAAGATCAGGCCGCCGCTTTCCAATTGAGCGATGTACCGCGGGTCAACTTCGTAGCGATGGCGGAAGCGTAAGCGCGTCTCGGGGGTGTTGTTGTACAGCCTGGCCGCGAGCGTGCCCGGGCGCAGAATCACGTCTTGGCCGCCGAGACGCATGTTGCCGCCGAGACCTTCGATCTGCTTCTGCTCCGGAAGAATGTCGATGACAGGGTGCTTGCACTCGAGGTCGAATTCCGTTGAATTGGCTCCGACCATGCCGCATGCGTTTCTCGCGAACTCAATGACGGCAAGTTGGAAGCCGAGACAGAGCCCGAGAAACGGCAGTCCGCTGTGACGGGCATATTGGATGCACGCGATCTTGCCTTCCACGCCGCGTGCTCCGAAGCCGCCCGGCACGATCAGACCGTGGAGTTTCGACATCCGCTCGGCAACGTTCGCAGAGGTGATGTCGGTGACCTCGATCCAGTCGATAATGACCCGGACGCCGGCTTTCGTGCCGCAGTGCTCCAGGGCTTTGATGACTGACGCATAGCTGTCACGCACCGAGGTGTACTTGCCGGCGACGCCGATCGTCAGTGGCGGGCCGCCGGCCGTCAGGCGAGCGAGATAGTCGCGCCAGATTTCACGGGCGGTGATTTCCATCTCGGGATGGGTTCGGTCCCCAAGCCTCAGGATGTCCACGATCTGACCGTCGAGTTTCGCGTCGCGGATCATTTCGGGGATGAGATAGATCGATTCACAGTCGTGCATCGAGAAGACGCGCTCGACCGGTACGCTGCTGTAGAGAGAGATTTTCTCTCGCGCCTTGGTGGTGACTGGGTGAATCGCCCGGCAGGCGATGATCTGCGGCTGAATTCCGCATTCAATCAGCTTCTTGATGCCCAGTTGCGCAGCCTTGGATTTCTGTTCGCCAAGCGCCGGCGGCTCCATGATGTAGGTCAGCGCAACCCAGCAGGTGCTGTGCTCGCCCTCTTCAAAGGCCAATTGCCGCAGAGCCTCAATGTAATACGCATTTTCCACGTCTCCAACGGTGCCGCCGATTTCGATGAAAATGACATCGGCATCCGACGCGACGGCCAATTGCCGCAGCTTGCTCTTCACTTCTCCGGTGACATGCGGGATCATCTGCACGTCGCGTCCGAGATAGCCGCCGCGGCGTTCCTTCTCGAGGACCGTGGTGAAGATCTGGCCACTGGTTGAAAAGTTCAACCTCGACATGTTCTGATCGAGCATTCGCTCGTAGGTGCCGAGGTCCATGTCGCATTCGATGCCGTCGTCGAGGACGAAAACTTCGCCGTGTCGAAACGGGTTGAGCGTGCCGGAATCCAGATTCAGATAGCCTTCAAGCTTGATTGGTGCGACTGTCAGACCCTTGTCTTTCAGGACTTTTGCAAGGCTGCTGGCGAAAATGCCCTTTCCGAGGCCGGACATGACGGTGCCGAATACGCCGACGTACTTCGTCTTGCCAGGCTTGTAACCCGCGGGAATCGGCGTGTAGAACTCGGTGTCGTCGGAGACGTTTGCAACGGAAGATAGAAGGTTCTGGGTGTTCATGCGTGCGCTCCGTGCGTGCCGACTTCAGCATTTCGGGCGGCAGTCCGAGTGACGAATCGGGAGGGTATGGGCCGCGAGTGAAACTTCGGGACGGGCATTGAAGAATTATACCGGGCCTGTCAAGTCCCAGTAAAACCGATCTCCACGGATGATGCCGCAGGGGCATTCGCCGATCGGTCTCGTTTTTTAGCTTTACGACTGAATCGTCATCTGAACTTGGGGCAGACGCCGGATTCCACCATCGCTTCGTGCATCTTGAGCACGCTCAGCGATTCCTCCAGCAAGCGTTTGACCGGCTGCCCAGGGCACTCCCTCACCACCGACGGGCCATGTGATTTTATGGAGGGGGCGTCGCACCATCGGCCTGTCGCCGCCGGACGCTTCGTCCGCCGGGATGAAGAACCTCGGTTCGTCGCATGCGTTCTCACTTAATCCACCGACAGGCGGTCAAGTTCGCGTACATGCGGAAATCAGGGTGCCACATTTTTGTCGCTGCCTGGGGCGGTTGTAGGCACCGTCGTCGTACCTTGTGTCGGATCATCGCTGATGTACCCCAGCGAACGGAGTTGTCGCATCCGTTCGTCGTACCCGGCGTGTTCCGCCCGATCTTGATCACGGCTGGAGAACCACTCCTGCGATTCGTGCGTGTCCACATAGTAGATGCGTAGTTCCCGGACACGACCTTCCGACAGAATCGATTGCAATGGCCTCCCGGTCATGTCTCGACCAATGGGAACATCCAGCAACGCCAGAATGGTCGGGGCAATGTCAATCACGCGACCGATGCGGCGAATGTCCTTTCGTTGAAGCGTTCGGATTGATTTTTCATCCGCCGTGGATGCCTTGAATGACGGACCTGCGGCAACGAATATCCCCGGCGGCCCATCAGTATGCGCGCCGGATTCCGACGTATCTGTGGGGCTGAACTGCATGAAATCCAGCTGTGTATTGGATGCGCCCATGCCGTGATCCGAGATCACGATGACGTCGGCGTTCCGGGGGAATGCACGAATGAACTCGCCGATCGCTCGGTCCGCCTCGATGTAGGCATTGGGGATGACGTCCGCGAAGGCCGAAACAAGCTCAGCTGGTGGGGGGTATTTAAATGCACCAGGCTCGTAGAATCGCCAGAAGCGATGGCCGACGACATCGGGCGTCGAGAGATACACCGCGAAGAGGTCCGGCACTTCCGGTTCCTTCATTAACCGAAGTGCAATCTGCCGATAGGCCTCGTCCGATCGGATTGTCCATCGCGACTGTTCGATGTGGTATCTCGCCAGTGGCGCTCGGACACTGCCGACACTGGCGAAGAGCCGATCGCAATACTCGTTGAGCCGGCCGTCAACCTCCGCGAAAATGCCAAGCATTTCATCCTGGCGTGATTCGGGATGAACCTGGCCGGGAACTCCTCGCAGCAATCCGCCTTTCAGAATCTCCCGCTTGCGAAACTCCTCATCAGTATTTGCCTGCGAGACGACGACGCCATTGACATCGCGATCAACCGGAAACGTGTTCCACCAACCGATCACGTCAACCCGGCGGCCGAATTCAGAAAGTATGTTCCATATCGCCTTACAGCGCCGGTCGCGGCTGTTGTAAAAACGGCGCGTCCCGGGCGACTCGGAAATCATGAAATCCAGAATTCCGTGATTCTCGGGGGGTTTGCCCGTGGCGACGGTTGTCCAGATGACCGGTGACTTGGCCGGTGCGTATGTCTCGAGCTCGCCGAACACTCCGTCTGCCATGAGCCGCGCGAGGTTCGGCATTTTCCCCTCCCGCAACAGCGGAAGGATCACGTTCCATTCGAGGCCGTCGATGCCGATGAGCAGAATTTTGCCGTGACCGTCGCGGTCGTCGGCTGCTTCTTCAACCTGCTTTGAGCAGGCCGGTCCGACCAGCGCGAGAAGGCTGCAGAGTTGCAGGATCCATCGTTTGAGCGGATGGGCAGATCGCCGGAGCATCGTGACCTCTTCGGACGGTTTACGCCGCCATCAGTGTTTCGGCATTGTATCGAAACCGGCAGAGGTCGTCATTGCCGCGATTCGCCCTCTGAGGCTGGCCGCACCGTCGAGAGAAAGAACGAAGCCTTCGATTGGGTATCGAAGGCTTCGGAGAAAGCATCAATTGTCATTTTTCGCGTCGGCTCGAGGCGATCAGGACGCCAACTTCTTCGCCTTGGCCACCGCCTCATCGACGCTGCCGACATACATGAAGGCCTGTTCCGGCAGGCTGTCATGCTTGCCGTCGCAAATTTCCTCGAAGCTTCGGATTGTGTCTTCGAGTTGGGTGTAGTTGCCGGGGAATCCGGTGAACTGCTCCGCGACATAGAACGGCTGCGAAAGGAATCGCTCGATTTTTCGGGCGCGGGACACGATCAGCTTGTCCTCTTCGCTGAGTTCTTCGACACCGAGAATCGCAATGATGTCCTGGAGGTCGCGATAGCGCTGCAGGATCTTCTGCACGCGCTGGGCGCAATCGTAGTGCCGCTGGCCGACGTACTGCGCGTCGAGAATGCGGCTTGATGACGCCAGCGGATCGATCGCCGGATAGATTCCCTTTTCCGAGATGGAACGGGCGAGAACGATGAAAGAATCGAGGTGGGTGAAGGCCGTCGCCGGAGCGGGGTCAGTCAAGTCGTCGGCCGGGACGTACACGGCCTGAACCGAGGTGACGGCGCCCTTGCTGGTTGAAGTGATTCGTTCCTGCAATTCGCCCATTTCGGTCGCAAGGGTCGGCTGATAACCGACGGCGCTGGGCATTCGGCCGAGCAGCGCGGAAACTTCGGAACCGGCCTGGCTGAATCGGAAGATGTTATCGACGAAAAGCATGGTGTCCGCGCCGGACTCATCACGGAAATATTCAGCCATGGTCAGTGCCGACAGAGCGACACGAAGACGGGCACCGGGCGGTTCGTTCATCTGGCCGAAGACCATTGCGGTGTGCTCGATGACCTTCTTGGTCTTGCCGCTGGTGTCCTTGAATTCCGCTTCCTGCATCTCGAGCCAGAGATCGTTGCCTTCGCGAGTGCGCTCACCGACACCGGCGAAGACAGAGTAACCGGCGTGCTCGCGGGCGATGCGGGCGATCATTTCTTGAATGATGACGGTCTTACCCAGGCCGGCACCTCCGAATAGACCGGTCTTGCCGCCGCGGACGAATGGCGCGAGCAGATCAACCACCTTGATGCCGGTGACAAGCTGCTCCGTCTTGGGAGTCAGTTCGGAAAACTCTGCGGGCAGCCGGTGAATGGGGCGGCGGTCACTGGATTTGACCGGCCCGCGGCCGTCGATGGGATTGCCCAGGAGATTAAAGACGCGACCGAGGATATCCTGACCGACAGGCACGGAGACCGGCGCGCCGGTATCGACGATGTCGATTCCTCGTCGTAGACCGTCGGTGCTGCCGAGTGCAATGGCCCGGACGCGTCCACCGCCGAGGTGGCTGGCAACCTCGCAGACGAGCGTGATTTTCTCGGTTCCCAGGCCCACCGATTGTTCGACTTCGACTTCAAGTGCGTTATAGAGGGCGGGCAGGCTGCCCTCCGGAAACTCGGCATCGAGCGTCGAGCCGATGACCTGAGTAACTTTGCCGGTTGAGGTTTTCGTTGCGACCATAATCGTCTCCGTTGGCGTGAACCGAGTTTGTTTGTCGAGAATTGTCGATTGCCGGATCAACGCCTATCGTTCAGTCTTCTCGTTCCGACTACCGGTTCCGCTCCTGCAATTCTCATCATTTACAGCATTCGATGCTGATTCATTCAATCAAAAATCCACGATACAGCCTACTTCAGGGCTTCGGCGCCGCCGACGATGTCGAGCAGTTCCATCGTGATCTGCGTCTGACGAGCGCGATTGTATTGCCGCGACAGCGATTTGATCATGTCGCCGGCCGCGTCCGTCGCCGCCTTCATGGCGACCATGCGGGCGACCTGCTCGCTCACGGCCATATCGGTGAAGCACTGATAGAGCCGGACCTTCACGGTCTGCGGCAGTAGTTTCTTGAGAAGTTCGGCAGGCTCCGGCGAGAAGTCATATTGGACTTCCGACGAGCCGCCCGTTGGCGCCGCGTTGCCCACGCCCGCTGATTCGCGCGTGAGCGGGAGCAGGTGCATCACGTCCGGCACCTGTTTGCCGGCCGAGATGAACCGCATGTACACGACGTACACGTTGCCGATTTCGCCTTTTTCGTAGCGATTGATGAAATCGGTCGCGAGCGGCTCAACCTGCTCAAAGCGGGGACGGTCGTCAATCGACGTAATGCCGCGTGCGATCGCGCGGCCGATGAACCTGAAGTATGCGATACCTTTTTTGCCGACGACGTGAATCTCGTTATTCCGGTCCGCATTCGCGTTGAGATGCTCATTCACTTTTCGAATGATGCCGGCATTGTAGCCGCCGCACAGCCCGCGGTTGGATGTCAGCACCAGCACCAGATCGGTCGTCGATTCATTTCTCTTCATCAGGGGGTGATCGATCTGCCCGGAGGCGGCCTCTGCAAGTTCGCTGACGAGCTGCGTGATCTTTCGTGTGTAGGGCTTGGTCGCTGTGGCGCGGTTGAAGGCCTGCTGAAACCGCGCGGTGGCGATGAGCTGCATCGTCTTGGTGATTTTTCGAATATTCGTGACGGCCTTGCGGCGCTTCACAATATGTCTTGCGTTTGCCATGCGAATCTGCTTCCGCTATCTGCATCCGGCCGACTGCCGGTGGTAAATCACCGCGAGAAAACGCCGCCGATCACTTCTTCTCGGTCTGGAACTTGGTCCGGTAGGTCTTGATGCCATCAACCAGCTTCGCTTCGATGCCGGAATCCAGCTCCTTCTTCGCCTCAAGCTCCTTCCAGACTTCAGGAATCTCATCGCGAAAATACTTGAGGAGACCGGCCTCGAACCGTCCGACATCGGAGATCGGCAATTCGTCCAGGAATCCCTTCGAACCCGCGAAAATGCTGATCACCTGATCGATGACGTTGTAAGGGCGATACTGGCCCTGTTTGAGCAGTTCGACCATTCGTGCGCCACGATCGAGCTGGCGCTGAGTGGCCGCATCGAGATCCGTACCGAGCTGGGCGAATGCTTCGAGCTCACGATACGAAGCGAGGTCGAGTCGCAGCGATCCGGCGATCTTCTTCATCGCCTTAATTTGGGCATTGCCACCGACGCGGCTGACGGAAATGCCGACGTTGATCGCGGGGCGGACGCCCGCGAAGAACAGATCTGGCTCCAGGTAGATCTGGCCGTCGGTAATTGAGATCACGTTGGTCGGGATGTAGGCGGAAACCTCGCCTTCAAGGGTTTCAATGACTGGAAGCGCCGTGAGGGAGCCACCGGAGGTGGGATCAGTCACCACCACATGTCCGGGCATGTTTTTGGCGTCGTGTTCGGCCTCATGCTTGCCGGGTACGCCGACATACGTCTTGCCATTCACCCCCCCGGCCTTGTAGGGCTGGCCTTGCGGGACGACGGCATATCGCTCGGCCAGTTTGCAGGAGCGCTCCAGCAGGCGGGAGTGTAAGTAGAACACGTCGCCCGGATATGCTTCGCGGCCCGGCGGGCGTCGCAGGAGCAGCGAAAGCTGGCGATAAGCCTGGGCCTGTTTTGACAGGTCGTCGTAAATGCAGAGCGTGGCCTTGCCCTGCGTATACATGAAATACTCGGCCATCGCGCAGCCGGAGTAGGGCGCGATGTACTGGAGCGGCGCGGGGTCGCTGCTGGCAGCGGAGACGACGATCGTGTAGTCCATCGCGCCAACTTCCCGCAAACGCTCGACGACTGTCGCGACGGTCGATTCCTTCAGGCCGATCGCGACGTAGACGCAAATGACGCCGGAGCCTTTCTGATTGATGATCGTGTCGATCGCAATCGCCGTCTTGCCGGTCTTGCGGTCGCCGATGATCAACTCGCGCTGACCGCGGCCGATGGGGATCATCGAGTCGATCGCCTTGATGCCGGTCTGGAGCGGCTCCTTGACGGGCTGTCGTTCGGCGATGCCGGGAGCCTTGTACTCAAGAGGCCAGTTCTGGCTTGACTTGATCGGACCCTTGCCATCGAGCGGGCGGCCAAGCGGATCCACGACGCGACCGATCAGAGCCTCACCCACTGGCACACTGAGCAGGCGGCCGGTCGCCTTGACCACGTCGCCCTCTTTCACGCCGAGGTAGTCGCCCAGGACGACCGCGCCGACGCTGTTCTCCTCGAGGTTCATCACCTGTCCGATCGCGCCGTTCTGATACTCGACCATTTCGCCGGCCATCGCATTGGACAGACCGTAGATCTGTGTGACGCCGTCGCCGACGCCTATCACGCGGCCGACTTCCGCAGCCTGCAACTGGTCGGAAAACTGCGCGATTTCCTGTTTGATAACGGACGTAATTTCGTCAACCTGAATCTTCATTCGATTACCCTTGTGTCACGAAGCGCGCCGTGCCCGCACGCAGGTGTTTGTCTGAGGAAGCGAGAAGGTGTGCCCGAAGTGCATTCAAGCGGCTTCGGATGGTCATGTCATAAAGGCGGTCACCGACTTGGATGGTCACGCCACCGAGCACATCGGGATCGACCTTTTCAATGAGGATCGCATCGCGATTGGCGAGCCGTTTAATCTGGGCTCGAATGCTCTCACGCTGTGATTCGGAAAGCGGGGTGGCCGTTGTCACGAAGACGTCTTCGCGGCCGTGCAGCCGGTCCAGCTTTCGGCGATAGGACTCGCAGACCCACGGAAGGATCATGGCGCGGCGATTCTTGTTGAGCACGAGAAGCAGATTCAGCACCAGCGAACTGACCCGCCCATTGCCGAACGCCTTCTGAATCGCGGTGTGCCGTGAATCCTCATCGACCGCCGCCGAGCGCATCAACGATGCGAAGGCCGGCTCTCGGTGCCATAGCTCTTTCAGGTCCGCAAGCTCGCGGCCGATTTCGTCCTCCTTGCCCTCGCTTTTGGCGAGCGACAGAAGGCTCTCGGCATAGATCTGAGCCGCCGCGATAAATGTGTCGAGTTCCGTTGCCATGAGTGCTCTGCTTCAGTTTCCTGAAAATGCGTCAGTTCATCTTGCTCAACTCGGCGAGCGATTCGTTGAGTAGCGCCTGATGATCGGCCGCGCTCAGTTCGCGCTTGATCAGTTTGCCGGCCACGGCGGTCGCCAGCATCACGCTCTGATCATGCATACTTTTGATCGCTTCGTCACGGGCCAGCTCGATATCCTTCTTGGCGCGGGCGACGATCGCTTCAGCCTCGGATTTCGCTTCGCCTTGAATCCGTTTTCGAAGTTCCTCGGCGTCGCGTCGGCCTTCTTCGACGATCGCTGTGGCCTCCTGATGGGACTCTTCAATCTTGGCCTTGTATTCGGCCATCATCCGTTCGGCGGCTTCGCGTTCATGTTTGGCCTGGGAGAGCGAGTCCCGGATGAAATTCTCTCGCTGATTCAGTCCCGCCAGGATCGGCTTCCACGCTGCGACCCGGAGGATCACGAGCAGGATGACAAACACGGCGATCGACCACAGTGCCGAACCGATGTCCCAGTGCAGGAGTTCAGCCTTGTGCTCGCCGTGACCGGCTTCCGACGCGGCGCTCGGCGCGGAAGCCTGCGTTTGGGCTGCGAACGACAGCAGCGCCGAGAATACAAGAACTGTGAGGAGCGTGTGCTTCATTTTCAAACTCTCGATTCGAAATGTGAACCGATCCGTCGGATTCCGTAATGAATGAGAACTCGACATCGCGCCGAACCGCGGCCCGGCGCGATGTCGATCAATGAGCAATATCAGCCGCCAACCATCTTCGACAGCGAACCACCGACGCCGTTGCAGACGACCAGCGCGAAGAATGTGAAACCTTCGATCAGCGCGGCCGCGATAATCAGCGACGTGAAGATTCGGCCGCCGGCTTCGGGCTGGCGAGCGATGCCTCCCATCGCCTCGCCGGCGAGGTGACCGATACCCTTGGCGGCGCCCATCGTAACGAGGCCCGCGCCAAGGCCGGCGCCAAGAGCCACAAGACCCTTGTCACCGAACAACATGGTGCCTTCTGCAAGCATTTCCAACATGAGTCGACTCCTTGTCTCTCTGCGGCGATTTCCCCCGCCGCGGGGGATGAATAAATCGTTCGTCGGCGTTTGTTCAAAGTATGGCCGGGGCGCCGACTACCCCAACCGCCGTCAGTGTTCGGCTGCAAGAGGCTCGGCCTCCATTGCAGCGATTCGATGCCAGCGAAATCAATGCTCCGGCGAAACCGACGCCCCGATGAACAGCGACGTCAGAAACGTAAAGATGTACGCCTGTAGAAAGGCGACAAACAATTCCAGACAACTCAGCGCCGCACAGCCAACCGCGATCATTGGCCCGACAGTTGACTCCATCATGAAAGTGCCGAGGCCGGTAATCAGCGCGAGAATCGACGCGAGCACCACGTGCCCCGCAACCATGTTCGCGAACAATCGCACGGCAAGCGCGAACGGCTTGATGATCGCTCCGATCGATTCAAGAACGAGCAGCACCGCCCACATGATTACGTCCGCGATCAGGAGCAGAATCGCCATCGGACTGTCGATCTTCTCCGGTTTGAACACGTGAGGGGCGAAATTCCAGACATAGAGAATCGGTGCAAGTATCGCCGCGGCGGGCGGTGCCATCCACTTGTCAACCGAATGATGTCCATGATGGGAAGGATCGTGCGCGAGACCGAATTCGTGGCCTTCGCCATGCAGTGCATGGTCTTCATCATGTTCATGATGGTGGCCATAGGTGCCGGCGACCAGATCGCGATACACCTGCATGGCACCTGACAGGTGAATCATTACGAAAGCGCAGAAGGCCAGTCCGGCGGTAATCATGATGTTGCCGGTGGCAGTTCCGCCGATGTGCTCGAGTCGTCCGCCCGTCGCTGCACCGATGATCTCGGCCAGTGGAATCATGCCGAGCAGATTGCATGTCAGAATATAGAAGAAAACCGTCCACAAAAACGGCATGAAACGATCGGTCTTGTCACCCAGCACCGGGCGAACCACATCGACGCGAATGAACTGCATCATCGCTTCGATCAGGTTCGTAAAACCCGATGGTATGTTGCGTTCAACTCCGGCGGCTGACATCGCGGCATATCGACGACCCAGCAGCGTGAAGCCGATCAGGACAATCACCGCCGCGACCAATGACATCAGTAGGTGATTTGTGAAATACGTATCGTGCGGCTTGATTGTGAAGAGATTGAGCGGCGCCGTAAAATCAAAGTTCCAGTGCATCAGCGGCTCATGGCTGATCGGATGCGGCAGAACGTGACTCAGCGGGTCGCCCGAGGCGAGTGTTAGAATTTTCACGAAGCGGGGCCCTCTTTGCGCGGCGGCGGCGTCCGATAGTACTTCTGAATGGCGACCACCCCGAATGTCGTGTCGATCGCAAGCACAATGAGGTAGAAAATCACCGCCCAGAACAGAAACGACTCAAAATGCGGGCGGGCAAGTATCTGGTATCCAATCATTCCGGCAATTGCCAATATCAGACGCAGCACCGTGCCCGCGAGCGCCGCGGAACCGATCTGATCCGGCCAGCGCGGCGCCACGATCACAATCGGAGCAAACGCCACCAGCGCCGTGACAAGACAGATCGAGCCGACGGCCACCATGCTCGCCACACCCTCTGCGCCCCATCGGGCCGCTGTCGGCGCGTAACCGATCGCGGCAGCCGTGGCGACGGCGAGAATCAGGCAAGTCACGCAGGTCAATGAAAGTTTCAACTCGCTTCTACCGGTTCAACTTTTCCAGTTGCTTGATCATCGTGAACAAGCCAATGGCCATTCCGATGATCAGTCCGCCGAACGTGCCCCACGGGTCGGAGCCATATCGCTCGTCCACCTTGATGCCCAGATATCCAAGGATGAGAACCGCGCCCGCGAACTCGAAGCCGATTGCACTGAAGCGCATCCCAATTGCAAAGAACTTCGAGTCATTCTTCGGGCCGTCGGGCTTTTCAGGCTCATCCATCTGGACTTTGTGAAAAAAGGTACGAAGTCCGAGATAAAAAAACAGCGGGTGTACGCAACGCCCACTGTATTTGCGGCGCAATCGGGCCGCCGCAAGAAGGCGAAGTCTAGCTACCCACCCATCAGGGTGTCAAGGGCGACCGCTTGCCCCGCTTCAAGCGAGCGACCCTGAGCTCTTCGCGTGCGGCGAGCGCGCAACCCTCGGCCCGCATACGCTACAGAAGCATACGCTTCAGCAGCGTCTGAAGTCCGTCCAGCAAGACTCCCCAACATGCCGCAAACCACCGGAACACCCCAAAGCCGTGAAAACGAGAATTTCCTGTCGTCATTGCCAGCAATCCATACAATGTTTCTGCATGAACTCCGCGCTCGATCAATTGACTGCCAGATTGGCCCGCCTCGCGACCCATTTTGACATGACCTCCGACTGGCCGGCTGAATCGCTGGAGTGCCTCGGCGCGGCCGGAGCATGGACGTGGATTATTCCGACGAAATTCGGCGGGATCGGCCTGCCCATCTCGTCGCAAATGCAAGCTTATGAAGCGGTTGCGGCCGGTTGCCTCTCATGCGCTCTGATCCTCACCCAACGCGATGGCGCGGCCGAATTCATCGCCGAGTCGGAAAACGACGCCGCAAAGGCGGATCTGCTGCCGAGCCTGGCGATGGGCAAGCGGTTCGCCTCCATCGGAATCAGTCATCTCACGACGAGTCGGCAGGGCGGCAAGCCGGCGCTGACGGCCCAGCCGGACGGCGACGGCTTTGTGCTGACCGGCTACATGCCGTGGGTCACCGCCGCGGATCATTGCGACCTGATCGTGACCGGTGCCGTTGTGCCGGATGGATCACAGGTGCTGGTCTGGGTGCCGACCGATACCGTCGGAGTCCAGATCGATCCGCCGATGCGCCTGGCGGCGCTCCAGAGTTCGCATACATCGGAGGTTCATTGCCGACAGGTGCGCATTAAGAAAGAGCATGTGCTCAGAAGGCCGTGTGACAACGCCTTGCGCCGCGGTTCACCCGTCAAATCGATGGTCGTCTCAGTCGTGGGCATGGGGCTGGCGAAAGCGCTCGTTCGGGATATTGAGCGTCACACCGCGGGCGAGGGCGGCGCGCTGCGCGAATTGGTTGACGATGCCGTGGCTCGGTACGACGCTTTGCGCGAACGTGTTTTTTCGCACGTCGACCGTCTGGCCGATGAGTCCGCCGACGTGCCGAAAACGGCCTTGCGCATCGCTGTGAACGACTTGCTTATGCGGCTGGCCATCACGGCGGTCACAATGGGAAAGGGTTCGGGATTCATTCGTCAGCGCGACACACAGCGCCTGGCGCGTGAAGCGATGTTTTTTCTCGTCTGGTCAGCTCCCGAGGATGTCAGATCCAGGACACTCTCAAATATGCTGGATCGGCCCATGCCGGAAATAAAGTCAATGGGATTCTGACGCGGAGTGCTGTTTTCACAAATTTCATCGCGTGGCGTTTTCTATCGATTCTTCCGTTGCGTCTTCGGGCGGTCGCTCAAGTCCCATCCACGGCGCCAGGATGCCGGGAAGCGACCAGACAACCTGTACCAGCCGCGCCGACAGCGTCAGCGCGAGCATCGTCGAATAGTCGCACCACTGTCCCTGGACCAGGACCCGGATGAATACCGCCTCCATCAACCCGAAGCCCTGAAAACTGATCGGAATCGCCGCGAACAGGAATCCCACGACCGACGCCATAAGGACGGCGAAGTAGAGATCGATCTGGGTTCGATCGCCGGACGCCGTGATTCCGAATCCGCGCGAGAGAAAGTAAATGTAGGTCACGATGCAGATGTGGCTGACGAATGTCACGAAAAGCGCCATGGCCGCCTGAGCCTTATGGTATCTGAACGCGAAGGTCGTCTCGTCGATGTGGCGGATCTTCTCCGCGAAGGGTAGCTTGCTCAGCCAGTGGTCATATCGTAGCAGGGTTCGGACTCGCCGGGAAAAGAACATCAATCCGGCCGCGATGATGCCTACGGTGAGATAGCCGACGATCTGGCCATAAGCGCCGATTCGGCCGGTGCTCCCCGCAAACATGAGTACCACTGCCGCAATCAGCAGAAAGCTCACGAGACCCACGACACGATCGAGTATCACGATCGTGACACCCTGCACGCGCTTCGGCGTTCGCTTCGCGATGTGATACGCCTTGTAAAGATCACCTCCGGTTGATCCGGGCATCGCGAAGTTGAAGAAATTACCGGCAAACGTCAGCAGCAGGGCGTCGCGCAGGCTCAAGGCGATCTCCTGCGTCGCAAGCAACAGACGCAATCGCCAGCCGAGAATGAAGGTGACAGGCGCCATCAGCACGAGCGCCCAGGCCGACCACTTCCAGTCCGTGCGCCGGATGACCGACTTCAGGCCGCGAACAATGCGCGGCTCATTCTCGGAGATCGGCTCGCCGATCGCCGGTTGATGATAGGGCAGCGTGTGCTCCGCGCCAGTTACAGCATTCTGATATCGAATCGAGTCCCCGGTCTCCGCGATCAGGCGATGCAGAACACCGGGGTCGCCCGGCAGACGGACGTAGTCATCCAGCGTGACTTTGGTGCTGAGATAGACCAGGGCGGCGGCGCAGACGGCGAGCTTCAGAACCCTCAACGCCCATTTCTTGACAGATGCGGTCAAACCGGTTCCTCATCAAAGGCGGGCGGCAGCTTAACGCGACAAGTTGGCCCGGGCAATCCGGCAATCGATGAAGGAGCGACGGCGGCACCGGGTTCGAATGGAGCAGTCAACGGATCGAGGCAAGGCTTTCCACGCGTCTGAACAGCGCGGCGGTGCGATCCTGATGCAACAGCTCCCACCGGCCTGAACCGGCGAGGTAGGCGTGCTGGGGTGATTGACTGCGGACCATGGCATAATCGATATCGCGGTAGATCGCCTCACCCTCGATCTGTTGAGGGTGTTTCTGAAGCTCAACGTATCGCAGGAGTCCGATGTCGCGATAAAGCTCGCATCGATCGTCAATGAACACGCGCGCCCGAGGCTCACGATAAATCAGGTAGCCCGCGAATCGCATATCATTAAACACCCTGATGCTGTCGGAATGTCCGGTGCCGGCGATGTGACGCTGCAAGACGGCGGTGGCGTCGACAGGCCAGTAATTGGGATCAAGCCGGCTCCATCCGGCCCCTATCACTGGCGCCCGCACCCCCGCCGACTCGAACGTAAACGCAAGGATGACGATTCCGACCGCCGCCCATCGCGCGTAACGTGCCACGCCGGTAGGTGCCTCGCTTGCTGCACTCCGCGGCACCGGACGGACGAACCCGGTGAGCGGCAGCATGTCGAGGATGACGACCGCCGCAACCATTGCGAAAATCGGGGCATGACGGACGCGCGACAGCGCAAGCATGAACCACACGGCCGGCAGCAGCCAGGTCACGCGGAGCATGTGGACGCCATGACTCCGAAGCACGTGGAAAAGGATCGTGGCGTAAGCGCCGCCGATTGCCAGGATGAACATTCCTTCGACGCTGATCAGCCGGGTTCGAGCGTGTTCGATGATGACGCGAGGCAGGACGTCGGAATCCATCAGGCTGATCCAGACGCGCGGCAGTGACACGCCGTAGGGATTCAGCAGCACCGCGGGAATTGCGCCGCCGACCGCCAGTGCGAAGTAGGGGAAGAGCGAACGGTCAGCATTCTCCCCGGAATCATGCGTCGGGGTGTGAACAATGCGATTGCATCGATGGAACTGCATGCGAAACACATAAAGCGATCCGATGACCAGCAACGACGCGACGCCTCCCAGTGCGCCGCCATGAAGATTGCTCCAGAGAGCCAGGACCGGCGGAATCGTTAGCAGCCACCTCGGACTGACGCGGCCGGCCTCCACGTTGCACAGGAGCATGGTGCCCGAGGTCATCGCCAGCAGAGTGACAAGATGCGGACGCGGCATGAAGTGGTAGCTGCCGGCGGCCGCGATGATCATCAGGAACACGACCGAAATCGGCCAGGACAGGCCGATGCGTTCGGCCCGTCCCGCCAGGATGCCGAATATCACGGCAATGAGGACGCACGCGAGCGCGAGCAGTCCGTCGAGACCGGCGGCCCCATGCACCAGTGCCATGATCACTTCAGCGAGCCATTGCTGCGCGATCCATTCATTGCCGCCTTGCGTGAAGCTGAACGGGTCTTCGCGGATCACCCGATGCTCGGTCAGCATGCGCTCGCCCGCGACGGTGTGCCAGAGCGTTCCCGGATCGCGCATCATTCGGCTTCGACCTGCGATCATCAGGCCCAAAAAGACAATGATAAACACGATGGCGGACGCGCGGCCTGCATGGCGTGAAGTCGGCGGATTCATCGAAGACGATATCGGTCAGCTCGGAAGCGGGATGGCGGTTGGTAAAACGATTGCACGCTTATCGGGCGGATCGGACGCTCGGTTTCAGCGCGCGTCGTGCGGAGGCGTAAGCCGAATCAACGTGCCGGGTGCGCGAACATGCCGCAAATGCAGCGGATGATCGCGCGAATTTGAACCTTCAGGCCGCTATTTCACGTGTGATAATTCAAAGCTGGCATGTTTGGGAATTGGCATGTTCCGAATAATCTCGCGACTCCTGTCTCAAACCTGGGCCGATTATTGGCGAATGCGAAACACTGAGCAAGCATACACATTGTCGCGAGACTTGTCTTAAAGAGACACGCATGCGCACCCGATAGCGACAGTAACGAATGCACGTCAGGCGCTGTCGGAAGACGCGAACTGGCATGGGTTTTCTGAAAGATTGTCGTCAGGCGCTGCAGGCGCCACAGCCACACGGGGGACATGAAATGAGAAAGAAGGCGTTTACCCTGGTCGAACTGTTGATCGTCGTGATCATCCTTGGAATCCTCGCAGCCGTCGTGATTCCGCAGTTCAGCGATGCGAGCACTGAAGCGCGCGAAAGCTCGCTCGCGACCAATCTCGCGACGATTCGCGGGCAGATTGAATTGTATCGCTTGCAGCACAACGGGAATTATCCTCCTGAGGCGAACTTCGACACGGTCATGACGTCGAAGACGAATGCCGATCATACGACCACGGGCACGCCGACGCTCGGGCCGTATCTCCAGCGAATTCCCAACAACCCCTTTACAAATACGAACAACGTCGTCAATACCGGCACGCCGGCTTCGACCACGGCCTGGTATTACAACGCCGCGACGGGCACCTTCCAGGCCTTTGACACCGTCGCTCACTCGAATCTGTAATTCGTATCGTCGCTGGGCCGAACGACAATCTGCTTGACCTGAGGAAGGCCGGGGCGGTCGAAGATTCGATCGCCCCGGTCTTCTGAATTATCGGCACGGTCATTTTCGGGCCTCAATCGTGCCACCGGTCCGCATCGAATCGTATGGTTGCATTACCGCGAAACGACGAGAGGATTGCGGATGACCACGACGAAGAATCAACACATTCGGAACACAACGTTCGCCGGATTAAAACGCCGCCGCGCATTCACCTTCGCGGAAGCGCTGCTTGCGTCGACCATTCTCGCGATCATCGCGACAACCGCGACGCTTCCCTTCTCCGCAGGAACGCAAAGCGCCAAGGAAGCCCAAAAGCTCGAACGGGCCGTGGAACTGGCTGAATCCATGATGGAGGAGATCCTCGCACGCCCGTTCTTCGCGCCCGGTCAGAGCGCGCCAACGCCCGGTCCGGACTCGGGCGAGACGGTACGACTTGCGTATGACAGCATCGACGATTTCAGCGGATATTCGGAAAGCGATCAGGTCCTCCGCAACTACAAGGGCGGGGCGATCAACGATCCGGACGTCCAGGGCTTCTGGCGACAGGTGTCGGTCGATTATGTGTCGTATCCTGACCAGCAGCCCGGTGACACGGACAGCATCATGCATGTCCGTGTGAAGGTGTATTACAAGTCCGCGTTACAGGTCACGCTCGATCGCGTCGTCACGAGGGATGACTGAATGCCTCAAAAAATCACAAAAATTGCGATGAAACGAGCATTTACGCTGATCGAAATGATGCTTGCGGCATCTGTCACGGCGCTGACGGCGACCGCCGGCGCGACCATGATTTATGCCATCAGTTCGTCGGCCACGCAGACCCGCGACTACCGCACCCAGCGATCGGAGGGGCATTATGCTCTGAGCATGATCGGGAGGACGATTCGGCAGGCCCGCGCGATCGGCTATCTCAACGGCGACAGCATGTCACTCTGGCTGCGGGATTCGAACGGCAATGACACGGTCGATATTGAAGAAATGGGTCGAATTTACTTCGATTCATCCAACCACGCCGTCCTGTTTGACTACTTCGACAATTCCGAGGTGACGGGACTGGGCGCATTGGCATTCAATCAGCTCTTCACACCTTCGGATGTCGCGACCGTCATGAATGTCACGCAGCGAAAGACCGTGGCGCTGGCCAAAGGCGTTGATTCGCTCCAGTTTGACGGCCATCCAGACAGCGTTGAAGTTCGCATGGTGCAGATGCGTCTGACGATGTCGGTCAATGGAGAGTCACTGACCTTCCATCATGCCGCCTCTCCGAAGGCCTCGGGCGACTACCTGTTCTTCCGTGAGACATCGGTTCCGGTGAGCGACACTTCGACGAGGGTGCTTCGAAAAAAGAAGACGGCATGGGACGGGTTTTCGTATCTCGGCACACTGACACCGGCCGGAAGCAAGACGCCGACCAAGTGATCGAACGCAGCCGGTAACACGCCACGAGGGCGAATCACGCCGCAGGAGGCGATTCGAAATGAGCGCGAACGAACGAACAAATCTTCCCGAATCGAGGCGACCACGGTCGCCGCTCGCTCGCCGGGCCTATGTCCTGATCTTCGTGCTGGGACTGGCGACGGTCGTGAGTTCCCTCGGGATCGCCTATATCCACGCAAACAACACCGCGATGCCCGCGGCGATGAATCGGTACTATGCGTCGCGCGCGCAGTACCTCGCCGAGTCGGGATTCGATCTTGCGAAGCATTACCTGCTGTATCCGCCATCGTCCGTGCCTTTCGACGGATTCTGGGCCGGCGGAAACCTCATCTCGATCGATGGCGGCAATGACTTCACCAATGTCATGGTCACGAAGGATCCGAAGCATCCGCTGGGATACCGGGTCTTCTCTGTCGGAGCCGCCAACGATTCGGCAGGGGAACTACGTTCGAAAAAAGGCGTGCAGGCGGACGTGATACTCCCCGAGTCAAACATGTGGAAATTCAATTACGCCTTGCTCAGCAGCTCCGCAGCATTGAGCATTCCTGCCGCGGTGACGGTGAGGGGCAATCTGCATGGTAACGGTTCGGTCACGGGCATGGGCAATTGCACGGGCGACGTTTCGGCCAGCCTGAGCGCTACGTGGCCCGGAGGCGGTCCGCCGACGTCGGTGAAATCCTTGCAGCCGACGGTTACATTGCCGGCGTCGACCAATTCGCCGTACTTCACTTATACGATTCGCGGCAAGACCTATACGGCTTATGAGTACACGTCCAATCGAATGTCTGCATCGGACGCCCTCGCGCTGAATCAGATTGACATGTCGGCGACAAATCCCGGTCGAATCATCCGGACTCCCAACGGCAATTTTCGACTTCAAAACGGAGCCCAGGTCGACGGCACAATTCTCGTATCGGGCGGGAATCTCGAGGTCGAACTGGGCATCGTTGTCACTGCGCGTCCCAACTTTCCGGCGGTTATCTGCACGGGGAATATCGAAGCAAGAGGCAGCGGTGATGGAGTCTCCGTTACAGGTGCAGTGATTTGCGGCGGAAATATCACAGACAAGAACAATGGTAACGTCGTGATCAGCGTGCGCGGCGCCACGGTTGTCGGCGGCTCGGTCATCGTGAACGGGAAGAACAGCATGGCTGAATTCATCTGGGATGCCGATCGCAGCCGTTTTTATAATTTTGAAACCGCCGGCACACGTGAACCGGCCACAGTTCTGAACTGGACCGAGTATTGACAAGGAAATCGCTCCTATGAGGAAAGTCGTTTCCATTTCGGACGATCGCGCGTCGCGCCTGTTTCGAATCTCAGTGGTGGCGTTGCTCGCGGTGATCGCCGTTGCATTATGGGACAGCCGACCGTCATTGCTGCCGCAGGCCGTGGGACAGATTCCGGACACCGCGTTGCAGCGTAAGCAGATGGTGGATGAACAGCGGACCACCAATCAGTTATTGGCCCGTATCCTGAAGCACCTGGAAACGAAGCCGATCAAGACGCGGGCCGCAGGCACCGATGACTTCAATGATGCAGGCGAGCGACCCGACGCCGCGCGGAGTCCGTTTGCGGGCAGACCATCGCGGTAGTGCCCGATATGGCGGCCGGGCAACGCTCGGACGGAAGGGGGAATGCCGATATGAGAATGCGCGTCGCATTTACATTAATGGAGTTGATGATCGTGGTGGCCATCGCGGCGATCATTTTCGTGGCGTCGGTGACGGGAGAGGATTCGACCGAGAATGAGAGTATCAAGCAGTTCACCGAGAAGCTTGATGGTGACGTCAGCTATGCACGAAGTCTTTCGATCGCTAATCCGCTCGATCCGGTGGTTGTGAAAGTCGATCCGGAATCCGACAAGTACTGGCTTGCCAAGAAGGCGGCTCCGGACACACCGATCGCCAACCCGGCTGATAAAAAGCCGTACGTCGTCGCGCTGGGACAAAACCCTCAGGCCAAGGGCATCATGCGACGCCTTTCGATTGCGGCGACCGATCTCGGTGATGACAAGATGCTTGAATTTGATTCGATGGGGACTCTCAAGCGAAGCGACGCCGCAACGATCCGACTGGCCATCGGTGAGCGTGCCGTGGACATCCAGGTGGTGCCCCAGGCGAGCCGGACAACCAAGATCACTGCCTCGGTGGATGCGTTGGCGGATGATGGCAGCGGCAAGCTGGTTCGCGAGGAGTCCGCGGACGGCGAAATCGCCACCGAAACCAACACCGCTGATGCGAACGACAAGGGACTGATTGAATCGATCCTGGGTGGTCTGGGGCTCTAGGGCGGGGATTGAACCGTTTTCGAAGACGCGATTCGGCTGTGGGAGGCCGCGGTGTTATTCAGGAATCGTCACAAACGGGGGCCGATCGGTTTGGACATCGGCGCGTCCGGTGTCCGGATGATTCAATTCGGCAGCGAGGCGGGTCAGCCTTCGGTTGTGGCGTCGGCTTTCTGCGACTTTCCCCGGGATCTTCCGGAGTCAACGGACATCAACGATGTCGTGCGGGAGACGATCGCCGAGGCGATGAGGCGCCACCCGTTCGAGGGTCGCGATGTCGTGACGTCGTTCGGCAACGGCGAATTTCAACTCAAGAATATCCGGCTTCCGCGAATGCCGCCGGATGAATTGTCGGCGGCGGTGGAATTCGAGGCCCGCGAGCGTTTTGACTTCAGCCGGTCACCCGCGCAGGTTCGGTATCTTCCGGTCGGGGAAGTTCGACACGGGAACGAACTGAAGGAAGAAGTCATTGTATTTGCGGCGTTTGAAGAGGTAGTCAACGCGCGACTCGAATTGCTCGAATCGCTTAAGCTGAACCCCGTGGCAATCGACCTGACGCCGTGCGCCGTGGCGCGCAGCTTCATCCGATTTCTGCGTCGCTCCGAAGACGCCAATGCCATTAATGTCTTCATTGATCTGGGCTATCGCGGGACGAATGTCATCATCACGCGCGGCGCGGAGATTTCCTTCCTGAAACAGATCGAAGTCGGCGGCATGCAACTGACGGATGCCGTCGCCAAGGCACTTTCGATCACTCCGCAGGAAGCAACCGAACTTCGCTTGAAAATCATGCGGGAACAAAGCGGCCGCCGTTCGGACGCCGGCGTGACCGTGCCGCACGAGGTCAAGGCCGCGGTGAGTGACGCGGTTCGGCCGTTTTCGGAGCGACTGGGCCGCGATCTTCAATTGTGCCTTCGGTACTTCGCGGTCACGTTTCGCGGCCAGAAACCGGAGACCCTGACGCTGGTGGGTGGAGACGCCCACGAACCGCAGCATTCGCAGGTGCTTGGCGAGGCGGTCAGCGTTCCCTGCACGATCGGCTACCCGCTTCGCGGGATGGGCGGTCTGGCGGGATTGAGCGGCCGAGATCGACGAACGACGCAGCCTGCGTGGGCGACGGCCTGCGGGTTGGCGCTGCGAAACTCGCCATGGGTGCGTACCGGAGCGCGAATGAGCGAACCGGTCGGCGCGGCGACCTAGCACGAGGTGCGACTGCCAGAGGCAATCGTGCGTCCGGCCTCGACGCATCGTCGTCCGGCCGCGCCGTTTTGAAATGGAACGAGAAGACAGGAAGCGTGACTCAGCTTGATAGACTGCGATTTCATCCCGAATTCCTACCATGACCGCCGCGCCGTCGCGCGCACGATTCGGCGACGTTCCGCATGTGTCGGTGGGATGATCGCGGTCATGTGCATCTGGCTGGTGGCGAATCATCGGCAACTGAGCGTGGCCGAGGCGATGCTTGCGGATGTGGAGTCCCAGCAATCCCAGTTGAAGCATTTATCGGAAGAGAAGCTGCAACTCCAGTCCGAACTGGCGGGCATCGTGACACACGAGCAGATGATCGGCCAGTTGGGCGATCGCGCCAGCTTGGTCATCGTTCTGGCGGACTTGTCTCGGAATATTCCGGAGAATGTGAAACTAACACGGGTCACGATGGATGCGACGTACCTGGCACCTTATCTCGTCCTCTCCGGCGGGCATCGCGATCCGGCCAGGAATCCGGTGTCTTCCAGTGTGCCGAGTCAGGAACAGTTGAATGGCCAGCGAACCGACCGCTTTGACATCCTGCGGCTGGAGGGTATTGCACTGGGGCCGGCGGACGTCATCGAATTTGCGTCGGCCCTCGAACGAAGCGGACTCTTCGCCGATGTCTATACCGAGGTGGTCGAATCCGGCGTGTGGTCCGGCCGAGCGGTTCGTAAATTCGCATTGCTGTGCGAGATCATCCCGCACGAGAGGTCGCGGCCATGAATGCAAGGAAACTCAACGCAACATTCATTGCGATCATCGTGGTCGTCTCCGGCGCGTTCGGGTCGCTCATGATGGTTCCCGGCCTGCGTGAACTGGAGAAACGCCGCGAAGCGATTGGCGCGGAGTTGAATGAAACGAAGCAGATTCAGGCTGTTGTGGCCGACATGTCGAGTCTTTATGCGGAAATTCTGCGCGTGCGGGGCAGGGATTTGACACTGTGGGAGCAGGTTCCCGCGGAGCCGCGATTCAGTGAGTTTCTGAACGGCCTGTCTCGCTGCCTGTCAGCGGGCGGCATCACGAAGTACGACGTCCAGCCGCAACTTGCGAGGGAGATTGACGCGACAAAGCTGCCGGAATCGCTGAATCTTATCGGGCAAATCGCCGTTCAGCCGGTCGAGTTGAAGTTCGATGCGGAATTCAAGCAGGTCTTCGAGCTGCTCGCGGAGATGGAAAGGCTAAATCGCCTGATTCATGTGGACCGGCTGCAGATGACCTGTGACGACAAGAATGCCGAGACTCTCCATGTAGAGCTGGTGCTACAGGCCTACTATCGGCGACCTGCGTGAGGATTCACCTTGGATATGTCGTTTGCGACATTGAAAGCTCAACTGGCCGCCGACAAGAAGAAGTCGGTCATCCTCTCCGTACTGCTTGCGGTGCTGCTGGCCGTCATCGTGCGAGCATTCGTTGCAGACGAATCTCCGGCGGAGGCCGAGGCGCTGATTCCTCCGGCATCAACGTCTGTCAGTGGCGTGTCGACACCGACCGTGCGGCCTACGACGGTGTCGATCGGCGGCGCTTCTGCGGCCGTCGGTCCGAACTCGTCAAGCGGCGCAGGAAATTACACCGTCGTGCGTCCGAAACGAACGAGTTCGAAGAAGATCGCCGTCGATGGCATGTCCCGCGAGATCGTCCGGGACCCCTTTGTTACGCCGTCGTGGAGTCGATTTCCGCAGGATTCCCAATCGACGGTCCAAGCGGACGGATCAGCCAATCCAGCGGTAGAATCGGGGCCGGGCATTCTCGATTCGATTCGAAAGCAGTTCAGTCTGTATCAAGACGCGCGTCGACAGACCGTTCGGAAGTTTGACGCGGAGATCGACGGTCTTGAGTTGCAGTCCACGATGACCGGGCAGAACCGCTCGGCCTACATTTCCGGTCGGCTGGTACATGAGGGCGATGAAATCGACGGATTCACTGTCGTGAACATTCGTGAACGGGAAGTCCACCTATCCAAGGGCGGGATTCATGGGCGGCTCAGAATGAAGTGACGGCAGGTCGGCCGCGCTGTTATTTGACTAACCGAGGATCGAGGTTTCCCGGAGGACGGGACGCAGGCGTGTTGACCCGATATAGTCTCGGGCCGTGACGCGGCCTGCATCACTACCGGCTCTGCTTTTCGTCGCGGTGCTTTCCATTGCGACCGCAGCGATTTTCATCAAGCTGTCGTCCGATGCCGCGCCGATTGTCATCGCCGCCGCCCGGCTTTCACTATCTGCGATCCTGCTTGTTCCGATCGCGCTCGCGCGGCGCGACGGCTCGGTCCGGTCCGGTGGTCGCAAGCGCTGGGGTGGCATCGGGCTGGCGGGCGTTTTCCTTGCCGCGCACTTCTTCTGCTGGATTACGTCGCTACGGCACACGAGTGTCGTCAGCTCGGTCGTGCTGGTCACGACCAATCCGATCTTTACCGGCATTGCTTCGTATTTTCTCTTCAAGGAACCGATTACACGCCCGCTGCTGTTCGGCATCCTGCTGGCCGTTGTCGGGGGCGGGACGATCGCCTATGCGGACGCCGGTCGCGATGCCGGCTCTGTGTATGGCAACGTCATGTCACTTCTCGGCGCGATCACCGCGTCGAGCTATTTTCTGGTGGGGCGAAGCGTTCGACGCGATGTTGACACGCTCAATTACGTTCTGCCGGTTTATTCGATCGCCGCACTTCTTCTGTGCAGCGGGGCGATGGTGCTGAGGGAACCGATTGCGGGACTTCGCACGTCGACTTATGTGTATTTCGTGCTGTTGGCGATCGTCCCGCAGCTTATCGGTCACAGTATTTTCAACTGGGCATTGAAATACATGAGTGCGACGATGATCGCGATCTGCATCCTAGGTGAGCCGATTGGCGCGACGATCATGGCGGCTGGTTTTCTTGACGAGTCAGTTACCGGAGAGCAGGCCGTCGGTGGGGCACTGATTCTCGCGGGCATATTTCTTGCTTCTCGTGGCTCGCCGCCGGCAGAGAGCGGATCGGATCGCCCCGAATTGGCCGTTGCGGGTTCCGGGTCGGCGGGTCCGTCGGGCCGGACGAATGGCGACTAGGGATTTCGGCCAGGTACTGCCCGGGGGGCGGTGTCCGCCATGGATTGGATTTTGGCATGACCGGGAGTTACAATGACGTGATCCTCCGCGGGGAACTTCTGAGGCCACACGTTCGCACGATTGGAAAAACCTGCGCATGCCTGATCGAATACGACCATCCTTCGCGGCCCTGATTCTGACCGTCGCGCTACTGGTCCTCGGGAGCAGGGCGGCGATGGCGCAGCCGACCGATATGATTGTAACCTACTGCGGGCCGGTGGACCCGGACAATAGCTTGATCCTGGATGATCCAACGGAGGTGCTGGAATCACTCCTGACTCTTCCGACGTCCGGCGTGATTCATGATCTCGATGTTCAGCTTGGCATCGAGCATTCCTGGGTTGGCGACCTGCGTGTTCATCTGATTCACTTCGAGACCGGTTCGTATGCTGTGCTGGTTGATCGACCGGGAAACCCAGCGTCGCCGGCGGGGTGTGGGAGCAATGACCTACTTGTTGTGCTGGATGATGACGGCTTCGGCGGCCCACTTGAAGATCAGTGCGGGGCATCGAGCGACGCGTCATTTCCGACATCGCCTCCGAACTTCACTCCGTATCAGCCGCTGAGCGCATTTAACGGCGAAAGCCTCGACGGCAACTGGCTTCTGAGCGTGACGGATCTTCGTCCCGGCAATTCGGGTCGGCTTGTTTCATGGTGCCTCCGAGCCAACCTCGGTTCCGGGGAGATTCGCTCCACCGTCTCTGCGGCGGCTGACAGCGGCGCAGATTTGTGCGCGCCGCAGTCCGATGAACTGGTTGTCGCTCCCGGCACGACGTTGCGATTCTGCTATGAGGTGGCGAATCCCGGCGAAGTCGGGTTTGATCGGCTATCGCTGAATAGTTCGTTGCATGGAGATGTGCTTGTCGATGAGCATATTCCGCTGGCGCCGGGTGCGGACTACCGGATTTCTCAACTCGCGACCATCACGGCCGATGTGGTTGTGACGGGGACATGGCAGGCGGGCATCGCGGACGCGAGCCTGACTTCGGACGATCAAATCACGATATTGATTGATTCCGACGGGGACGGGCGCGCCGATGTTCATGATCAATGTCCGGGAGGAGATGATTTCGTCGATTCGGATGGTGACGGCGTCGCCGACAGTTGCGACGGATGCCCGAATGATCCCGAGAAGACGGAGCCGGGCGTCTGCGGGTGCGGCATGCCCGAGACGGACTGCGGCGAGGTCGACAATTCCAACGATAATTCAAACTCCAACGACAACGCGAACGACAACACGAATCTCAACGGCAACAAGAACGACAACACGAATCTCAACGGCAATGACAATTCCAATTCGTCCGACGAGGGCAACGCAAACGACAACGTCGGCAACGACAATCTGAATTCGAACGGTAACGGGAATTCAAACCTGAACGGCAATACCAATCAGAATTCGAACGCCAACAACAATCAGAATTCCAACGTCGATTCCGGCGGCAACCAGAACACCAACTCCGGCAATCAGAATGGTGACGGGCCGGCAGGCTTGCCGTTTGAGGACTGCCTTTCCCATCTGAATTGCGGTGACGGTCTTTGCGGCGCGGGCGTGAATTTCTTCGCGGCCATCGCGGCCATGTTTCTTTTTGTGGCACGGAACCGTCGTACTCGTTGATTCACACCAAACGGTCGGTAAATCGGATTCACCTTGAAGTGATCAGGGTGTTCGCGTGAATCCAGATTCACCGACTCCGGCCCCGATTTCGGTGACGCCGCGTCCAATCCGGATTTGTATGATCCGCATCTTTTCGATCCTGGTCCATCGATTCGCCGATTGTCGCGTCTGCTGCCGTGATTCGTCCGCGGATTCCGCGTCCGCGTTCGTCCTGAACGCTCCTTGCGGCGGACCAGTAAAACGTGAGGATCGCGGCGGCCATAATGACCATTGTCGCGATACCAATCCAAAAACGGCGCTGCCGTGCGAGCGGACGTTTGGCGACTTGATCGCCGGTAATCGAGCGGCGTGCGACCTGACAAATCCACGCCCAATGCAGAATCACGTGAACGAGTATCAGTCCGAGCAACCCAACAGCCAACCAGAAATGCAGATCGCCCCAATCGTGCCGACCCCAGTTCCAAATTGACAGTCGGCCCCCTGTTCCCGGTGGGAGCAGGAACCGCACAAGAAATCCCGTGATCACCATGCCAAGGAAGACAATCAGCGTTACGAAGTCCACGCAGAAATTCAGTGTGTTGCGTTTCATGGCACTTCCTCGCGATCCGGCGGTCGAGACTGCGACTATTAAACGCGGGAGACGGTTGGTTTACGGGTGCGTGTCTCGTCGCTGGGGGCCTGCGCAGGGGACTCGATCACCGATTTTGCCCTAGCGGCGGTCAGGATTACCTCTGTCGCTTGATCTATGCTTAAGTGCTCCATGTTGATTACCAGGTCGAAACGCGATAGATCGTCAGCCGCGGTCTTGAAGTGGGTCTTCAAGAACCGCGTGCGATCGTGCTCGATTTCCTCGACCTGGCGGGCGGCATAATCGAACTCGATCCGATTGAGTCGTGCGAACTCCCGGATGCAATAGTCGCGGTTTGCGGTAAACCGCACGCGAAGTCCGAGATCGCGCGGCAGAATGAGATCCGCGGCCCGACCAAGGAAGATGGCGTGGCCCTTGCGCGCGAGTGCCGAGATGGTTGCACTGAGTCGATGGAAATAGTCTTCGCGATTGATGAGGCCTTTGGTCAAGGACATGACAAAATCCGAGAGCCAGTTCAGGTCTCGTTCATCCAGACTGGAGTAGATCTGTCGGCGATATTCCTCGTCACCCGACATAATCGCGAGAATCTCACGATCAAACATCGGCCAGCCCGTGGCTTCCAGCAGCTTGCAAGCGACCTTTTCGCCAGGCAGGCCGACGGCCCGCGAAATGCAGATGAACTGCTCAACCGGTTGCAGACCTGTCGAGACCGGATCGGCGCGTTTCTGCGATCTGGCGATTTCCCAATTACGCATCTGGCGTTCGACGAGATTACCGAGGCTCCCGTCGGCGGTGATTTGGCGTTTCATAGGGCACCTCTCATTGGAATCAACGTGCAAACGGCGCGCCGCAAGATGGGGCGCTGCGTCGGTGTACGAGAAGCTGCAAAATGCGCGATGGGCGCCGAGTTGGCAGATCGCCGCAGGGGCCGTCTCAGAAGTACCGGTTCAATGCAACCATGTAGTTGGCCCGCTCGAAGGCCGCCGGGTCGGGACAGGATTTCTGGCTCATGCTCCCCTTCATTTCTTCGATCGACTGATAATCGTGCTCGTTCATCCATTCGCGCATGTTCGCGAGAATTTCCGCGATTTCCCCGATTCCACGCTTAAGCAGGACCGAGCAGAGCTGGACAATGTCAGCGCCGGCCATGGTGAGCTTGAGCACGTCGATGGCGGTATGCACGCCAGTCGTTGCCGCGAGGTTCGCGCGAATTCGTCCATTCAGAATGGCGACCCATCGCAGCGGCAGGCGAATCGCTGACGGTGCGGAAAGCTGTAAGTTGGGCACGACGCTGAGTGACTCCAGATCGAAATCCGGTTGATAGAAGCGGTTGAAGAGGACAAGGCCGTTCGCCCCGGCCTCGTCGAGGCGCTGGGCCATCCAGGCCATTGAACTGAAATAGGGAGAGAGCTTCATTGCCACCGGGATATTTACAGCCGATTTCACCGCACTGAGAATCTCGATGTAGCGGTTTTCGATTTCGCGGCCGGAAACGAGTGGATCGGTCGCTACCTGATAGACGTTTAGTTCGAGCGCGTCGGCCCCAGCCTGCTCGATCATCTTCGCGTAGTCGGTCCAGCCGCCGACGGTCGAGCCGTTGAGGCTGGCGATGATCGGTATATCGACGGCCTGTTTGGCAGCTGCGACGTGTGACAAATATTCATCGGGGCCGAGAATGAACTGACTGACATTCGGGAAGTAATGCGTCGCTTCGGCGTAACTCTCCGTACCGAAGTTGAGATGGTGGTCCAACTCACGGGCCTCGTGACTGATCTGTTCCTCGAACAGTGAATACATGACAACGGCGGCGGCGCCGGCATCCTCAAGCCTGCGAATCGCCCCGACTTCGCGGGAGAGCGGGCTCGCCGACGGCACCAGCGGATTACCGAGTTTCAAACCCATGTAAGTTGTCGAAAGGTCCATCGGACTTCTCCGTTCCGGCAGCTGTGCGGACTTTCACCGGTTGGTCTATCAGGTTGCGGCGGTCACGCTGGGCTCCTTTTCGTTGACCTGACGTTCTGAGGAACTCGTATGTGCGACGGATTGCGCCGCGATCATTCCCATTGAGGCCATGCGTTCATACCGGGCATAGCGTTCGCGTGCGTCGCGCTCTCCGAGCGCGAGGAAGCGTTTCGCCTCTTTCGGCGCGCTCTTGGTCAACATCTTGAATCGGTTCTGACGATAGGCAAAGTCCGCGAACGGCGCCTTGGGAGGTCTTGAATCCAATTGCAGGGGGTTTTTTCCTGCTGCCGCTAGTCGCGGATCAAATCGCAAGAGCGGCCAATGTCCGCACTCCACCGCGGCGTTCTGAATGTCGAGCCCGTCGCGCATGTTGATTCCGTGCGCGATGCAATGACTGTATGCGACGATCAGCGAGGGGCCGTCGTAGCTTTCGGCCTCGTTCATTGCGTGAACCGACTGCATATCACTTGCACCTATCGCAATGGTTGCCACATAGACGTTTCCGTAACTCATGGCGATGAGTGGCAGGTCTTTTTTTGCAGCGGGTCTACCGGCAGCGGCAAACTTCGCCACGGCGCCGCGCGGCGTTGATTTTGAGCACTGTCCGCCGGTGTTTGAATACACCTCGGTGTCGAGGACGAGGATGTTCACGTTGCGGCCCGAGGCGAAGACATGATCCAGACCACCGAATCCGATGTCGTATGCCCAGCCGTCACCGCCGATGATCCAGACGCTTCGCTTGACGAGGGCGTCGGCCAGGGTCAGCAGTCGTGCCGCTTCCGGGTCCTTGCTTGATGCGAGCCGCTTTTTCAGTTCGGCCACGCGCCGACGCTGCGCGACAATTTCGGCTTCCGCAATCTGAGTTGCGTTAAGAATCTCGTCGGCCAGTTCGCCGCCGATCACATCGCGCAGACGATGGACCAGTTCCGTGGCGAACTCCATCTGCTTGTCGATGGCCAGGCGGAAACCAAGCCCAAACTCCGCATTGTCCTCGAAGAGCGAATTGCACCAGGCAGGGCCGCGGCCTTCCCGATTGAGGGCGTAGGGCGTTGTCGGCAGATTTCCTCCATAGATTGAGGAGCAGCCCGTCGCGTTCGCTATGACCATTCGATCGCCGAAGAGCTGTGTCGCGAGCTTGATGTAGGGCGTTTCACCGCAGCCGGTGCATGCACCAGAATACTCGAAGAGCGGTTGCAGGTATTGCGAACCCTTGACCGAATTTGCCTGGACTCGGTCCCGATCCAATTCCGGTATTTTCAGGAAGTAGTCGTAGTTCTTCGCCTCGGATTCGCGTAGCGGCGGCTGCGGCTGCATGTTGATGGCCTTGAGGCGGGTCTCTTTCTTGTTCTTCGCGGGGCAGGCCTCGACGCAGATGCCGCAACCCGTGCAGTCTTCAGGCGCGACCTGCACCGTCATGTTGAGTCCCTTGAATTCCCTGCCCTTGGCTGCGGTTGATTTGAAGGTTGGCGGGGCTGAGCCGAGCACATCGGGGTCGTAGGCTTTGAGGCGAATCGCTGCATGCGGACACACAATGCCGCATTTGCCACACTGGATGCACAATTCCGAATCCCACACCGGTATTTCGAGCGCGATGTTTCTTTTTTCCCATTGCGCCGTGTCCGTCGGAAACGTGCCGTCGGCCGGCATCGACTTCACGGTGAGAGCGTCTCCGCGGCCGGCAATGATCTCTCCCAGAACCGTCCGGACGAATTCCGGTGCACATTCCGCGACCGGCAGCGGCATCGCGGTCCGGCTGGTTGCGGCCGCCGGAATCTTCACTTCGAACAGATTCGCCAGGGTTTGATCGACGGCCTGGCAGTTTCTGGCCACGACGTCGTCACCTTTGGCGGAGTAGGTTTTCTTGATGGCATTCTTGATTGCCTGGATCGCGGCATCGCGTGGCAGCACGTTTGAGATGGCGAAGAAGCAGGTCTGCATGATCGTATTGATGCGCGAGCCCATGCCTGTTTCATGTGCCACGTTGTAGGCGTCGATGACGAAGAGCCGCACCTTCTTCTCGATGATCTGCTCCTGGACGCTTCGCGTCAGTCGGTCCCAGGTGCCATCTGGACCGTAAGGGCTGTTGAGAAGAAAGACCGCGCCCGGCGCGGCATTTGCGAGCATGTCATATCGTTCGAGAAAGACCCACTGGTGGCAGCCGATGAAATTGGCCTGCGAGATGAGATAGGTGGAGCGTATCGGCCTGGGACCGAATCGAAGGTGGGAGATGGTGATTGACCCGGCCTTCTTTGAATCGTAGACGAAGTAGCCCTGTCCGTAGTTTTCGGTATCCTCGCCGATGATCTTGATTGAGTTCTTGTTCGCGCCGACGGTGCCGTCGGCACCGAGGCCGTAGAACATGGCTCGGACTACGTCTTCCGGCTCTGTCGAGAACGACGCGTCGTGCTCAAGGCTGGTATGCGTGAGGTCATCACAGATTCCGACTGTGAAGTGGTTTTTTGGCTGAGGTTTCCCAAGGTTATCGAATACCGCCTTTGCCATTGCCGGGGTGAATTCCTTGGAAGACAGGCCGTAGCGGCCGCCGACGACGCGCGGCAGCGAAGCGGTTTCGAGCCTGCCGCTGGAATAGGCCTCGATCAAAGCCGTCTGTACATCCTTGTAGAGCGGCTCGCCTTCGGCGCCCGGCTCCTTGGTGCGATCCAGCACCGCGATGGCCTTGACGGTTCGTGGAAGTGCCACGAGAAAGGCATCATTTGAGAAGGGGCGATAGAGCCTTACCTTAAGGAGTCCGACTTTCTCGCCGTCGCGATTGAGATGCTCGATGGTCTCGTGGACTGTTTCGGCACCCGATCCCATCATGACAATCACGCGCTCTGCATCGCTCGGACCGACATAGTCGAACAGGCGATATTGTCTTCCGGTGAGTGCCGCAAACCGATCCATCGTCGCCTGTACGATTCCGGGGCAATCCGCGAAGAAGAGATTCGACGCCTCGCGTGCTTGGAAGAACACGTCGGGATTCTGCGCCGTGCCGCGAAGGACCGGCCGATCGGGCGACAGGCCGCGTGCCCGATGGGCGGCGACATATTTTTCGTCGATCATGGCGCGCATGTCGTCGTCCGTCAGTTCCTCGATCTTGGAGATTTCGTGCGATGTACGGAAGCCGTCAAAGAAATGAAGAAACGGAATGCGAGATTCGAGGGTTGCGGCTGTCGAAATCAGGGCGAGGTCCATCACCTCCTGTACCGAGCCGGAACACAGCATGGCCCAGCCGGTCGAGCGGCAGGCCATGACGTCGCTGTGATCGCCAAAAATGGAGAGTGCGTGCGTTGCAATGGTGCGCGCCGTGACATGAAAGACCGTCGGGGTCAGTTCGCCGGCGATCTTGAACATGTTCGGGATCATGAGCAGCAAGCCCTGCGACGCCGTGAACGTCGTCGTCAGGCAACCCGACTGAAGCACGCCGTGTACCGCACCGGCCGCACCGGCTTCGCTCTGCATTTCAACGACGGATGGAACCGTGGACCAGATGTTTTTTCGGCCTTCCGCGGTCCATTGATCCGCCCATTCTCCCATCGGAGAAGAAGGCGTAATCGGATAGATGGCGATGACCTCGCTGACTCCGTGTGCCACATGCGCCGCCGCCTGGTTTCCATCGATCGTGACCATCCGTCTTGAAGGCATCCGTTTCGCTCCCTCTGCACGACGCCACAGTCGATTGGCGGCCCCTGACGATTCGCGGTTGACTCGAAACGAATCTCAAGGTTGCATCACCGGGCGAATACGTCGTGCGATACCTCAGGGAGCAATCCACGTTCCGCGCGTAGGAGAGGTCCGGGAATTCTTCGGCGGGCTTGTTCGAAGGGCAGTGAGTGCTTCGTTGATGCTCCGGTGGCGCTTTGGGCAGACGTTCGTAACGGCTGAATCCTGATGGTGATGCGGATGCCGCCCCAAAGTTTTGCGGATTATTCCGCAGCAGAGAAGGCTGTGGGAGACGTTTGGAAGATTTCGAATTGTTCGTTCCGGAACACGGTTGCGAGGTGGTCAAGCTGCCCGCGATGACGGCGTCGGTCGATTACGAAATAGCGGATGCCGAATTCTTCTGTGAGTGATTCGACGCGTGCTGAGTCGGCTTCGGCGTACTTTTGGATGGCGTCGGGAAAATCTGCCACTGATCCGCCGGCCTGTCGGTCCTGTCGCCGCTTCCATTCAAGCTGGTGTGTAGGTGTCAGGGGAAAGCACTTGAAGTCGATGATGACCGATCGGCCGGTGGCCAGTCGAAAATGAAACAGGTCGGGGGGCACGGCGAAGGTGGCGTGTTCCGGCGTGGACGAGCGCACCCAGTCATAGAGCGCGGCTTCCTGTTGCGGCACGCGTCGCGTGAACATGTCCTGTCGCCAGAGTCCGGATCGTACGCCGAGCAGGGCAATGACGAAAAGCACAGCCCACGTGGCAATTGACGGAATCCACCGTTGGAGCTTTCCGCCTCGTATTGGGAATAGATTCGGCGTGGAGTCGATCATCCAGAGGGCCAGGCTCAACGCGGTAAGGCTCGCGATCAGCACGATGGCGCGGCGGTCCATTTCCGTCAAAGCCAGCAGTGTGATCACCGCGAGAATCGCGGGAAGCCCCTGCAACGGCCTCTGGGGGCCGGCTGCGACGAGCATTCCGATGCAGACATATGCGGCGATCGTCAGGTAGGGTGCGAATCGCCATGGAAAAACTGAGTTCGCAAAGTCGTTGCCGAACAGGATGATCGCGGCCGCACCGCATGCAACCACCACGGCGACGGCTGCGGCAACACGCCGGGCATTTGCGTTCACGCGGCGGCGAATCAGCGTCCACGCGAGACCCGCCGCCGCTATCACGAGAAAGTAGTCGGTCCATTGCCTTGCAGGCCATGTTGAAGGTGCGTAATGCAGTGGGGCATAGATGCGAAAAAACGTATCCTTTGCCACTGCCGAAGGCGATGGATCGATCAGGATTCGATAAAACATGTCGAGATGCGGGACCCAAGCAAGCACCCACGGTCCGAGAAGATGAGCTGCGACGAGAAGCCTTGCGCGCCGTTCGCTTGTCAGTTTCGGACGCGGCAATGCCGCGAGCGCGGCATAGATGACCCAAACCGGTCCGAGCAGCACCAGGTAGTTCGCATGTGCGGCGCAACCCACGGCCGCAACAATTCCACTCGCGAGTGTGCGCCCGTAAATCAACAGCACAAACGCAATCAAGACCATCACGCCCGCAAACACTGATGGCACGAAGTAGGGCAAAAGCAGGTTGCTGTGCCCCGGTCCATCCGATGGCATAAACGCGAACATTGCGAGAATTGCGGCATAGGCGATGAGCGG
Source organism: Phycisphaerae bacterium (assembly GCA_019636475.1). Classification (NCBI taxonomy): domain Bacteria; kingdom Pseudomonadati; phylum Planctomycetota; class Phycisphaerae; species Phycisphaerae bacterium. Next base: position 53,969 of record JAHBXN010000003.1, read on the forward strand.
TCTTGGAGAGAACCTTGCGGCGAGAAAATAAATCGCCAGGGCTGCTGCAGTCGACGCGAGGCCGTTCAGAAGTCCGAGCGCGATGTTCAGGATGCCCGTGTTCTGGAGGGAACAGACAAGCCACCCGAAAAGCCCATGATGTTCTGGCGTTTGGGTTGTGAACCAGTCATTTGCCAAGAAATTGTTATCAGCCGCATGCATACCATGCAGCAGGTACTGCGCATGATTGCTGATTCCAACCTGCATTCCACAGTGCATCGCGAAGCCTACAGCAAGGCCGATAACGACCAAGGCGTTGATGCACATTTGCGATGATTTCGAGAGAGCCACGGCGCGCTGTTCGTCGCTTGCTGTTACCCGTGCACCTTGCTGGTCTTGGCGCGAGCACCCGCCGGGCACGTCGGATTGCACGACTGGTGAGCGGCAGAGCGGATTGGCGGCATGAGTTGGCATCCGGTGGATCGAACCTTGCGCGAACGCTCCGATGGGAAGTCGCCATGAAACGACATCGTTGGCGTGCGGACGAGCTTTCGTGATGATCGGCTATCGCGTCAGTCGGCGTTGGGATCATTGCGGCCTCTGTCGCTTTGTCGGACGTTGCGGGATAGCGAGAAAATCGGACGTGGAAATGCCGGTCTGAGAATTGATAATATCGAGGGGCGCGTGCGAATCTGATCTGATCGGCCTGGGTTCGCAGCCTGCGGGGGGCTTGATATGAAGCAGGATCGATCGACGGCAACAACTGTGCTGGTGTCGCTTCTGGCAGCCGGTGTCTATCCGCTGTTCCTGGTGTTGTCGACGCTCTATGTGTTACCCCTGTCACTCTGGAATCAACTCTTTGCAGATCGATGCACCTCGCTCGCCAGCGTCCGATCACGGGTGATTCACCGATCGCGCTGGTTCGTGCTCATCGATGTGATCGCGACAATCGTGACGTACATTGTGGCCGATCTGTTCCGCTGCGGTTTGTGGATGGGATGCGGTTGGCCGGAAAATGTGCCGGGCCATGGCAGTACCCAAAACATCCATCTGTTGATGCTGGGATTTCTGGTGTTCGCTTGGCCGTCGATCCTGTATTGGCTGGGTTGGTATCGCCCGCGACGTCGTACCATCACTTGGCGGATGCGGAACACGGTCGCTGCTGCTGGCATTTTGACATTGCTGATGTCGGCTGTTGCACTGGCGTCGTTTCGTGAGATTTATCCTCGCGCTCAGATCGGGCTGATGGTGGGATTATTGCCGATCATCACGGCCGTGATTCGCTTGATCGTTGAGTCACTGGAGCAGTTTGTCACTCGGCGGCATCGCGATCCGAATCGTCTTGATCCGGCCTGGTGAGCCGGTGCGTTACGCTCCGACAATGGTTTGTCGCCGATCGGCCAGATCATTGATATGTCGAGCGACGCAAGAGTAACACGGAAGTAGCACCATCCTTTTACTCAATAGCCCCAATGGTCCACGCGCCATTTTTTGGCCGGTCGTTGCCGTCGTAGTCGGTGAGCAATTCGCTCTGGTCCAGTCTAGAGAGATTGTCACCCGCGCCGCGAAGTGGTGAATCAACTCTCGGGGTCAAGTCGATTATCTCGCGGAAATCCGCCGGCCATTCTCTGGCAAGGGGCACCTTGGTCCGGTCCGTCTCCATCCGCGCGAACATCGGATCAGCGAGCAGGCTGTGCGAATCCGCGCCGGTCGCCTTCGGCCCATTGAGTTCGTCGTCGCCGCCGGGCTCGCCGCGCGACCAGTAGTCGCTCCAGTCTTTCACGTTCCGCCATCGGTAATCCTGATATCGAAACAGGGTGGCGCCCGGATCACCGAAAGAGTAGTACAAGTTGTGATCGCCATAGAAGCTTCGATTCTGCAGGTAGGGCTTGCCGTTCTGCTGAAGCATCCACATGACACCCCCGTCGAGGGTGGCAATCACGCAATTTCGAAATTCGGCCGTGCATGCCATGTATGGCGGAATGTGTCGTTCGCCGTTGCCGAAGGGGCCGCCTGACTTTGTTTGCGTCTCATCGCGCATCGCGAGGATGGTGCAGTTCAGCAATCGGATGTTGGCGTTTTCTCGCCAGATCACGACGCCGCTTCCGCCATTCCTCGGACCGATGCCGATGCAGTTGGTCAACAGGTGGCTGTTCATTGCATTGGTCTTTCGGCCGGGAGGGTCATCGAAGACCATGCCGCGAAGGTAGTACTGTGCGGAAGTATTGCCGTATGAGACGCAGCGATCGAGCACGAAATTGCCGGAGCCTTTGAGGGCGAAGCCGTAGTTTGCATTGTTCCAGCATCGTGTGCGGCGAATGGTGACATTGTGCACGCCGCCTTGCGTCACCATGCCGTTGATCTTGTTCTTTGCAGTGTTGTCGTGAAGCAGGCAGTCTTCTATCAGGATATCGTGACTGGCGGACCGTGGCGTCTCCAGATCGTCGACGTTATTAGAGAAGTCCATCGCTCCTTCGGTCCCGTTGCATCCATGGAAATCGCATCGCCGGATCGTGATGTGCGCAACGCCGCCGCGCCGGGCGGCAATGACGGATGCACAATCCCAAGCCTCGACATCTTCAATAGTAATATGGTGAGGCTTCGGCGCACCGGGGTGTCCCGGAAATGCGAACCGCCAGATGTGCGCCGCTCCGTGCGCTTTGAAGTTTCGAAACACATAATGGCCGTGATCCGGCCGAGAGAGCGGCGACTTTGGTGTAAAATCGAAGACCCAGCGCGCTGTCGAGCCGGTGGTGAGAACGACATTGTCGCCCTTGCGACCCTCGATGGTGATCGGGGCTTCGGGCCGGCCGCCGTGGGTAAAACGAATCTCGCTTTCCTTGTAGGTTCCCGCAGTCAGGACGATGGTATCGCCGGGACGGGCGATCTGTGCGGCGCGTGCGATTGTTCGCATCGGCATGGCTTCGGTTCCTGGGTTCATGTCAGAGCCCCTGTCCGGAAGCGGTGAGACGAAGATCATGCCATCGGAGTTGCGACCTCGAACGGTGATGGTCAATGTGCTGGTTGCGGTCGCGCCGACATCATCTGTGACCTGAAGCGTGAAGGAGTGCAGGCCGACCGGCAGTGAGACCTCTCGCGATGGGGATCTACCCAGTTCGCGGCCGTCCATCGTCCAGAGATATTCGACGATTTCACCGTCGCCATCGCTGCTATCGCGCCCGTCCAGGGTAACGACCGCGGTAACCGAGTCGGGATCCAGATCGACAGCGCGGCTTTCACCGGCTCGTGCGACCGGCGCCAGATTGCAGCCATTTGTTTCCCGATCCGGCGACGCCGTGAAGATCAAATCGCTTCGGCCCGGTGAGTCGTCCGTGAACGAGACTGTCCGCGGCTCAAACACCGCACACTTTCGCGAAGGCGTGATTCTTCCGCGCCATGTCACGGGCATGGGAAGTGAGAATCGCCCCAGAGAGTCCGTGACAGCCGTTCGTCCTCCCGGCTCCGCGATCACCACGACACCCGCCATCGGCGTTCCATGATGGTTGAAGATTCGGCCGTCGATTGCCTGAAGCACGGACTGTCGACCGGCCTGCCGCACGTTTCGCCGGGCATTGTTTGCGCAGGCGGAAACCAGCGTCAGGCATGAAAGTAGCGCAATCATGACGCGTGCACGGCGATTCCGTCCGAAGGCGTCAGGCTGGCAGCGCGACAAGCTCGTCCAGCAGGCTTTCATAGGCATCTCCCACGGCGCAGATCGTGTGATGTTGCTCGAAGTGTCGTCGCGCGTTGGACGAACACTGTCTCCAGTACGACTCGTCCGTCAGCAGCCGCTGGATCTCGCGGCTGAGTTGATCGACCCCCGATGCAACCGCGCCCAGCGCCTCCGTCTTGATGACGCCATCGGGATCAAAAGTGCTGACGACCGGCAGGCCACCCGACCATGCCTCGAGGAATGTGTTTGGAAACCCTTCAACTTCGCTTGTGCAAAGGAGGGCGGCTGCTTCATCGAGGAATGTCTGTACCAACTCGCGAGACTGAACACCATTGAATTTCACGTTCGGCGGCATCGGGTATTCAGCAGCGGTGTCCAGACTGCGGCAATAACGCTCGGCGTCCGCCAAATCGCCTCCCAGTACATTGAATTGGACATCCGGACATCGCTGCGCAACTTGAAGCAGCCAATCAAGCCGTTTCGCTCGCGTGAATCGCGCGGCCCAGACTATTCGGCGGCGGCTTAATCGATCTGACAAGTCTGCTGCATCACTAACGCATTGGCGATCGGCGGCGCAGCTACGAATGATGCGTGCATTCACACCGAAGTGCTTCTGCAACGCCTCCACCTGGGCGGCAGTCTGCGCGACAACCACATCCGCCCGGCGAAGGCCATAGCCTTGCAGCCACCGCTCCCGGCGATTGAGACGACATCGAAGCGATTTGAAGCAGTCGCGATCATTGGCCAGCGCCGCGATCATTGGTCTGCCGTGCCATCGGCACCACATCGCGACCTGTCCGGTTTCAACACCGCCGGTTCGCTGATAGTAAACGGCCGCGTTGGCGCGGTTCATCGCGGCGCACAGACTGGTCCATCGCGGCTTGATGAATCGCAGCCCCGGCAATCCTTGCGAACGGGAGCACATGAAAAAGACGTGGATGCCGTCGATCTCTTCGCCATCGCGTTGTCCGTGGTTGTGCGTGATGAACGCAATTCGCCGTCCGCGCCGGGCCAACTCGCGCGCGATGTGCGTCTGCTGCACTTCGGCACCACCGATGTGGCGCGATTCATTTTTCCCGGAGAGCGCCGGGTAAGCGTTGGGTGCGACAAAGCACATGTCGAATTGTGGTGTTCGAAGTCTCATTTCGGTGTTCAGTCGTTTGGCATCGTGACGTACTCCAGCGAGCGCGGCCGATGCGGCGGACGGATTACCTCACACGGTCCGGATGAACGATCCCTTTCGCGGGTCCGGCGATCGGCTGATCTTCTCGCGGCCATCGCTTCCAGCTTCCTGGAAACAGATTGCTCACCTGCTTCACGACTCGCTCGCGAAGACCGGACGGCAGCACCGCGAACCAGTAGACCGGCCCCATGACCAGAACCATCGATCCGAGACCGATGCCGAGCGATATCCAATCAGATCGAGGCGACACGATACGGGCGAGGAGCAACACGGCGAAGCAAGGAATCGAGGCGAGCAGAGGTCCTGGCAGTGATTCCCGAACATATCGGCTGACCTTCAGATTCAAACAGCGGCACGCATGCAGCGGAACCCAAACGCCGTTGCTCAAAGCCAGAGGAATCGATACTGCCAGCGCGCCCCCGATGATTCCCATCCTGAGCGGTCCCATGAGCACGACGCCCAGAAGAATACTGAGTATGAGCCCCGCAATCTCGTAAACCGAGGCCCGGCCGTGTCGATTGATTCCCATCAGGATGGAGTATGCGCTTTGCTGGGGCACAAGCAGCGCGTGACTGATGGTGAAGATCGCGAGGGCCGCGGGTGACACATAATCCGCGCCCATCCAAACGGTCATTAGAGGCGTCCCCATGACAAGCAACAGCGCAATCATCGGCAAGGTCAGGTACAGACCATACTTGGTGGAGAGGATCAGAAGCCGTTGAAGCGCTTCGTCGTTTCTGCTGGCGTCGAGGGAACTGCTCTTGGGGATGAAGACCTGCGCATACTGGTTCATGAACTTCATTGCGTGGCTTACCGGTGATCGCTGGCGCGCGAAGATCGCCAATACGGACGGTCCCAGAAAATAGGTCATCAAAAGGCTGTTGAACTGATAGGTTCCTCCACGGCAGAGATTCCGAACCACGGTCTTACCGCCGAAAGAAAGCATTTCCTTCGTCGAGGCCCATCGGCAGTTTCGAACTGAGATCGACAATGTCGGAATGAGCCGTTTCGCCGCGATGTATTTTGAGAAATCTCCGATCAGTTCGGTCGCAAGGACGGCGGCGGCGAGCCATGCCAGCGACAACTTCGCGTTCAGCAGCGCCACCCCGGCAACGAGCAGGCCGATGTCGCGCGCGCCGCGCGCCAGATTCAGCATATCGAATCGTTCACTGCCGGTAATGACCCCGTTGAAAACGCCGCCAGGCAAGGACAAGGCCGCGCTGGCCGACAGGAGGAAGATGACCCATCGCGCCTCCGACAATACTCCCGGACTTGAGTTTGTAAGAAAGTAGGGCACGCAATAGGCGAAGGCACCGGCCGCGACGAGTCCGATCGCGCCGCCGATCACGAGCAGCAGCAACGACGAATTCACGACCTGATTCAGCGCGTTCCAATCCTGCATTGCGCGAAATCGGGCGACATAGCGTGCGACGGCGCCGCGCGTGCCTAAAGCGAGAAGGCCGGTATAGAAGACGAGGCTCCAGCCGAGATCCCAGACACCAAGTATTTCACGGCCGAGATGATCGCTGATCAGCCGCGGAAGGATGAAGCCCTGCGCGAGTACAATGATGTACCACGTCAGGTTGGTGAGCGTATTGCTGAATAGAGACGGCTTTCGATTCGCGATGGCCTGGACGATTCGCGCGCCGCGACCCGGCCGCGCGGGTTGCGCGGAAATCGTGGTGGGCCCGCCTGGCAGCGGCATAATCATCACAGCATCGGTCCTCCAAAGCGGACGGTCGCCGGTTGTCCTCTGTCATTCATAGCCGTAGGCCCGGTTGAGACCGCCTGCGACATGCTCGAACTCCAGCAGGTCCTCTGTTTCCATTTCGCGCCGCCACCGATCGTCCAGTTGAATGTCGGAGTCGTTTCGCAGCCGCATCGAGTTGCCGAGTATGTGGTGCTCCTGTCGTCGATGGTCCGTGCCGGCTTCGTCGGGATCCAGTCCGGCAAATTCAAACACGCGTCGCATGACACTGAGTGTCCGGGTGCAGAGATCCTCGTAGTGAACGCGGATAAATCGCTCGGGCGGCAATCGCGATGCGACCCGCTCGATCTGTTCGTGTGTCCATTGCCAATCGGTCGCGGCGGTATACGCGTCGGTGTTCTTGTTCTTGATGGTGGATGCAGTCACGCCGCGGCCGTCGCGGACGAGTTGAATGACGCGCGGCGCGTAGTCGCCGGTCGCGATGAGGTGCATCAGGCGGACGGGGTCTTTGGATCCGTCGACAAACATCGATGCATTCTGCAGATCGAGGACCGCTTCGATCGCTTCGCGATTTACGGCCGCAATCGTGGGCCATCGCTCGCGACAAACCGGCGTCACCATGATCGCGGCCGATCGAACGGCTTCAAAGACCGGTCCGCGGTTTCGCGCCCGGACCATGCGGTCGGCGAATGGATGATCCGGGAATCTGAAGTCAGTCGGCGGCAGTCGCAGGTCAAACGGCAGTCCCTTCGATTCGACGCGGCGTTTTACGTCATTCCAGAAGCCGCACTCGCGTAGCAGAGCGCCGCACGAACAGCGGTAGGTTTCGATATCAATGCATCCCCATTTCAGTTCGCCGATTGTGCCGATGCGCGGGTGCGCGTTGAGCAGCATGGTCAGCAGAGTCGAGCCAGAGAAACTGGGTGAGGCGATGTAAATCAGATCGATCATTCGGAGTCCCCCCAAATCAACCATTCGACATTGCTGGCGACGAATGCATTTCCGTTGACGTCGGTATCAGACACGCGCGTCGCCTGCCGGCTGCTTGCGCCGACTTCTCCACCACCGCACGAAGCAGCACTCCCCAGATGCACAGATAGGGAACCGCGCTCTGGCCAGGGTAGAAGCTAGAACCGGCCACGCCGGCCGACAGTTCGGTGACGACACCGATCAGTCCGATCGCGCCGACGGCAGTCATGAGCGGATCGTAACGTTGTCGCATCAGTGCGAGGCCCGACCGCGCAAGGCCGGCCATGCTGATCAGGCAGATTGCCAGGCCGATCACGCCGGCATCGATCAGCATTTCGAGATACGAGTTGTGCGGATGGGTCGGAACGCCGCCGGCGACGTCGTAAATCGCGTCGTACATGCCGGTGCGCAGGATCGTGAATCGGCCCCGTCCGAAGATCGGCGAGTCGACGAATTGATTCAACGCGGCCGGCCAAAGATAGGTGGTTCGGCCGGCGGAAATAGCGTCCCAGTCGCTATCGGCAATGCCGTCTGAGGCGACGCCCGTCATGACGCGATCGACGACATTGGGTGCAAAGACCACGACACTCAGTAGTACGATCGGCAGGGCTAGAAGAATTCGCCGCCACTTCAGCACACCCAAAACGAGTCCAGTGGCGCAGAATGCGAGAAATCCCGCGCGGGATTTGAGCACCGCAAAACAGGGCACTACCGCTGCGTTGGCAAGTAGCCAGCCGAATTTCAGCCAGTGCCTCTGTATGAGCAGTACCGCGATCAGGCCGGCCCAGAGTGTGAAGGCGAGGACTTCCCCCATGTCGTTGGCATAAAGCCCCACGAGCTTGTCGGTCGCTCGCCGGGCCGCCGAATAGTCCATCGTGAACACGCCTGTCTTGAGCGACTTGTACATGAGGGCGGCGTAGGCTGCTCCGCTGCCGACGGCGGTGAAAACGGCCTGCTTTACGCGCAGTCGCGTTGTCGCGCCGTCGTAGAACATGATGCCGACCATGAGGTACTTCATCGGGTTGATGATTGTCTCCACGAATACGTCGCGAGCCGACGCGATCGCCCGACCGTCCGCGTGCATGGAATCGGAATCCATGACGGCCGTCAGGCCCGTCAACGTCAGCACCGAGGCGTAGGAGAGGACGATGAGTGCGACGCGCGGCGGCGTTTGGGCGCGTGGCGGATCATTGTGGCGTGTCAGTATCCACATTGAGAAAATCGCGAGAAAGGAGGCGTTCCACGGATTGAGTCCCTGGATTCCGGCGATTTCGCGGGGCATGTTGGGGTGCTGAGTGAGTACCGTGAGGAACACGAGGCCACAAAGCGCAAGGAACCATCTGCGAACCGCGACCACGGCCAACCCGCACACAAACAGGTAGAGTAGAGTCAGCCGCAGCATGACGAATCAACGCCTCCCCAATTGCCGACCGCAAGTTTTTTTTGCGCGCACGACGATCGTTCCAGCCAACCAGGGTGACAAGGTTCGATTGTTTCTGAGGACGTGCGATGCAAATCTTGACGCGCGAAGCATCGGTCGAAAGCGCCCGAGCCGACCCCACGGACCGACTGTATGGAGCAGCATGGCGTCGATCTCGAATCCGTTGGAAGTCATTAACTGCCTTACCTCCGTTTTCGAGAACCGGCGGTGCGGATATCGCGACGATCGTAACGCGTTGACCGCGGGATTGTTCGAAGATGCCCGCAAGCGATGGACCCAGGTATCCAGCATGCGCTCCAGTGACAGCAGCTTTCGAAAGATGCTTCCGCGATTCGGAAATGAGACAATGAACGCGCCGCCCGGCCGCAGCACCCGGAAGACGGCAGCCAGTGCGGCCGTGGGATCGGGCAGATACTCAAGCATGCCGAGTGATGTCACAACGTCGGCACATTCGTCTGTGAACGGCAACGCTGCGGCATCGGCCGCCAGGAACCGGTCTGATGGATGCGTACGTCGGGCGACGGCGACCATTTCCGGGACAAAATCGACACCGGTCACACGCATCAAGTCACGCGGCAGGCCATCGAGCACGTCGCCTGTGCCGCAGCCGACGTCGAGAACTCGGAGTGATTGTTCGGCTGCGTTCAAGAGCGGCCAGAGCAGCCGATGAACGCATTCTCGCCGCATTGCCAAGTCGAGATCAGCCATGCTCCTGGGTGTTCCGCTGTAGCGCGTGCTCCATTGTGCGCTTTGAATCGAGAAATGACGGCGCACGGCACACGTGTCATCTGTGCCGCGCGGAGTTGCCTGATCGCCGGTGCGCATGTCCTGCTTGTTCATCGCGCGTACTCCGGTCGAGACGGTCCAACAGGAGCGGCGAGCCGCGGTCTGGTGAATACTGCAAGGATCAGGTGCCGAAGACCTTCAATCGGCCGAATGGTGCGCTCAAGCAGAACGCCAAGTCGATAGGCGACAGTGGAAAACATGAGATAGTGGGGGTGGTGGGTAATGTACTTGATCTCATCAACCTCCAATCCTGCATCGAGCGCGAGTTCCGCCAGCACGCCTGCGGAATTCGCCCTGTAGTACGCCGGAAACGTGTCATGTTCGACTGTCCCGGACGCGAAACGGTTCAGCGTTTGCCGAAGGACATGTGGCAGCGCCCGCGCGATTGCGATCGGAGGAAATAGCCGATTGACGGTCATGATGATCAAGCGACCTGATGGCTTGAGGATTCGCGAGCACTCGCGAAACACCTCCGCGGGATCGGCGAGATGTTCCGCGACATTGGCCATGGCGATGACATCGACTGAGGCATCGCGTAGCGCGATGCGATGGGCATCACCTTTGATCAGACGCGATCGGCCAAGCTCGTCGAGCTGCCCGGCGATTTCCATATCAATCCCGATTCCCAGACCAAATCCCAGCGCCATGCGCGCCAGCCGCCGGCCCTCGCGTCCGCAGCCGATTTCGAGCAGCACCGCACCATCGTCCGCGCTGGCTGCGACCGCGGCTTCATATCGCAGACCCGGCCATTCCTCACGGGGATAGTAGCGATCGCGAAGCGCGTTGCATTTCCTGATGGAGTCGTTCGGTTTCATTTAACCTCCGCGGGGCCGCAGTTCACGGCCTTCCTAGCGATCGATCCTCCGGCTGCCCGGTTTGGCTGATCTCGCAAATCGGGTCGATGCTGTTCGCGAGCAGTGTGGCCTCATTTCTCGGCCCGCAAGCGATCTGTTCGCGGCGACGGCATGTCACCGGCTGTTGCGTCACCATTGATTCCGAAATGGCGAAGGTCGCCACCGTCGCTGACACGGCGTCCTCAAACGGCAGTGCGACTTCGCTGGCCGAGCGAATCGCATGGAAGAATGCAGCCATTTCTTCGACGTGGCCCTTGCCGCGGCCTCGAATTCTTCGCGTCTTGCCGCCCGCTACAAGGTACGCGGTCTTCCAGTTATCGATCACGGCTGACTTGTTCTGCCCGAAGACTTCGATGCGTTCCTTGCCGATGGACGGATCGCCGTTCGCGACATAAACGAGCGACGCGGTTGAGCCGTCCATCATGCGCATCACGGTGGAACAGTTCGCGTTCTGTGCGCCCGGCGTTCTGCCACCGATCATTTCAGTAAAGACGCGAACCGGCTGACATCCGCAGATGTATTGAATAAGGTCAACGAAATGGCAACCTTCGCTGATGATCCGCCAGCCGCCTTGTTCGGGGTCCTCGTACCATGATTCTCCGCCGACCTTTCCCGCGTTCACGCGACAGACGATTTCCAGCGGCGTGTTTCGGCCCGCGAAGTGGTTCTTCACGGCGGCCGACAGCGGACTGAATCGGCGATTGAATCCAGGCATGACCAGCTTGGCGCATCCGGCACGAGCGGCGATCACCGCTTCAAGCTGGTCATGGCACAGGGCGAGCGGTTTTTCGACGAATACATGTTTGCCGGCTTCGAGGGCTTCACAGACGAATCGCGCGTGGGTGTCGTGACGCGTGGCGATGACGACTGCATCGATTTGAGGATCGGTGAGCAGAGCGCGGTAATCCGTGGAAGAGTTCTCGAATGCGTGTCGCCTGGCTACACTGGCTGCGGACAGTCCGCCTGCTGAACAGACGGAAATCAGGCGCGCGTTCGGAGCCTTCTTCAATGCCGGGATCAGCGTCGCGGTTGCGAAATGTCCTGCGCCGATGAGACCAATGCCGACCGGCCCGGCGGAGAGCTGGCCGTTGAGATAGGTTCTCGGGAGCGTGATTTTCCGCTGGATCGGCGCGCTGGAGGAGTATTCAAAAAGCATGCCCACGGCGTGTCGGCCGGGCGATTCATGCAGTTCGCGATAAGCGATGGGAGCATCGGCAAACTTGAATACGCTCGGGCCGAGTCTGGAAGGACTGACCGCGCCGGATTCGACGAGGCGTAGAAACTCCTCCATGTTGCGACCTTCGGTCCAGCGAACGTAGCCGATCGGGTAATCGACGCCTTTCTGTTCGTAAGCGGGATCGTGGCGTCCCGGTCCGTACGACCGTGACATGACAACGGAAAGCTCTTTGCTGTAGTAGGTCTGCCAATCGGCATGAACCGGCACCATTCCGACGATGATGACGCGCCCGCGATCGCGCAAGATCTTTCCAGCTAGATCCAGCGGATCGGCGCTGCGGGTGCTGGCCGCGATGTAGGCGGCGTCCGCACCGACACCGTTGGTGACTTCGAGTACAACCGCCTCCACGCCAGCATCCTGACGTGCCACTGCGATGTCAGCGCCACATTGCCGCGCAAGTTCGAGCTTCTGTGCATCGACATCGATGCCGATTACTTTGCAACCCGCCGCCTTGAGCACCTGTACCGCCAGCAGTCCGACGAGGCCCAGTCCGATGACGACAACGCAATCTCCGAGGCCGACGCCCCCTTGGCGCACTCCGTTCAGCGCAATTGCGCCAACGGTGGAGAACGCGGCATCCTGCATCGAAATCGTGTCAGCAATGCGAACGCAGAGATTCCGGGGGACCGAAACGAATTCCGCGTGCATCGCGACGCCTTCGCCCGCGCAGGCTACGCGATCGCCGATGCGCAGGTTATCCACACCCGCTCCGACCTCTTCAACCACACCGGCAAGACTGTATCCGAGCGGCGTCAGCGCACCTAGTCGTTCCCGCACCTTCTGAATGGTTTCCCTCAGTCCGGTTGAGCGGATACTCTCCACGACCTGTCTGACTTTGTCCGGGCGCGAACAGGCCTTGGCGATCAGATTCATACGAGCCTGGTCCACCTTCATGCGTTCGGTTCCGCTTGACACCAGGGAAAATGCAGTGCGGACGAGGACGCTTCCGGGCCGGCAAAGCGGCGTCGGCACATGCTCGAGGTAGAGCGCGCCGGAGCGATAGTTTTGAACGATCTGCCTCATGCCTGTCCGCTCCCGTACCGTGCCAAAGCGCTAACGCACGTTGCCTACCTGACTTCGCAAGCCGTGTGAGTTTCGGTTTTTCCGCTGAGATACGTCTCCAGGTCGATCCGCTGATCGACGTATGTGCTTTTGCCGCGCTGAGTGAGTTCGATCGTTTCGCAGGGCTCGATATCAAAGTGAATTCGTCCCGCGAGCTTTCGCTCCAGATTGCGTCGCATTCGATGCAGTTGCACGTCCGTAAGTTTGGTCCACGGCACGACCCGGAGCGTCGCGCAGCCCGGCGTATGCTGTCGAAACTGAAACTGCCTTACTGCATTAAAGGTTTCGTCGTGCATGTTGATCGCCGTCCACGCGATCAATGAGCCGTCGATCGCGACGAGCAACTCCTGTGTGCGATGACCTTGTATGTCTCGGATGATCGGCATATGACGGCCGCAGTGACTGCACGTGTTTCCGACATAGGTTGCATAGTCGCCGGTGCGATAGCGAATAAAGGGCGTGACCGTGTTGATGAATCCGGTTCCAACGATTTCGCCTACCTGTCCCTGCGTTGTCACCGGTCGGCCGTGTTCGTCAAGCAGTTCAAAGTGACCGTACGTCGGCCAAACGTGGTAGTCGTTTGAGTGTTCGCACTCCGCGGCGAGAACAAGTTTTTCACTGTGGCCATACCAGGAGAAATAGCGCACGCCCCAGAGGCGTTCGGTGGCGTCGCGATCGGCGGCGTGAACCATTTCGGAACCGGCGAGGATGCCGCGCACGTTGCGCGGAGCCTCCTGTCCGGATTGCACGAGGAAACGCGTGATCGCTGCAATGGACGAAGGGTACACATGCAGAAAGCACGGCCCGATTGTCGAGATGTGCGTGAGATATCGCCAGATCTCGGCGTCGCTCATGTGAAAGTTACTGTACGCGTGACGGCGAAGAATGGGGTCATATTCATGTCGAAGCCCCGTTGCGTCCGGGCTTACGACCTGTCCGCGAAAGACCGCCTGCACGCTCTCGGGTGTGTATCCGACACGCTGCCAGCCGGCGACAAGATAGGCGTACTCAACCGCGGATCGATCGGCACCGATGTGGAATCCCAGCGGCTGGCCACTTGATCCGCCAGTCGAGACAAAATCCACGCCGGCTGATCCAGGCAATGTGGTCATCATTTCGCGGCCGTGTGCACGAATGGTCGATTTGTCGATGAGCGGCAGGTCCGCGATGTCCTCAGGAGACTTCAGTTCGCGAATGTCGAATCCGATCGCTTTGAAAACGCGCCTGTAATATGGTGATTTCTGCGATGCCAGCGTCAGGATCCGGCGTAGACGATACAACTGCTCGGCGCGCGTTTCATCCGCGCTCCAATGGTCCACGGCCTGCGCGAAGGCGAGGTGTGAACGAAACCGCCTGCCGAGAAGCCATTGCGGCGGGATATGGCTAATCACCCATCCGATGCCGCGCTTCACGGACAGCGGCGTGCGCTCCCACAGGTTTTTTCGGGATATCGCTCTCATGCCCCCAACCAAAGTTATGCCGCCGGGCTGCCTGCAATCAACAACTCGTCGGCGACAGGCAGATCTTTGAAAACGATCTCAACGCATCCGCATTGAGCCGCTAACCGGTGCGAGCGGGTCGATGAGACCGCCGGGTAATTATCCAAACGCAGCAGCCGCGCCGATGCGCGAGGCCGGTCGAAGCCACGTCGTCAGACGAGCCGCACCAATCGAAGCCGCAGGCGCAATCAACATCACCATCGGCAAACAGAACCGTGAGGAATGGACAATAATCATCGAATAGAGGACCACGAAGGCGAAGACAAATAGTCCGAATATTTCCGTCTCCAACCCTCGATTTCGATGTAGGCCGGGTAGCGCAATAATTCCAAACAGCAACAGGACGCCATTGACGACGCCGTTCGCGACCGATTTGAGTGCACCTGACGAGAAGTACCAAAAACGTACGGAATTGACTGCCAGTTTTCGAAACATGAGGAACGGTGAATCAAACATCATGTCAAGCGCTGCGCGTCCGTAGAGATGATCGATATCGGCTGGCACGTCCAGATAATTCGTGGGGCGAAGTTGGTGATTGTAAATCGCGGCTCCGTGTGTTTTGCGGACGTATTCGATGGCGCGAGCGCGTCCGTAGGCAAGACTCGTGTCACAATCGCTCCACTCCTCGATCATGAAGTTTCCGATCAGCGCGTTGTAGCCAGTGCCGCCCGTGATCAGGATCAACTGATTCGCGACGACAAGGTTGCGCGCGGTCCAGATCGAGATGAATGCCGTCGCAACGCAAATCGCCGTGACGAGGTGCTTGATGAGTCCGGCACGCAATGATTGACGCATTTCCGACGCGCCTCTCAATTTCGTCCGCACGATCAGGTATGCGCCGATGATAAACGGTATCGGAAGGATAACGGCCTTTGTCAATGCTGCGAACGCGAAAGCAAGACCGTGCAGGAAACCGTTTGCGGCGGTCGGTCTCTGAACAAGTCGCAACAATGTGAGCGCGTACAGGCTGACTGCAAACGCAAAAAACGTATCAGAGAAGCCGCTCGTGCAGTAGTAAATTGACAATGGGAAGAAGATCGCCGGCACGGTCAGCATGAAGCCGGCGCGCTCACCGACGAAACGCTTCGCAATCAGGAACACAAACGCGCAAGTTAGTGCTGACACCAGACAATTTACCAACAGAACTGCCGTGCCGATGTCACCCAGAAGTGCGTAAACCGCGGCCAGCGCGAAAGGGAACATCGGCGCGCGGTAGGTTGTCGGCGGGGCGTCGGCGCTGAATGCATATTTCCCGTGCTCGATTAACGTCCTGGCGATCTGGACGTAGCCGTCGGTTGAGGAGTAGAAATCCGGCTGAGAAGGACCGGTACGGAGATTCAGCGAGGG
The DNA here is from genome assembly GCA_019636475.1 of Phycisphaerae bacterium. NCBI lineage: Bacteria > Pseudomonadati > Planctomycetota > Phycisphaerae > Phycisphaerae bacterium. The sequence goes on from JAHBXN010000003.1 coordinate 69,707, forward strand.
GACCGCCACAAAGCAGAAGAGCAAACGCACCGCCAGCGCGACGGTGGTGATCAGCGTAAGGCGCCGCAGGGTCGATTCGGGCGCAACCACGGGTACATCCGCCGGCGCACTGCGTCGAGGTTGCGATGGATTCGCACAGACACTGCGATCATATCCGTCTAACGAATCAAAGGAGTCGCACCATCTCCGTGCCACGGCCGGGACGCTTGCATGGGCTAGGGCCGTCTGTGGAGCCCGGCGAGAGAGCTTCTTAAGGAGATCGGCATTATTCAGGAGCGACGCGATTTTCTCTGCGGTAGCATCAGTTTCTTCCGGATTGATAATGATGCCGGTCTCGCCATCCCGGACGAGATCGCCAAGTTCTCCGACGGCGGGAACGATCGCCGGCAGGCCGGCTGCCATGGCTTCCATCATGGCGATGGAGAGTCCCTCGTTTTCGGATGTCATGATAAAGGCACGAGCGCTAGGCAAGAGTCGATCGACATCGTCTCGCTTCCCCATGAAGACGATGTGTTGCGAAATACCGAGCCGCGACGCATGATCTCGAAGCTTCGACTCTTCGGGTCCGTCCCCGACAATCGCCACGCGAACGCCCGGAATGATATGCCGCAGCCTTGCGACGATGTTCAACAGGCGGTCATATCGCTTCACATCGACGAGCCGTCCGACGGCGATCAGATCAATCGCGTCATCGACAGGCCGAGGAGAGTTGTGCGGCTCGGCGAATCTGTCGGCAATGCTTCCGGGAATGATTCGGCAACGATCACCCGCGCCGATCGAGTTAATGTACTCCGCGGCCGATTGCCCGCGAACAATGACGAGATCGAACGCCCGTACAAGTCGAATCATCAGACGCTCACGGAACGCAGAGAATCGTCGCTGCCGCCGCAGGAGCGTGTTCTCGCTGCCAATTCCGCCGCCGATCACCTGCACAGGTCCACCGGTCATCTGATACGCCGCCAGAACGCCGAACCATCGCGCCGCCACAAGGCACATGAGGGCGTTTGGCATAATGTGGTAGCCCATGAGAAGTTGCGGCCGCGCGGTCCGCGCAACGCGCATCAGCATCAAGAATCGAGCGAGCGTCCGGCCGAGCACACGCATCAGAAACGGGGATGGGGTTCGATAGACGACCTTGTCAATCGCATCGAGCGGTTGGTCACAAACGACCAAGATCCGCCTGACGCGATTGCAGTGAACAAGGGGCATGACATGGGATCGAAACCATCCGCCGTTGTAGAATGTACCTGCCATGACGACATCAATGCCGTCGCGGTCCGCGACCGTTCGCGCCCCGGCCTTGCAGAACCACGCGCGCACCCGGCTTCCGAGCGCGGTCGCCGCCATCGTCACCGTCAGGATGATCGTGACGAGCGCTTGTGCCAGGATGGATTCGAGCCACGTCTTCATGCTAGTTCACGCACCGCGTTATCGATCCGAAGCGCCAATGCTCGGCCTAACATTTCGTTATTGATTCAGGAGGACATCGGAAATTGTGAACAAGTGTTTACCACTCTTTCGTGGGGGAATGTGATCGACCAGATGCAGGGTTGTCTCGAACTGATTCGGATAGTCCTGGTCGATTTGTTTCCGTATGCGTTCCAACTGCTCTCGTTGTTCAGAAGTTGTAGGTCCGTCGAGAGCGACGTAGATATCGATGTGGCGTACGTCGGTCTGATGAAACTGAAAAGACCGCACGCTTGGATCGCCGTGGAAGAATCGCGAGAAGTATCCGCCGTTGATCAGTCGCCCGTCGGTGGTGACGAAGTTGTTGGCGATTCGCCCCCGGCATCCGCTCATGAGCGGCAGCGCCCGACCGCATATGCATTCTCCGTCGATCGGCGCGGCCTCGTCTCCGCTTCGGTAGCGGAAGAGCGGCATAGCCTCGTTGTCGAGCGGCGTCACGATGACGGCATTCATATCCTCTTCGGCATCATCAATCGGCAAGAACTCGACCACGTTCAGATCAGCAAAAATATGATGACAGCCGGCCGTGCACTGCATGGAGATGGAGTTCACTTCGCGGCTGCCGTACCGATCAAAAACCGGCGCTCCGTACGTCTCTTCGAGGATCGCACGATCGGCGTCGAAAAGACGCTCGGCCGTGGTGCTCACAGCCCGGACGCTGTTCCAGTCCAGTTTGAGCTCGCGAGCGATCCGGGCGATTGCGACCATTGGCGTTGTATAGCCGAAAACATGTACCGGACGGCGAGCGGCCGCCTCGCGTAGCAGGCCGCGAACGAACGAAGGGTCGATCTGGAGGCCGTCGATCAGGAAGCCTCGCTCCATTGCAGTTCGAACCGTACGCAGCAGCCGTCTTTGGCCGCGAATGTAAGCGCCGTTCGCCTGAATGCAGAGGTAGGGCTCGCCGGGCTGCAATCCCATCCATGCTCGCGATCGATATTCGTTCGCCGCGTGAATCGTGCGATAGTACCGACTCTGATAGAGATTGACTTGTTTCCCCGTGGAACCGCCCGACGACTCAAGGACCACGTGAGAGTCGGGCAGATGCGACGATCGCATCGCACGCCAGTTCGCTCGAACCTCGTCCTTGGTAAGAATCGGTAATTTTGCAAGCTCCGCGTGCGGATTGGAACCGTCTGGATTCACTCCATGACGGACGAACTTCGTTTGCCAGTAGCCGTTGTGATCGCGGCATATCCGGAATAGGCGAGCCAATTGTTTCGCCTGGTGTGTCCTGATCTCCTCGCGCGACCATGCATCGCGCGCCAACAGCGCATCGATCAGTTCGAATCGTCGATCGCGCATCATGCGATAGGCGAGCGGCATCAGAACCTTTGCGTGGAGGCGCGTTCGCAGATCAGCCATCATGCGTCGCCTCCGGTCGTGCCTGCAAGCCGGGGTGTGTTTCGTGACGGACATTTGTCTGGGAGCACGCTCAGGTAAACGGCCGCGGTCCGGCGAGCCAGTGTCGACACGGAGTACTCCCTCTCCGCACGTTGGCGGGCAGATGCGCCAAGTCGGGCGCGCAAATCGGCGTCATCAACGAGTCGTTTCAGCCGATCGGCGAGTGTGATCGAGTCCCGTGGCGGAACGATGAAGCCATTTACGCCGTCCTGGACGATTCGGCGATTGTCACATACGTCGCTCGCGACGACCGGTAGTCCCGATGCCATCGCCTCAAGTACGGCGTTGGGAGTGCCTTCAAAGAGCGTGCTGAGGGCTTTGACGTCCATCGCATGATAGAGATCGGCCACGTCCGATCGCGCGCCGAGAAACGACACCTGATCCGTGAGGCCGAGGCGATCGACTTGGGCGCGACATTGTCCGTGAATGAATTCAGGGCCGGCTCCATCCGCACCGCCAACCAGAATCAGTCGGACGGGTCGCGGTCCGCGCGCCAGGCCGGCGAACGCGTTGATCAGAGTCGCATGATCCTTGTTGCCGCGAAAGTGGGCGAACATGCCGATGGCTACTGTTTCCGGCCCGACTCCCAGCGCCGCACGAATATCTTCCCGTCTGCCGGGAAAGAATCGGTTCACGTCAATGCCATTGGGCACGACGCAAAGCTTGTTGGCACCGACACCCTGTTCATCACGCTCGAATGCCATTCCGGCCCATGAGTTCGCGATCATCACGTCAAAACATGGTTCGGTGACACGCGAAACCCATCGCTTGAAGCGGCCGCGTCCATGATGCGGGCAGCGGTTTGAACAGACTACGGCCGGTACCCGAGCGAGGCGACCAGACAATCGGCCCACGATTTCTGCATCAAACATGAATGAGTGCACCACGTCGGCCTTAAGCTTCCGCAGGAGCCGCGCGATCTTGAACACAAGTGGCAAGTCGAACCTTCGCTGCTTGGGAACGACGACGAGGCGTGACGCCGCGTCACGCAGATCAGACGCGAGCGGGTTCTCGGTCGAGAGCGAGACGACATGCACGTGGTATTGCGACGAGTCCAGCGCGTTGGCCAGTTCGACAACCTGCCGCTCTGCGCCGCCGCGTTCGAGGCTGCTGGTCAACAGTACGACACGGACCGTACTGTTGGCGATGTCGTCTTGTAACCTGTCGTTTCTTCGCTGCATCTTGACGCTCTATTTTTCTCGCGGTCGTCCGTCACGCCGTGGATCGCTCGGGTTCTCAACTCCGATGAAGACCGGGCGACCTAATGATGACGAACGCGCAGAGGCCGGATGGCTGCCTTTGCAGGTGCATCAATGCCGAAGAGGACGCGCCGACTTCGTTGCAACGCTTCTTGCATAACTTTTGCGGCGAAGACGGTATTCGTATCGAGATACCGGCTCAGCAACCTTCGTGGTTCCTGTGCCGCGCGGAAGGCCCATTCGAGTCCCATGCGCTGGATGACCTTCGGGGCGCGCCGCACTTTGCCTGCTAACACGTCAAACGCGCCGCCGACGCCGTGGTAAACCGGCACGTCCATCCTGTGTGCCCACTTTGCGATGAATCTTTCCTTTCGCGGCGACGACATGGCGACGAAAAGGATGTCCGGTTTTACATCTCGGATATTCTCCGCCACTTGCGCTTCGTCAGTGGCCGGGTAATAGCCATGCCGTGAACCGACGATTCGCGCGCCGGGGTAGTCTTGGGCAACGCGCTCACGAGCGACCGCCAGCACGTTTTCCTCCGCCCCTAGCAGGTAAACCGCATGGCCGTTGCGATCGCAGCGTTCAAGCATACAGCGCATCAGGTCGATTCCCGCGACGCGTTCCGGCAATGGCGAGCGAAAAAGCCGGCAGGCCCACACGATCGACATGCCGTCGGCAAGAATCAGGTCGGCTCCGAGAACGGCGCGGCGCAGGGCCGGGTCGCGATCCATGTTCACCATCTTGGCCGCGTTCACGACACTGATAAGCAGGCGCGTTCGCCGCTTGATCGCATCATCGACCGCATTGAGTACTTGCTGCGTCGTCACTGCGTCGATTCGCACATCAAACAAATGACGCGTCAGCCAGGTTGTCGTTGTGTGATTCATGGAATTCTCCCAGACATCGCGATGAGAATTCCTCCACTCGTTCCGTCGGCCACGCGTGCAAAATCCAGCCCATGTGATAGGGCCGGCTTTCATGGTCAATTCGAACGGGTCGGAAGAATCGATCCAAGCCGGGCGCCCTCCACCCGCAATGAACCGCGCTGAATGCTGCATTAAGGCCGCGTGAGAGCTTGTTCGGCTCGCGTCGAGCCACTTTTCGCCAGATCACGTCGCTCTGCCGGTCGATCAGGGCGCCGTCGATCTCCGGCGCGTGGGCCAGCCATTCAAGCCCTCGACGAATTGCGTCTTGGTACCCAATTCCAAAGGCTTTCTCGGCAGCGAACAGCGCCATCGGAGCCATTGCATCCTGATGCACGGCATAAACGGGATACTCCTCGATGACGCCGCCGGTACGTGCGTCGAAGTGCCACCACCATTGCCCGTTCTCGCCCTGCGTATTGCACATCTGGTCGGCGCATCGCCGGGCCGCCGCAAGCGAAGTCATGTCGCCGGCGCGCAGGCCGTATTCGCACAGCGCGATCGTCGGATAGACCAGATCGGCGAAGCAGGCGACATGCGAACGCAGGCGCGATTTTCCGGATTTCGGAGACTGATGCGAAAACACACCGCTTCGGGGATTGAAGCAATCGAGCAGGCCCCGCGCCAGGAACTGAGCCAGAGTCGGATCCGACATACCGTCTGGCCCGATCGACAGCGCCGTTAACGCCCAGGCTCGCTCAACGGTGGGATGTCGATCGGAGATTGGCTCAAGCTGGCGTAGATACCGTAGAGCCGTCGTGAGATGCCCGTGTTTCAGCTTCGCGGCGGCCCATGCCACCGCCGCGACATCACCGAAATTGTCAGTAGACCGTGACAATTCGATCATGCGCGAGCACGCGTCGTCGATGGATTCGCCGCGGAGGATATCTCGTGAGATCGCGGAATCCTCGCCGCATAGTCCCGTCAGCGCCATGGCCGTATAACGGAGGCTTATGCCTTCGAGACGGTCGCGGCCGTCGACCCGGCGCAGGCGGAATGCGAAGACACCGTCCTCCGCACGATACATGCGATGAAGACTGCGTAACGCAACGTCGCGCAGGTCGAGCAGGGCGGTTTTCATACCTCATCTTATGCCGATGCATCGGAATTCAAGGTCCGAAAGTAATAAGGTACTTCAACAACGTCCGCAGTGCGTGGTTTCTGGCACTCCGATCGCTGTCGAACGACCAATACACAACATGAAGCGTTTCAGGATGCGGTCCGAATCCACCACAGGCCATTCCGCCCGGTGCGGCTGAAACGAAGCGGATAGGGCCTCGATATGACCGAGAATATATCCTTCGGCGCGCTATCATTTCGCAGGGAACACCCTCGCGAGCATATCCAATTGCTGCCAGTCATCCGCGATTGACGCTTTGAGGCGGTCCATATCGATTTCGGTCGAGGCGTATCGGCGTTGTCGCGACGTGTACGCATCGAGTGGGGTGCCGTCGGGCCGCACATTGATCCGATAGCGACGTCCGTCGAAAATCTCAATGAGCGGGAACAGCCCGCATCGCACTGCCAGATCGATCAGGTCAACACTCTCTTCCGGTTCCGATTTCCAACCTGTTGGGCAGGGCGACAACATCAGTAGAAATCGAAAGCCTCGTATTGAAAGTGCGGTGCGAACCTTTCGAAGAAAGTCATCGCGATGCGCGACACTCAAGGTGGCTGCGTAGGGAATGCGATGCGCTGCCATGATCGCCAAGATATCCTTCTTGCGCTCCGCCTTGCCGCGCGGTGTCGTTGAGGTGCGTACGCCTTCCGGAGTCGCGGAACTTCGCTGCCCGCCCGTGTTTCCGTAAATCTCGTTGTCGTAGCAGATGTAGATGATATTTTCGTTTCGTTCAGCGGCGGCTGACAGAGTTGCGATGCCGATGTCATACGTCCCGCCATCGCCTGCCCAGCATACGACCGGATGTGGGTCCCGATTCAGCTCGTAGACGATTGAAAGTCCGGTGGCGACTGCCGGCGCGCTGGCGAATGTCGTCGCAGCGACAGGCACTGCATAGCCCGATGTCGGAAACGCCCCAGCCGTCACAATGCCACAACAGGCCGGTATAGCGAGGGTCGGTCGTGTCGCGCCGAGTCCCTGCTCAAGTAACTGCAAGCCCACGGACATTCCGCAGCCGGCGCAGTTTGTATTGCCGGCTCTGAGAATGTGATCGCACGCGGTGACTGTGGTCATGTGAGTCATGCCATCACCTCCTCCCAGATCGGGTCGACCGCCACGGTTCGCGAGGCGAGATCGTCAATCACCCGATTGATGACAGCAGGTGTCACATCTCCGCCACCCAGTCCGACGATGTAATTCTGTATGAGCGCTCCGGTGAACGTCTGCAACGATGCCGCAATTTCCTGTCCGAAGATTCCGCCCGAACCGGGAGAGTGATTTCGATCGAGAACCGCGATTCTGCGCCTGCCCCGCAGTAACCGTCGAAATGCCTCGCGAGGAAACGGGCGAAACAGCTTCGTACTGATCAGCCCGATGCGCTCCCCGTGTTCGCGTCGGGCGTGAATGACGTTGCGTGCCGTTCTCGCCATGGTGCCGGACGCGATAATCACGGTCTCGGCATCCTCGACAAACTCAGGGGAAATCACGCCTTTCGGACGCCGCTCGAAAACGTGTTCGAATTCGTCGAGTGTGTCGGGCAATACATCGAGTACCCGGACCATCGCTTCCTGAATTTCGTGCCGCATGTGCTCCGTTTCGCGCGGCCAGGCCAGTCCGCCGATGGTCGCGGGATGCTCGTGCCGCAACCGGTGAGGCACCCGGCAAATCGGGAGATAGCGATCGACCTGATTCTGCTCCGGCAGATTGGCCACCATCTGCGTGTGCGAAAGTATGAATCCGTCCATGCACACCATCGCCGGCAGAAGCACTCGCGGGTCCTCGGCCAACCGAAAAGCGACGAGGATCGTATCGACGAGGTCCTGATGAGACTCAACATACAGCTGAATCCAGGGTGCGTCCCGCAGTGCGAGGCTGTCACCCTGGTCCGTCCAGATGTTCCACGGCGGACCCAGCGTTCGATTGACTGCGACCATGACAATCGGCAGCCGGAAGTAACCTGCCGCGAAGACGTTTTCCGTCATATACGCCAGCCCGTTCGCGGAGCTTGCGGTGAACGCGCGGGCGCCGGCAAGCGAGGCGCCAATGCAAACCGCCATGGCGCTGTGTTCGGACTCCACCGGAACGATTTGACCCTTCTCGAACTCGAATGCCCGGAGAAATTCGATGATCTCGGTCTGGGGCGTGATCGGATAGGCCCCACCGCAGCAGCCACGGGCTTTACGATTGGCCTGGCCAGCCATCGCCAGCGCGTAACCGGCAGCCGCGTTTCCGGTAAGCAGCTCTCTCGCCATGTAGACTCTCCTGAACTCAGAGGTCGGTCATGTGGATCACACCGCGCGGACATTGCGACGCGCACACGCCGCAGCCTTTGCAATAGTCGTAATTAAAGTTGTAGCAGCCGTCTCGACCCTGAACGAGGATTCCCTCAGGGCAGTACTCGATGCATCGACCGCAATCCGTGCAGGTGCCACAGCTAAAGCACCTGGATGCCTCAGCCAGGGCAGGGCTTCGTCCCAGGTCGTCGACGTAACCAAGCCGCACTTCGTCGAAGGTGCGGCGTCGATCGTCCGGCGGCAACTCGACTGCAAGTTCCGCCGGGGAATGGCTGAACATGTGGGAACGAACCATGCCCGATGTGGCAATTGGTCGACCGAGCTCAGGCAGCAGGTCTTCGCCCGTCAACGATCGATGTATTCGCATGGCCGCTCGTCGGCCGCTGCCGATGGCGTGAGCGACCGTGCCGTCCTGGGTTGCGAAATCGCCTCCCAGAATGATCGGTGAGCCGTTGTGGCCGCCGAGCGTTCGGTTCTCTTCGATCGTCGCGCCCGCCGGCAGTATGGAAAGGTCCGCCGCCTGTCCCAGCGCGAGAATAACGACGTCGCAACCGATTTCGAACGTACTGCCTTCAGAGGTGTCGATCAGCGGTCGACGGCGACCGGACTCGTCCGGCTCGCCCAGTCGCATGCGGCTGCAAGTGAGTACGTGCCCAGAATGGTCGGGGCGCAGGCTGGTCGGCAGCACCAGTTCAGAAATCTCAATCCGCTCCGCGAGTGCTTCTTCAATCTCCTCGCGAATTGCCGGCATCTCCTTTCTCGTCCGGCGGTAGAGCACCCGAATGCTTCGGGCGCTGAGCCGCAAAGCAGTGCGCGCCGCGTCGATCGCGGTGTTGCCTCCGCCCACGACGACCACACGCTGGTCCTTGCAGGAGATGCGGCCGCGACGCGCCCGATCCAGAAACTCAATTCCTTCAATGACGGAGCTGCTCACCGCGGTGCCCAGGTCCAGTGAACGAAATTTCTGAAGCCCGACGGCGACAAATACGGCCGCAAATTGACGCGAAATTTCGTCAAGCCGGTCGCGAGTGACCGTGATGCCTGTCACGGCCGTGACACCATGGTCGAGGATGTGGCCGATCTCGCGATCAAGAACCTCTCGGGGCAATCGATAGATCGGAATACCGGTCCGCAGTAGTCCGCCGAGTTGAACACCGGCTTCATAAACAGTCACCGGATAGCCGAGTCGCGCCAGGTGATAGGCGCAACTGAGCCCCGCCGGACCGGAGCCGATCACCGCAATCGGCTGACTGCGCCAGGGCGACGTTCCCTCGGGCAGTTCGCCGTGATCCGCCGCATATCGCTCAAGCTCGCGCACATGCACCGGTTCGTCGAACTCATTTCGATTGCAGGCGTCAATGCAAGGAGCCGGGCAGACGCGTCCGCATACGCCGGGCAGCGGCGAGGTTCTCAGCAACGTTCGCAGCGCCTCGTCCGGATCGCTGCGAACCACGGCCGCGATGAAGGCCGAAATGTCATTGCCAGCCGGGCACGCATGGGCGCAAGGCGCGACAAGACCCTGGCGCTCGGGGCGGCGAGTCGCCCAGTTCCCGGTTCGCAGCTTCGGCGCTGCGCCAACCTGAGGATCAAGCAGACCGATCGGACGACCAGGTATGACTGCGGCCGTAGCGCATCTTGCTTCGCCAGGGAGCCGTGTCCGCTCGATTCTCTCATAAGTCTGGCGCGCGGCACGGACGTTGACATCGTCGAATCGAAGGTGGCGGATCGCGGCGTCGACGTCCTCCCAGGTTAATTCAAGAACCCGGCACACCGCGCCGAGCAGTGCAGTGTTCACAATCGGGACGGTGCGTGTGCCCAGGTTGTTCTCCACAGCGATCGATGTGGCATCGACGACCGCGACATTCCGGCCGGGAAACAGCTCGGCAAATATGACTGCCGGCTGCGGCGTGTTCAACACGATCCAGCCCTGCGGCTTGTGACCGATGAGGATTTGCGGACCGATCAGGGTGCGATCGAGGACGATGACATGATCCGGATTCTGGACCTGATTATGAATGGTGATCTCGTCGTCGTCGATTCGAACATAGGCTTGGAGGGGGGCGCCGGAACGCTCCGCGGCATAGACGCCGAACGCCTGGGCATGTAAGCCTTTCAGGAAGTGAGCCGTCGCGATCAGCTTTGCCAATGTCACGCCACCCTGTCCGCCTCGGCCGTGTATCGTAATCTCGATCATGATGAGCTCCGGAAGAGGCTCAGCGATCTGATTGCACCGACCGTCCGCTTGCTGCGCAGAGGGCTTGCGTGCTGCCCATCACCTGGCAAGTGGCATTCCACAATGGCGGATTCGGTCGCACCGGTGACGCGTTCGCCGGGGAATTCCGTCGCGTTTGACGAAATAATCCGCCGAAAGTGGAGATCGGCATGGGGAAGACGCCGAGTCGGAAAGCGCCAATTCGAGGCTTATTAAGGAAGATTCCTCAGCGGCGTGCGCATCGTTCAGATTGAATCGGCAGCGAATCGCTCCGCCCTGACCTGCCGGCGCGAGGCGGCTCACGCGGCCGTCGATGCTAACTCATTCATTCACTTCGCGGCATCGGCCGCCGTGCGCTTGCCATGACCGCGAAAGGCATCGGCGCCGCTCTCCGCCAGCTCTTTCTTCCAGCGATACAGCGCGTTCGGGGCAATCCCCAGATCGCCCGCCACGCGAATCACCGTCATCCCCGGCTGCCGGCAACGCTCGACGGCCTGGGCCTTGAAATCCCTCGTGTACTTTCGACGGGCTTTCTCTCGACTCATCGGACACCTCCCGCGAAAATCATTCTCGCGTTTCTGGGTGTCCACTAACAGTGGGGAAGCTCAAACTGAATCCCGACGAATATCTCAACCATGACGTGAAGGCCAATGCCATCGGCCGTCAACGACCCGTCGATCAGGAAGAACTCATCCTGAATGTCACCGCCTATCTGCAAGATACCAAACGACAACCTACACTCGTCCGACGGTACTTCCTTGCAAAGGAGGTGCAGTATGCAGCCAGTTGAGGATGTTCAACGTTTAGTGACCGGGGTAATAACAACGTGTCCCACTAATATGGGGAATACCATGCCACTCTGTCTGGCACACCGCACTCTCGCCAGACCAACAGCGATTCGGTCCATGGAGCGAACAAAGTCGCGCGCTGACTCAGGACTGACGCTTGCGCTTGATCGATAACAGACGCGCCGTCGTACTCTGTCCCGGTTCATTTCCCTGTGACGCGGCCTTCTCAGAAGACTTCGGCGCATCGGAGGCCGGCGCCACACTGCCGGCCTTCAGATCAATCGGCGGGACGGTCGGCGCCTTGAATCGCTTCGGCAACTCACGTGGAACGGTAATCGGTGGCCCGGCAGACTCAGCGGATTGCGAGGTGCGAGAGGGGATCCGTGGTGTCAGGTTCACGGCATTCGATGGGATATGCTCATCTTCTGGAATGCGATCAGTCCGTGCCCGACCCCGTGCATCACGCAAGGCCGACATCGTCAGTTGCTGTGCCTCGGCCGCGATGACGCGTGTTCGTCCGAAGCGCGCCGCGAACCACTCGGCAACCGCCTCTCTGCGAATGGCGATACGCCGTACCGCCACATCGAAAATGAGGAGGGCAATGGTGGCGATGAAGAGCTCTCGCTCGATCGGTCGCGGCGTGCGAAACTCTGTGAATGCCGACACGTCGAAGGTCTTCTTCGGATCGTCTGTTGAGAGAACGCGGCCCCCGGTCGTTTCGGCCACACTTCGCAGCAAACCGGTGTTGGACCGCACCTCGGCGAACTCGGGCGAGTAAGCGACCGTCACGCCCGCGCGCACAAGACTCGATAGCTCGCGACCTTGCTGAAAGACGTTCACAATGTAGCTGCCGGCTGCGGAGGTTTCGAACTCCGCCTCGTAACGGCCCGGTCCGACCGGCTTGAGCAGCACCGGCGTGACCTTGAAATTTGGATCGACGACCTGCGCCGTGAGCGCGGCCGGCATGGAATCCATTTCATTACGCTCTTCCAGTTCCACAGAGATGGCCGCTTTGCGACCCTCTACGCGTGTCCAGACCATGGCATCCTGGCGACCGAAGGAACGAGATGCCCAGCGAACGATCTGCGACCAGAACTGGCTGAAGGCGGGCCACTTGATCCATTCGCTTCCCCACTTCGGCCACATGCCACTGGTGAAGGCGAGCGTGCGGCCCAGTCCAACCTGCCAATGCGCGAGGATCGGATCCTCACCCTGATCTGTGCGGCTGGTCAGCAAAACGCTTGCCGAGGGCTTTGGAATCGTGACGACATAGCCGTCGAGCGGCGGCAGCCCTTCACTGACCATCGCTTTGAGGTAAAGATCATCGAGGCTCGGGCGGACCGTCGGAACGAAGCGCTTCTCCTGAAGGCTGGAGCGCCCGGCGATGATGGTTTCTCTTGCGAAAATGCGCGGCAGCGGATTGCCGTCGACGGCGCGATAGGAACGCCCGTTTGCGGTCTTAGCAATGCCGCTCAGAAGCGCGAAGTCGCAGTCCGCCCCGATCGCGATCGTCGAGATCGTGATGTTCTTCGTAATGGCGTCAGCCGCAGCGCCGTCAAAATCGCCGGGCAACGATTGACCATCCGTCAGCAAGATGATGTGCTTCAGGCTGACCGGCGAATTCGCGAGGGCATTGATGGCCGCGCACATGGCGGGATACATGCTGGTTCCTCCGCCAATCCCGATCGTCTGGATGTGATTAAGTATGGCCTGCTTGTTATTGCACAACCGCAGGGGGACCGCCCAGTCATACATGGTGTCAAACGCGATGACGCCAATTCGATCCGATGAAGACAGAAGCTTGGCCGACGCCGCGGCCGCCTGCTTCGCGAGGACGAGTTTGGTCCCGGCCATCGAGCCGGAACGATCGATGACCAGGATCAGGCCAAGATTAAGCGTGACGAGCTTCCGACGATTCGTCTCCACCGGCAAGACATCCTCGAGCGCGGTATTGAAATAGCCGCCGACACTGAACGACTGATCGCCGCCAAGAACAATCAGACCGCCACCAAGATCCCGAGCGTAGGAAGCGAGCGCTTCGGGGCCGTCGTCACCGATATCGACCGCCGACACATTTGATAGAATGACGGCCGCATAGGGAAACAGGGTTGCTGAATTGAGTCGGGTGTGCTTTGCGTCAGTCACATCGGCTTCAATCGCCTGCGCCGCAAGCGCCTCGGCGATAACCTGCATCGATCGGAATTCAGTTCCTTTCTCATCTGAATCGTCGTTGCCGATGATCAGGACTCGGTCTTTCCCGCCTACGCGTGTAAATGCTTCGCCGCGGTTATTCTGCGCGATCACATCACTGGCGAGATCGTCCGGCTCGATAACTGCGCTGAATCGGTGGATGCCTTCGCTGGAAATCTTGACGGGCAGCGTCATTCGATTGACGCCCGGCTGAAGTGTCACAGGGAATCCCGGCTTGCCGGTGTCGTCATTCAGTTCCTGATCGCCGTGACGGATGCGAACTCGCCCGCTCACGAACTGTCTGGCGCGAAACACCAGCCCGAGCGAGATTGTCTCGTTGATCCGCGCCGAGGCCGGGGCATCAAGCCGTTCCAGAACCACTTCGTTTGTGTGTTCATACTCAAGCGGAACGATGTCGACAGGCAGTTTCAGGGCAGCCAGCGTTTGGGCTTCGTGTTCAGCCGAGCCGATGGTTTCGTTGCCGTCTGATAAGACGACAATTCGCGCGGACTGATCCCCCGGCACCAGTGCCGCGGCCATGCGCATCGCAGCGGCGATATCGGTTTCATTCGGATCGATCCCGGGACTGATGCCGTCGATTCTGACGCCGTCAGTCGGGAGTTGTTCAATCGAAGTTCGGCCGTCAAACGCGAGCACCGCCATCCGGTCCTTTCCCGGTCGCATTGCAGCGGCGGATTCTTTGACAAACTGGAATGCCATCGCCTGCTGATCGTTCGGGATGCTCTTCGACTTGTCCAGCATGAACAGCACTACACGATCATCGACAACCTTGACGCGCTGAGCGCCGCAGAGAATCAAGATCAACAAGGTCACCAGCAGCGAACGCGCGACAACAGCGGCGAACCGACGGCCTCTTCCCAGGCCGGCCAAGGATCGCCGGCTCATCAAGACGACGGTCGGAACCAGAGCGGCCAGAAGAAGAAGGTAGGCCGGATAAATCAAGGCCAGCGGGATAAATTTCTGAATGAAGCCCATCAAATAGGATTATTGCATGGTTTGCCCGATGGTCCAAGCGCTCCGGCTGAGTGGGCGGACCGAAATGTTTCGTGCCTGAGATGGCCTCGGCAGGTAATATATGGAAACAAATCATCACGATCGAGGCCGATCATATGAGCCGAAAAAACTCGACAACGTGCCGATTGCTCGCCTTGGCATTCGGATTACCGTGCTTCGCGCCAATGGCGATCGCGCAGGAAGCACCGCAGATCGTGCGTATTTCGCCAAAGCCCGGCTCAACCGATGTCGATCCGGCCATTCGCGAGTTACGCGTCGAGTTTGATCGCGATATGCAGATCGGGTCGCATTCAGTCTGCGGCGGCGGTGACTCGTTCCCAAAGTTGCGGGGCGATCCGGTTTGGGAGGATGCACGGAATTTTGTCCTCAGGGTCAAGCTCGAACCCGAGCACGAATATGTGATGAACCTGAACTGTCCTTCATCGAAGGGCTTTCGCAGCTCTCAGGGCGTGCCGCTCGAAATGACGCCATGGCAATTCACCACCAGGGCCGCTTCGGACACGAAGAAGCTTTCGCAGAAGGAGCTGAATGAGAAGAGCCTCGACGAATTGCTCAAGGCATTGAGGGACAGATATTCCTACTACGACCGAAAACAGATCGATTGGGATCGGCTTGTCGAGAGTCATCGAAAGAAGATTCTCGCGTCGAAGAGTACGAAAGTCTGGATCAAACGGGTTGCCGGGATGCTGTCTGTCTGCGAGGACCCACACCTGTGGATTCAATATCGAGATAAGACGACCGCAACCTACCAACTCAACTTCATGCCGAACTTCAATCTCAAGGGCGTTGAAGCAGAGATCGGCGCCTTGACTCGTAGAAATCGTTTCGCCCTGACGGCTGATCTGGGGGGAGGTATCGCCTACTTGCTGATTCTCAGTTGGTCGGGCGGCGATTACCTCGCTCAAGGCGACCTGCAAATGGTTCTGGCGGAGCTTCGCCCGTCGAAGGGACTGATCTTGGACGTTCGACCAAACGGCGGCGGCGACGAGTCCTTCGCCAGAAACGTCGCGTCATGGTTCGTCGAGGGCGAGCATACGTACTCAAAATGCTGTTATCGCGACGTCTCTGCGAAGGGCGGATTCGGACCGATGATCGATCGTAAGATCGTGGGAAACCCCGAAGACCGGCGAATAAAATGCCCGGTCATCATTCTGATGGGGCCGAACAACATGAGCAGTTGCGAATCGTTTCTACTGATGATGAAGCAGGCAAAGGGCGTAACGCTTGTCGGCGGCAAGTCATCGGGTAGCAGCGGTAACCCCAAGGCCCTGACCCTGGAAAACGACGTCACGATGTTCATCCCGTCATGGAAAGACTTCATGGCCGACGGTGGAGTTCTGGAGGGCGTCGGGATCAAGCCGGATATAGTGGTAAGAGTGAAACCGAATGAGATCGAAAAGGGCGACCCCATCATCCGCCGGGCGATCGATCTCCTGAAGCGGAAGCCGCCCGACAACGACTCGCCTCGTCGGCGGGCAGCGGAATGAGTCATCTCAATTGAAATCACACATGCGCCCCGGCGACAGAGACAGTTTTCCTGCCTCCGTCGCCGGCCGTCCCGGCCACTCGCAGCGTTGGACGCCACGGTCCGGAATCACCATTTGTACTGCACGGTGTAAGTTACGATTTTCTCGCCGTCCGGCGGAACGTTGACATCGAAATGGATTGTTCGTGAGTCGATTTTCTCAAATTCATCGCTGTGCTTGGTGATTTCCCACGAAGTCCATCGATACAGATTCTCCTTAACAAGGACCCGCTGAGCGACGTCTTTGCGATTGCGAAGAGAGATCTTGATCGACTCCGTCATCATCTTGCGCCCGGAGTCCATTTTGAAATCGGTCGGGATCCGTTCGCCGACAACATCGAATGCCTGTCCCAGCTTGATGAGCACTTTCTCATTTCGCGGCGTGTGATCGATCAGATCTTCACCGACGAACTCCAGAGTTCCGTCAGCATCATCCTGCTTGTACACGCGGAATTTGCCTTTGGGCAGTGGCCGCCCAAGGTTGTTATCCTCTCCATTCTTGAATCGTACATAGACATCCAGCTTCTTGTTGCATTGAGTTCCCAGATTCCGATCATTCATCGGATCGGCGAAAATCCAATGCTGTGCATCCGGAAGCCCGTAGTAAACAAGCAGCTTTTCGACGGTCACCCCGCTGGCAGTCGGAAAGAGCGAAATCTGCTGGACCGTGTTCGAAAGGACATCGGTGCGTCGTGGCAGGGTGTATAAGTGATATTCGAAAAAGCTCTTCTCTTCGAAGCCCATGTCTGCGTCGGCCCTTTTCATCTCAACTGAGTTGCGAGCGAGTGAGGGCGCGGGATATCGCGTCGGCTGCACGCGATGAACGTCGCCGGCAATCAGCTTCAATTGTGCATTCTTGAATCCGGCGCCGGAAAGATTCATCAATGAAACCCATGCGGCAATATCAGCCTGCGTATCGCTGTTATTCAGCACCATCGTGTAGTCCGCACGCCAGGTCATGCCCGCTGTCTGGTAGGTCGTGCGGATGGAGTGCTCGCCTTCCTTCGCCGCTCGGACCTTCCAGAGCAGCGTCGGGCGAGTGCGCAATCCCGCAGGTAGTTCCCCGAGCATGACCGACTGGCCCATGCCGTTGATAATTCGAACTCCGGCGTCGGTCTTGAGAACAAGGCTTCCTTGCACCGAGGAGAGTAGGATACCCTCGATCGTCTCGGTTTTATCTCCCGATTGGACTACGATCGAAATCTTCTGATCGATGTACTTATCCAACAGCTTTTCGGAATTGACGAGATCGAACTGAAAGTTCTGTTCGAATATGCTGGTGCCCGCCGGATCGGTGAGATCAACGAAGCTCACTGTGGTGGGATCGATGAACTGAGCAACGTCAACGAACGGCAGGTCGTTCAGCCCGGCCGAGAGCGTCACGCGCCGGATTTCTTTAACGACGGCAAATCCTGGAACCTGCCACGCGAAATTGGGGTTATAGCCCGTGCGTTGCTGGGCAATGAACTGCTGCGGATCGAAGCCGGCCGGATCAGCCGATGAATATACGGTCACCGCCGGTCCGTCAGCATCTTCCGCTGAAACGACGGCCGCAGCCGTCACGAGGGATGCGAAAATAACTAACAAAGTGCGTCGGGCATGGCAAATCATGATTGGAGTCCTTTCATTGGGTGGACGGTTCCGCTGTGGATTGGGATCATCGCGCAATCATACTCTTGGCGAAATAACAGTCGCATTGTTTCTTCCTGCGAAAAATCGGCTGCCAATGTGGGTCCGGAAGGGGGGCCTCCTCCGTAAACCGCTTTCGGGCGGCCCAGACGAAAAGTCCGCCATCATTTGATGATTTGGACGCCGGAACATGCCGATCGGTTCCGAACCTGCCCGAATATTTGCGACGAAATGCGACCGCCCCAGCCGATTCACTTTGCGACAATGACAGGTATGTTCAGTGTGCCGTCTTTGCGATCGAGCACAATCGTGCGGGCAAGTTTCTCCCAGCCGGCCGCACAGGCAATATCGCTTCGCACCCGAGAAGCCGTTTTCGCGACAATCTGCGTCATGGCGTGCTTGGCGGACTCATTGACATCCGCGAGACTGAAGGAACCGACATCGCACCGGGTCCCGACATAGGACAACCCGTTCTGACGGCCAACGTCATTCAAGCTGAGATACCACGATCGGAGAGTCGGGTCGAGCGCCCAAGGTGAATTCTTCGCGAATGCCGCCCCGGTCGGAATGTATACCATCCATCCTTCAGGCCCTTTGATTCGATCCAACAGGACATTTTCCGCGCGACTCCAATCGACGCCGCGTGGGAACCCATCGAGCGCGACAATCGCATGCAGGTTTTCGCTGCCGGTCAGCGTCGAGACGGCCTCACTCAGCAGGGACGTCATTCCTTCTGTGCTGCCGTCAGCGGAATACCAGCGCGCCGATTCAAACTGAGTATCCGCAACGATGGTCGGCGAGGTGGTCCGTATCACGAACGCGTGCAGCTTGCCCATGGTTGGGCCTGTCGCGCCGGTCTGGAAAATCTCAATATAGATATGAATATCTCGCGGCCGTGCCTGCCCGCCGAATCCGATCAGCCGCTTGACCGCGTCCGCCGTGATGACTGCGTCACTGCTCTCCGAATTGCCGATCAGCGTTAATTCGGCGTTCTTGGCACGCTGCATTGCTAGAAAGGCCGCGTTGTCGTCGCCGCTCGCCAGCGCTCGAAGGAATTCGGCTTCGAGCACGGCCCGGCGTCGCCTGCCACGAGATCGAAAGTCGAAGCTGAGTGGAAGCTGGCCCGGTGATTCCAAGGAATCAGGAGTTCCAACACGGAGTCGGACAAGCCAGTCAGCAACTGCCGGCCAGCGATCCCTGGAGTTCTGCACGTTGGTGGCGAATGCGGCATACACCGCGTCGACCTTCGACCATGCCGAATCCGCCGCATTCACCGCCGAAAGCCGATCTTCCACGGACTCGCACGAGGCCGCCTGAAGGATTCTTGCGAGGGCTTCCCACCGCCACAAATTCGCGTTGCCTAATGTGTCCGCCTTGATTTCCCAATAAGCGGGTTTCTCAAGATCGCCGCTCGGATGCAGGTCGCGCCCGTCCAGTCCCATTGCCCGCGCAAAAAGTACCGTGGTCATCTCGCTCGCCATGCCGGTAACTTCGTCGCCGAAGCCGCCGCGCAGCCCGGGCTGGTTCAGAATGAGCGAAGCGCGCGTGAGGAGCGTGCGAATCGGGGGCAGTTCGCCGGCCTTTCCTGCCAACTCACCCGCCAGATCGCGGGCGATTGCGTCGGGCGCGTCAGACCGGATGCCGAGCAGTGATTCAGGTATTCCTCGGGCATGCAGCGTCGACTTTTCGGCGGGCGTGAGTTCGGCAATGCGATCCGGTTCATCCAGCAGCGACTTGAACCGCGCGATGAGTTCATCCGGAACGATGATATCAACGATCGGCTGAATCGTATCAATCAGTGCCTTCAAGGATTGCTCAATCTCAGCCGGGATCGATTGAGCGTTGAACTCTCGCCATCTTCGCATGCGCATGCGGGCTTCGTTCGCAAGATCGAAAGCCAGATTCTTGTCCGAATCCCTGTAGGTCTCCGCTCGCCGGCTGAGAAAGCGGATCTGTTCGTCCGCTCGAGGCAACAACCTGCACAGATCGGCGGCCGCCGCCACAAACTGTTTCTTTTCTTCGACGGATGACCCGACCGAGCGCGTGGCAAGGGCGGCATCAAGCGCCTCGACCAGGTTAGAGTCGGAATTCGTCTGCGCGCGCGCGACCGCGTTGAGCAGGCAAACGCATGTCAACATCGCCGCGATCTGTCCTCGATGTACCCGATTTATCATGCGGCATTCAATCGAGCAGCCCGGAGGCTTTTTTCGTCACCGGGCCGTTCAGATAAGTAAGAGTGACTCCGCCCTCGCCTCCGGACGGCTAAGGACGACCGCCGACACGCGGCTGATCGACCGAACGCGTGCCGCCACGGGTATCGTTGGAAGCAGGACGTTGTCCACGGGCACGGCGCTCTTCGGCCTGGGCATCCAGTTCGGCTGATGCTCGATCGGCATCTCCGCCCGTGATCGTATCACCATCGCGTACTTCGGCGCTGCCATTCTGACCGCTCTGAGTCTCAGAGGTCGACTGATTCGACGATTGACATCCCGTCGCATGGGCGAGGGCAATGGCGACCACCACGGCGAAAACCGTCGATCTCAATGTACGGTAGCGGATCATATTCTCTTAGTCCTTTCGATGGGGGGAGCGGCCGTTGGTGGATTATAACAGGCTCGCCAACATGTGTCGCTTCACCTCTATCGCCTGAAATAATGCCATCAGCAATGAAAGAAGCCGGCGTACGCGCTGCACGCCGGCTTCAGTACCGATTCAGGTCCGGCTCGGCCAAAGACATCGTTCCGAACCGTTTGTCACGCGTGTGGCGTCAAGGCTTTCGCAATCGTCGCTTCTCTCGATTTCGGCGTGAGATCCGAGCCATGCCGAACAGACCCAGCAGCGCGCCAGCTGTGGCCTGAGCCATGCCGAATCCGCAGATGTTCGGGAATTGCAGTGCGGTCACGGGCAACTGACGCACCGGATCAAGGAAATTCGGAATGCCGTCGTTGTCGAGGTCGGCATCGCAGGCGTCGCCTAACCCATCGCCGTCAAAATCCTCCTGCGTCGCATTCGACTGCCGGGGACAGTTGTCGCTGGGGATCAACTGGCCATTGCTATCGATGTTATCAAGAACGCCGTCGCCACCCAGCTTTTCTGAAACGCGATAGGTGCCGAATCGATTTGAGCCGCTCTGATCAACCTCGCCCAAACCGAGCGAGCCGACATCAAATCCATCATCCAGACTTCCGGTGTTGCTGAAATCCACGCCATAGGCCTGTTCGAGAGTCGCCTCGTTGTAACGGGTGAAGTCAGGGAACCCGTCGCCGTTGACGTCCGGCGCCTCGAGGAATCCGTCGCCGTCCTGATCGAAATTGAGCAGGCGAGCCTGGAAGATGGCATGGGTCCACGGCGCGTTCGCCGCAAGCTCCCTGGTGCGAATCAGTTGCTGGCGAATTGCTTCGAGATCGTTCAGATCGAAGTCTCCATCGCCATCCTGATCGAATCCGAACCGGGCCGGGTGAATGTTCGGCGCGGGATCTTCGTGATCGAGTAGGCCGTCCCCATCCGTATCAACGCGCGTCGGATCTGTGCGAATGCCGAACGACACCTTTGTCTTCGTGCTGATGCAGCCCACGCCGGTGTCATTTCGGCCACACTCCGTACCCGCGGCGAAGGGTCGTCCGGCGCGGGCGATGAGCGGCTGCAGACCGATCGCGGGCACGCTACCGGCATTCGCCCGCTCCTCTGCGGTGATATTGTTCTCGTCAGCAAAGCCTTCAGCATTGCGGGCCCATGTATTCACTTCATCCCAGTCGCTGATGTCGTCGCCGTCCGTGTCCCAGTTGTTCGGATCGGTAAATACCTTGCAGGTGAACGATTTGTTGAAGCGACCGCTCGTTCCGTTGGCCGGATATCGTGAGATGGTCCAGCCGTTCGGCGCTGATTCCTCCCGGTCACTCAGTCCGTCCCCATCTGAATCCCAGTTGTTCGGATCGGTGAAGGGAATCAGATAAACATCCAGCACACCGTCACAATCCAGATCAATCGCGATCGAGTCTTGCAGCAACTCATCCGGGTCGAGCCGGCCGTTGCCGTTGAGGTCGCGTCGACCGAGGACTTCCTCGCCGTCCAGGAGGCCGTCACCGTCCGTATCAGGATTACGCGGATCGGTGCCAAGTGCCCGCTCTTCGGCGTCGGTCAATCCATCGCCGTCGGAATCGGGTGTCGTGTCGAGCGTCTCGGTCCGTTCGCGACCGATCGGGGCGCCGGCCTGCGCGGGCAGCGACTGAGCGTTAAACACCTGATTCGCCGGGATGTCGAAACCATCACGCTCTTGTTTCTCGGTGAGCCCGTCATTGTCGACGTCCGCGTTGTCTCCTCGATTTCGCAGCGACACGACGTTGTTCGAATTCGCTTCAACGCCGGCGATGTTCCCTTCGAGGATGTCGCCGTTGGGCTTCGCGCCCGTGATGTCATCGTCTATACGAATCTTGATGAAGATGTCGCCCGGCAGCGCCGGCGGCGTGGCAAGGGCGTTGACATCAGCAAGAGTAATCGTCAATGCCGACAGGTTCAACTCGTGCCCCAATCCCGTCACCTGAGAACCAATCGCCGGCAAAATGAAATCGGTACCGGAAATCAATTGTCGAACCCGGCGATCTTCCACCGGGTCGATGTCCCCGGCCTTCGCGGAAATCCATACGCCGATACGGAAGTTCGTGCCAGGAGGAACCGGGTTATTCGCAATGAAGTAACGCACACCGATATTGTCGATCGGCTTGCCCAGCGCGAAGCCCTTGAAAGCTGTCAGATCGGGCACCGTGATGCCGAGATCGACGATGTAACGAGCCGCATCGGCCGCCGTATTGCTGACTCGATTGGATGACGCCGGCGCTTCAATGACCGTGTCATCGGGGTCGATTTCAACCAGCAGTTGGAGCAGCCGTTTGGGTTGAACAATCTTACCGGTGTTCAGGACCAGTTCAGCAAGATCGCCGGACTCCAGCGTCACATGATTACCCGGCGCAAATGGGTCGAGGTTGGCCGGATCCGGCTGCAACTCGACTCGGTTGATGCCCACAAGCAACAGGTGATCGATGATTCCGTCTCCACCCGGATCAATAAGTCCGTCGCCGTTGGCATCGTCGTTCGCGAGACGGTCCAAACCGACCTGAAGCGCGAAATCCGCGACTTTGCCCGGTGCGTCGATTCGATAAGAGGCTTTGACGCGCACGCCGTCAGATGCCGTGACAATTACCCCGGTCACAGACAGGTCAACCCGTACGCCGGCCGACAACCGCTGGTTATTCAATCCGTTCAGATCGGGCTGGGCCGGCGGCAGGACGAGCACTGCGAAAAGTTGATCGCCGTCATCGACCCGCTGATTATTCGGAAGTGCATCCAGAAGCGGGCGAATATTTCGCACGACTTCGTGCGTCGGCGGTAGATTCGAGAGGCTGAAATCAAGGTCAGCGCTGGTGATTGTCAAGAGATTGACATCCGGCGAGCCGTCAAACTTGCGCAGCCGCAGTTCGATTCGGGTGTCCACATGCGCGGAGACCGGGCTGTTGATCGAATAGGCAATGCGAGCGTTCGTCACATCGCCAATCAATTCAACGGAGACCGCGTCGATCGACAGATCGGTCGTTTGCGAGTTGGTTGCAGTGCCCTCATTGTTGCCTTCGTCGTCTTCAGTGATCGTGCCGCCCGCATCGATCCGGGCGAAAATGCGTTGATCCGAGGCAGGAACGGCGCCGCCGTAGTTGCGAGTCACCTGATGAGGCCCCGGCGTCACCAATCCAGGAACATTACCCATGTCGCCCAGGATTTCGATGAGCGTATCACCGGGGATATCGAGCACGTTATTCTGCGGGCCATCGTCCAGATAGAACCGAATCAGATACGGAGCGACGTTCGCCGGAGCCAGAACATTGTAACTGAGCGTCGCATCCTGCGTGGGTGGATCATACGCCAGACCGACGACCTGCAAATCAACCGTGATCCCCGCCGAGGCGGCCGTGTCATCGAGGGGATTGGAATTCTCCTGCCCCGGAGGAATGATCATGACTGCCACGACCGTGTCGCCATTGGCGATGCCCAATCCGTTGAGGCCGACGACCGCCGGAGCGATACCATCCACACGAATATCTCGAACCACAAGGCGGTTGATGCCGTTTCCTGCGTTATTGAAGGACAAATCCAGGTCGGCATTGGTAAACGTCGTCAGCAGCACGTCGTTGCCGACGCCGTTACTGGCACGGTCCAGCCACAGTTCAATCGTCGTGGCAGGATTGGCCGCCACCGGGCTGTCGATCGAATATCGAACCTGCGCAAAAGTCTGGACGCCGGCGACCTGAAGAAACACGGAATTCACCGCCAGATTGGTTCCGGCGTTGTTGGTTGCCGTCGCGATGTTATCCGTCACGGTGCCGATGTCGGCAGGCGAGCTGATATCGGCGAATTCCCGGCTTTCCGGAACTGTATTGGCCTGATCGATGACGGCCCAGATGCGCTGACCCGACGCCAGCGGCGCGCCCGAAAAGTCCACGGTCATGAAATAAGGCCCGCCCTGCGCGGTAACAGGCGCAGGCGGCGCTGTCGGCAGCGCGAGGAGCGTGTCCGAACCCGCTTCAAAGTCGTCATCGCCATCGTCAAGGTAGAACTGAATCGCGTACGCGGGAACAGGCGTCGGCGCGATGACCGTGTACGAGAGTGTGGCCGCCTGCAAGGTGGCATCATAGGCCAGTGCGTTGGCGATCAGGTTCGTCGGATCGCCGTTGACACCCGTCGCGATGTTATTCGTCTCATTCGACTCATTCACGGCCAAGCCCACATCCACCTGCGCGAAAATCGATTGATCCGAGGCCGGGATATTGGGACCCGAATAGACCTGTGTGGCCGTATAGATGCCGGGAACGGTATTACCCGGCTGCGCCGGGCCGACTGTCGAGTCCGCACCCGCATCGAATGTGCCGTTCTGCGGCGAGTCATCAAGGAAGAAACGGATGTTGTATGCCGGAACATTGGCGGGCGCGCTCAAGACGTACGATAGCGTCGCCACATTCAGGTTGGAATTGTAGTTCAGGCTCACCACGGAGATGTCGACGTTCAAATCGGCGCTGCTCGCGGCATTATCTCCCGCCGGCTCAGCCACGGTGTCTGTCGTGTCCAGTCGAACAATCACGCGATCGCCGTTGCCGACCGTCGCGGCATTAAGAGCGGCTCGGATATTCCGCGTGATCTGGTAGGTCCCCGGAGACAGGCCGATGTCCGGATTGCCCGCGGGAATCGTCGCAAGCACCACATCCGGCACGCCATCTGGAACAGGCCCGCGGTCCAGTCCGATCTCGATCGCAAACGCATTCACCGTGGCCGATCCCTGAACGGAATAGTTGAACGTCGCGTTCGTCGCCGAGCCGGCCACGTCCACGCTCACCGTTCCCATGGCGAGGTTGGTCGCCTGGGAGATGTCGAAGAAAGCTGAATTTGCATTGGGCAGTCCGCCGCTGCTGGCGACCAGGCGATAGCCCGTGCACACGGTATTGATCGACAGCGCGTTGAAGGTCGCGAGACCCAAAACGGCGTTCGTCGCGCCGCCGCCGCTGAGGCTGCCGCTGCATGGATTCGGATTCAGGGCAAGTGCCACGGCAACGGCAGCATTCGTGCGATTGCCGAATGCGTCAATGACCTCAACCGAAACAGGCGGCGCGATTGTCGCGTTCACTTCCGTGTTGCTCGGCTGCTGCACGAACTGAAGATTCGCGTTGGCGCCGGGATCGATCGTAAACGAACTACTCAAGATAGGCGCGCCCGCACCCGCTGCCTGCAGACGGTACCCGGAAGAAGCGACGGTAATTCGCAGATCATCCGCGGCCGCCCAGGATGCCACGCCCGAGGCGTTGGTATTCTTCACCAGCGTGCTGCCGACTTGCAGCAGCGCGCCCGTCGGATTGCTTCCGAGGCTCAAAGTGACCGGAACGCCGGCAACCGTGTTGTTGAACTGGTCGCGCACGGTCACCGAGGCGAGGATGTCCGCGCCCGCGCCAATATTGGCGGCCGGCTGCACTGAAAACTCGAGACTCGTCGGTACGGCCGCGATGATATTGAACGGCACGCTGTCCACTTGATTGCTGCTCAGGAACGCCGGGCCGGTTTGCCGCGTCGCGCGCAGGGTATACCCATTGCCGACTGCGTTGATCCGTATGTTCTCCGTTATGGTCCAACTTGCCACGCCGTTGAACGAAACGACGTTGCGATCGCCATCGAGTGTCCCGCCGCCCGGGTTGTTCTGAATGGACATTCGGATCGTGCGGTCGCTGGTTGTCACCGTATTTTCGCCAAAGTCGACGATGGCCACCTGTGGAAAAAGCGAAGAACCTGCCGCCGTATCCACGGGCTGCGTCAAAAAATTAAGATGGTGCGCGGCGCCGACAGACACGTTTGCCGCGGCAAACGCGCCGTTGTTGATCGTTCCACCCACCGCGAGCGTATTGATCCGAAGCAGCGTGGTCGCGCCTGCCACGGCCCCGGTCTGACTGATGATTCGAACGCGAATGCCGGTCACCGTGAATGTGTCAACGCCGGCCGTGCCGCCGGAGCTCAGATTAAACGTGAGTGTCTCATTCGCGGCCCCTGTCGGATTCACCGACGCGGCAACGCCGGCCGCGAGACCGTTGATTCCATAAGCGGGGCAGGACATCTGAACGGCCGAAGTCGAGTCAAACTGAAATCCCGGCGCGATGGTGATGGTGATGTCACTGCCTGCGCCGACCGTGTATTGTTCCGGACCGTCCTGGATCTGAAGATTGCCGACAACCGCGCTGACGCCGCCGGCGCCGGCGCCGGTCGCCAGGGCTCGATTGGTATCGACATTTAGATTGGTCACCGCGGGAGGTGTCACCGAGTCGGCTCGACCAACAACCGGAAACAACAGGGCGGCCAATGCAATGATCAAAATCGCCACATGGAGTCGGCATCGCAAATCGGATTGAGATGAAAGTTCCGCCGTTTTCGTAAACGGTGTACTGCGATCGCTCGTCGTCAACTTCGTCATTTGAGATACCCTCTTAAGCCAATGCCGCTCATGTTGCGCCGAATTCTGAATTAGCCATCGTTGGAATGAGTCGCACGCTCGGAAAACCATGTTCAGCAGGCGCCGAGCGCGAACACCCAATGCTCAGAGTACTGGCCCTTATGGCATTATACTCCGTACGAGTGCATTACAAGCGATGTGCGGGAACTTAACTCCGCAGAGTTCTCGCCGTACGTCCGGATAAAATCGCGCACTCCAATCGGGTGGTGGAAGTGACCGTCAGAATTGAAACGGACTTATTGATTCTAACGCATGAACATGTCACACCGGCGCGTTGAGAATTCGCAACACGGACGATGTCAGAATGTGAATGGCGCGATGCGAATCATCGCTTGGCCTTCTGTGCGCCGAGACCGCCCGGGCCGATGAAGCGGAAGCCGGAGACAAAGCCGGGCAACGCCAATCGGCTCGGACCGTTGAAGCCGAGTCCGCGACTTTGAGTCTGCGTTAACAGATTTCTGGCCTGGGCATTGTTCTGATTGACAGCCGTCACGCCTCCAACACTGATCGCGCCAGGAGACAGCGAAGGAACTTCGTTCGCGCCCTGCACGTTCGGAGTCTGAGGCGATCCGCTGCGGTTGGTGGTGTTGCGCACGGCATTCTGTGCCGCGGCGATGTTCTGCCGAATTTCCGCCCGAACTTCACTGCCTTCGGGCAGAGGTTCGATATTCGAAGGCTGCGCGTATTGGTCCCACTGAACGACGGTATCGAGCAGATCCGATTGCACCTTGATGCGCGCATCGCGAGCCGATTTCACCGAAAGTTCCGACGAAACCGCGACGAATTCAAACCCGTTCTCCGATCCCCATGTTCCCATGTCGGCTTCAGTGGAATCAGTCGCATCGACAATCAGTCGCTTCTCCGTCGCAAGTTCGCGATCGACATCTCCGATGCGCACTTTCATCGAGCCCGCGCGTGCGGACGATGCATCAAACCCCACTTCGATTCGGCCATCAGCGTTCTTGAAAAATGTTTCTCCCTCACCCAGCGCAGCTTCCACAGTCAGACCCGAGGGCAAAGACGACCTGATGAAGACCAGTTGGTCGGCCTGCGGATGAAAGGCTGAACTCATCATGCGACCGCTGTTGAGACTTAGCGTGAGTCGATCCGGCTGCCAGTCCACTGAGACTTCGGCGGGACCAAGCACGATGACCGCGCCACCGCCGCTCCCGGCATCGGCTCCGCAATACATCATCACCTGGCGCCCGGCATTGATCTTCAACAGCCCGAAGTCGATGGCCTCGCCGATCGCGACAGGCTGTTCGGGGCCTTCCCCCTGAAGCGAACCGACCGAGCCATTGGACACGGCCGTCACAGTCGGTCCACGAACCTCAGCCAGCGCGGCACCGGAAACGCAGAGAGCCACGCACATCGACACCGCGATGTTGACCACGCGTGGAAGAACTCGATACGCATTGATCGCGAAAAAGATGCTTTTCATAGCCGATTCCTCGATGCGTGCGGGCCATGCGGCGCGGAAAATCGCAGTCCTGAAACCGCCTTCTACATTATACCCGGCCGCCAGGCCGTTCGCTGCTCGGATTCGAAGGACCAGCGGCAACCGCTCGAATTTCGGCTGCGCTAAAAGCTGATAAGCAGTTCGAGACCGTAGATCTGACGGTTGAACGAATAGACATCCTGGCTGAGCCGGTCCCAGATGCTGGAGTCCTGATATTGCAGCTCGATGCTCCCTCGCAATTTGACGCTGAGCGACTCCATGGTTGTAACTTCGCCGCGATCCTTGAGTGTATAGGTCAGACCGAAGATGTAGCGTTGAATGAAGTCGCTGCGTTCGAATCCGCGGTAGTCGAAAAGACTCGGACGGGTGTATTCGTCCCACGTGTATTCCGCGGCAAAATCGAACGAGAGTCGGCGGGGCAATGGAATCTCGATGCCGCCGTAGACCGTATTGCCCCACAAATCAAATTCATCGCCCTGGGTTCGTTCGTTGCGGTAGGTGTAGCCGAATCGAAATGTCATCCAGCGTTCAAAATCGCGAAAGTCGCGGGGGCCGTTTCCGCGATCGGCGTAGTACTGTCGCCAGATGTTCTTCGCCTGCATGAGATTAAACGTCTGTCGGAAGCCGACCGAGTGATAGTTACCGTCGCGATCGAGTCGCGGGTCGAAGATGCGATCGAGATAGTCCCGATCGTCATAGGTATAAAAGAAGTCCGTCCGTCCCAGTTCGGAATTGGCATCGTTCGATGACATTCCGGGGCGGCGCCACGTTTTCGACACAACCGGCGTGATGCGATTACTCGAGATGAACGGTTCCTGCCCCAGTTTGGTATAGGAGTAGTCGTACTGCATGCCTACAAACAGGTCCGCGACCGGTTCCCAGTTCACATAGGCGCGACCGCCGTAAATATTCAGATCGAATTCTTTGACGTGGGGTTGCCAGAAATGCGACGTGGAGCCGCCCACGCCGATGAAAAGGCTCTCGCCGATGATGTTATCGCGTTTTTTCGTCAGGAACCGACTGACGTCCACGCCCGTCTGCAATCCAAAGCGATAATCCTCTTCATGCGGAATCCCTCTGGGGAGGAGAGTGTCCTGGCCCAACAGGATGACATTCGTATCGTAGTAGTTTCCGACGGTGACAAATCCCTCAATCTGAAGTGGTCCGATGGGGGAATCCAGCGTCATTGGCGCCGGCGAACTCTGCATCACGTCGTCGATTTTCCTGATCAACTGCTCGGAAAATTCGATGATCTTTGTCTTCGGACCGGCCGCGCCGCGATCAACGACGTTCTGAAGGAGGCCCCGAGCTTCGGAGTTGCTTTGTGCGAAAATCGCCAGGAGTCCGCGATAGTAGATGATCTTGGTTTCGAAATCGGCGTATTCCGCCTGAGAAAACGTGCCGTCAGCGAGATCCCGGTTTGCAAGGATCATGGCCCGTTCAAATGCGGCTTCAGCGCGACGGTGGTCACGGCTTTTGTTCTGTCCGCTCAGCCTCCTTTGCTGGCTCGACAACCGGTAGTAGGCAACGCCAAGGAAA
Source organism: Phycisphaerae bacterium (assembly GCA_019636475.1). Classification (NCBI taxonomy): domain Bacteria; kingdom Pseudomonadati; phylum Planctomycetota; class Phycisphaerae; species Phycisphaerae bacterium. The sequence goes on from JAHBXN010000003.1 coordinate 99,519, forward strand.
AAATGACCGATTCGATCATCTCGGCCGATCTCCTGATCGACATAACTTTGCAGGGTCTGGGCGGCACGGAGCGAAATGGCCATGCCCTCATCGGTAAGTTCCTGAGAACCGAGTTGCGCGATTCCGAGATCCAGATACGCCTCAAATGGGAATGCCGCCGGATCGGCGATTTCGACAACCTTGCGCAACCGGACCTGCGCGGACTCAAACAACTTTCTCGCTTCATCGGGATTGCCTGTTGTCGACAAGCCGAGCTTCAGAAAGATCAGGCCGAGATAATATTGTCCGGCTGTGTTGTTCGGGTCGGTCGCGACGAGACCTTCGAGAATCCTGCGAGCTTCATCGAGGCTGCCTGCGCGATACGCTGCGATGCCGGCGTTGAGCTGAACCAGTTTTGCTGAATCGGTGAGCGGTTCGGGCTGCGGTGATGATTGCTCGGCCGAGGGCGGTTCTTCGCCGTCGGGCTGTTGTGCGTGGGCGGAAACCGTCCCGCTGAGTAGCACCAACAATCCTGCAACCATCATCCGTGTGGGAGCGGGAAGGAATCGCCGGGCAATCATACTTGATCTTCTCTCATCTAGTCGAGATGGACTGCGACATGCCTATGGCACCGCACGAGCGACCACGAAAAGCGGCACGGCAATCGTCCGGCAGAGCCGATCATGCCGCACTGAACGGACTGGTCGCCTGAATCAGGATCAGCAAAAACTGGCCGACCAGATCCGCGGTCAGCCGGGCAAATTCCGTGCGAACGAAATCCGTGCCCTGGACGCGACTGACGCATCCGGTCATCGGCAGGATCAGCGTTGCCGCGGCGAGCGACCAAACCATGCACCTTCGAATACTCATATCTGACACTCCATGGCGTTTTGCTGATCGCTGTCACCCAAAGCAACGCGATCGCACGGCCCAGTCTGAATCATTTGAAACTGATACAAATCAGGCCGCAGTCAGGCGAACCAGGAAATTATCCAGAAGGAAAAAGAGCGTGTCTGAAACAAAGGTCACGAACGTCTGGGTCGCGACACCCGCGGTTGCCTGGAGCAGCGCTCCGAGCTGGCCTGAATCGACCGCGCAGGGTCCCGCTTGCGCGATGCAAGCTCCGATTGCGAAGAAACCAGCCAATCGCCGGAGCGATCTCAGCTTACGAGGTGACATCCGGATACTCCCAAATTCAAATGCGATTCCCGAACTTCGTACTTGACGCCCGTAACCCATTAAACATATTCGATAGTGAAAATATTACCAGTCGACCCGATTCTCCCGTTTCGAAGCGGCCCGGCGCACCCGCGCCGGCTTCTCGTGCTGACACCGTGAGTCCGCGGTCATGGAACCCCGGCTCCCGGCGCATTCAGGCGGGGGCCTGCCGTCGAACTTGCAGCCGCAATATCTTGCCAGTCAGCAGCATAGCTGCACTACATGCAGTGGCCATTATATTTATCGGACCAATCTCGTCAATTACTTCAGCCTCCCGGAAATGAGCTTGCTCACTGTCCCGGATGCCGCGCCCCATGACTTTACGATCCTGGGTAGAGTACCTTCACCGTGCGCAAACCGACCAGGTCATCCCCGAACGTGCGTCCCTGAGTGACGAGCGGGCTGCGCAGCCAGTCGAGTCTGGCTTCGAGATCGGTTCCTGTAGGCGCCGGAGGCAGATTGTACTTCGCGTTCAGTGAACAGCCGCCGGTGACCCATCGGGGATCGATCGAATCCAGATCGCCTTCCGCCCTGGGGGCGAAGTCCCGGGTCCATTCGTAGAGGCCGTCGTAGAGCCCGACGCAATGAGGGTTGGTCTGGAGCTTCAAGGCGCCGAGCTTCCATTGTTGGAGAGTCGGAATGGCGACACCGGCATTTGAGGCCGCCGATTCGGCATCGGCAAATGAGTTAAATGGTTTGCCTGCCGCCGGGGCGGCGCCCGCATCATTCCACTCCACGGCGTCGACGTACATGATCAGCCAGTCCGCCGTGCCTGCTTCCACTCCCACTCTGGTCCAGAGCGGGTCATCTGGGGGAAGCGTGACGAGGAGCATTCGCCGGCCATTTGACTCGACTTCGTTTGGATAGGCTGACTGCTGGTCGATGCCCGCTTCGGCGACTTCTTCGAAATTGGGAGGTTTCACGGTCTCCCATGTGCCGGGGACACGGATCGTGAGCGGATTCATGTCGCGGAATTCCGCGCCTGCGCGAAGCTGTTCCATGGCGGCAGTCAGTGGCTCCAGCGCTGCCCGTGCCAAGTTGAGCTTGCCGGCGCTGCTGAGGCGGCGTACACGTGTATCGCCTTCTGCGACGAGGGCGTTCGCGAGAGCGAGTTGCTCCTCCGACGACGACAACAACGTCCATGTCGGCGTCGCCTCATGGGAGGCAGACGCTTCCGTGTATCTGAAGGTACAGCGAACCTGGAGGGGGGGCAGGTTGCCCAGAGGAATTTTCGCCATTCGGGTTGATTCGTCTGCCGAGCTTAAATCCCACGGATCCGGCCCGAACTCTGGTCGCACCATGAGTTCATTTCGACGGCCGGAGCCGACGACACTCTGGATCAATTGCGCCAACGGGGCATGTTCCGTGCCCATGACCTCGGTGATTGAATATTCCGAGTTTGGTTGCGGGGGATCACGACTCACCTGCCTGGTTACGACTTCCTCGAGCGGCGCCAGCACTTCTGCGTATCCCTTCGCTGCGAGCGTTTCGAATTGGGGAGAGAGATCCTTCAGGAGTGCTTCAGCACCCGAGCGATCTCCCTCCTTATCAATTGCCTGAATCCGCCGCATTGTCAGGCCGCGCAGCCAGCCGCCAATTTCCGCGCGCGGCAGGGGGGCGAGCAACTTCCAAGTGGGCGGTCCCCAGGATTTACCCGATTCGTCGTATCGAATCGCGCATTGAACGCGAATTGAAGAATTCCCGATCGCGATGCGCAGGGAATTTGTCATCTCCCCGTTCGGGCTTTCCACCCAGTCGGACTCGAAAGCGGCCGGGGAATCACTGATTGCCTGGTTGTTGATGCGATTGAGGACCGTGGTAACGACTGCGGCGAATTCTGGATCAGCTTCCGTCAGTATACCGGCTGGAGAAACAGTCATTGCCGGCGGGCTCGGCCGATCGACGGCCTGCGTGTTTGAATTTGAATTCGGCTCAGTCCGGGGCGGTGACGTGTTCGGAGTCCCGCGCATCATCATGGAAACAACGGCGATCAATCCGACAGCCGCGGCCGCCCCGATGCCGATCATCGCCTTGCGTCTGGATTTTCCAGCCCTGGCTTCCGCTTCGGGCTTTGCCGTCTCGGCGCCGCCGATCGCTTTCGCATCTTTTTTCCCTGCGGAGGGCGCGGGCGGCGTCGGCACTTCGCTTGGCCTTCCCGGGGCGAAGTCGTAGGCAAACGTCGCGGGGTTCCACCGGCCGACAAGTTCCTGATCGGGCTGCCCCTTCGTGCGAATTTCGAGGCCGACTTCCGGCGTCGGTGACTTGATCCGCTTGGGTGAGAAGGTGATTTTGGGTTTGGCACCGTCTTTCGAGGCTTGGGCGGTGTGGGATTCGATCGCCTTGTCCCGGCTGGCGTTCTGTTCCCCGACAATGATCTCATCGAACGCGTGATGAACCTTGCTCCATTGACCGAACACGTCGACGCGACCTGATGAGGATATTTCGCCGTTTACCTCGTGGATCGGAAACAGACGGCCGTCAGTCGGATGGTTCACAGCAAGCTTCGCCGTGAAGTTCGCCGTCGGAGAAAGCGGGTTTGTTGCGAGCGACGGCGCGTCTATCTCGACTGAGAGCAGCGGGGCATACGGTGCGAAGGCGGGGGCATCCTGCACCCAGTTTGATTGGACTGCCTTGCTCGCGGCTTCAATCGCGCGACCGGACAGTGCCATGCCAAGGTCAGCCGTATCGGCGGCATACCATGTCAGGCGATGGGCATCCCATGCGAGCTTCAGCGCGATGGGGTTCTTGTCCTGGGGCGCGATTCGAAGCGATGCGGTGGCTTGCCTGGCTATCTTTTTAAGTTCAACCGAGATCGCGGCTTCCGGGAAGAGACCTTTCTTCAGGCGTTGGGCGACATCGGTCGGCCCTGCCGCCTGATGTTTCAGCAAGGCCGCGCCAAGTCCTTCGGTGACGGCTTTATTGACAGCGCCGTTGGGATCGCGGATGGTCCGATTCTTATCAGACAGGTCATATCCGAACGGGACCCTCAACTCCTCGCCGTCGCGCTGCCCCGCACTTTTTGGGAATGCGACGACGATGACGGCCTTTCCGCGATCCATCGACTCGTCGAGTTCCATCTGATCGCCGTCGACGGAGACGTGGAGAATGTCGGGCTCGATCAGGTCCTTGAAAGCTGCTTCAACACTTTCACGAACAAATGCTCGAGCGGCACGCTCGATGTTCTCCGTTCGGAGTTGGAGCTTGAGCGCGGCATCGTTGCCGATCGACTCCGCGCATTGATCCAGCAGCCGATCGGATTCCTGGAGAAGACCGGTCGGCCAGTTGGACAGCTTTGGCCGCTCATGCAGAATCTCGATCGCGCGAGCATACTCCTTGCTCTCGAGCGCGAGCTTCGCCTCATCGATCCATTTGCGGGCGCGCTGGTGCTCGGCTCGGATTGCCGAGAGGTGTTTGTCCAACTCCGCTTGGAGGGCGGCAATCTGCTTTTGTGAATCCTTGGGCCAGAACTCGAGTGTCGGCTTCTGGCCCATTCGCTCGTCCGCGCCAAGCCAATCGCCTTGCTCCGCAAGCTGGGCAACTTCCGAAGTCCACGCCCTGGCTGCTGCATGATCGTCGATCGTCTTCAGTTCCCGGGTGAGCGTTTTCTCCAGCGGTGCGGCAGCCCGCGCGACTTCATCGGGCCAGTAAGTCAGTTTCGGCTTTGACTGAATCAGTGACCGCCCGTCTTCCCATCTGTTTGTCTGAACGACCGCGCTTATCTTTTCGAACCATGCTTCCGCGACTTTCTGATCGGCCGCGCGCTGCGCTTCGCGTTTCTCCTTCTCGCCAAATTCGCGCAGTTGTGACTCGATTTCGTCGATGCGCTTCGATATGGCGGCGGGCCACGCATTGAGGGTCGGCCGATCGGACAGCGCTTCCTCGAGTTCCAGCCAGTTTCGAGAAGCGACGAGGGGTTCGATTCCGGCGAGCCAATATTCCGCGTGCGCGGCATCCCGGGCCGATGCGATCGCACCGACGTCTTGCTTCGCCGCATAGAGCGGGGCCAACGATTCCGCCAGTTCGGCCGCGCGCGGGCGGTTGATTGGCTTGCGCTCGAGCATCCTGGTTAATCGCTCGGCGAATCGTCGAAGGTCGGCGTCGGTCGCGTTGGAGAGGTCGGCGCGTTGAATACCGAGGGGAACCGTCGACGCCATCATCCGAGAGACATCCAGGATGCGGTGGCCGTCGTCCAGTTCGCTGAGGAACGGGTGAATGCGTTGAGCCAGCAGCGCGATCAGATTGCCTGCCGCGATGATATCCGAGCCGGCCTCGAATGTTGCGATTGCGCGTTCACCCTGCTCCAAGGCGGCGGCGTACTTTTCGGGATCGACAAAGGCGCAGATTCGGTCGTCGCGTTCATACTCCGATTCGTCCAGCACCTCCCATCGGCCAGTCAGGATAACATCTGGTTCGGATGACTTGGCCGGTCCGACGGCGAGATTCAGGAATCGATCGACCCCCAATGAGTCGCAAAGAATTGGGGCGATCCGAAAATCGGCGACCTTCCAGATCCCGTCTTTGCTTCTGAGCAGGACTCCGGGGCACAGGCCGCCATGGACCGCGCCGGTCCCACCGGAGCCGTGAGCGATTCGCAGCGATTCAGCCAGGGCGAAAGCGGCCGCGAGGAGTTCGTCCAGGGCGAGTTCGTCCGCGTCTCGCCGGAAAAAGAACTTGAGATCGATGGGAGCCGCAGGTTCATGATCGAAGTAGTAACCGCGATCGTCCTGCCTGAGCGTTGAGAAGAGCCGTAGCCCGTGATGCGAAGAAGCGGCGATGTTGTTCTGAAAGTCGAGTGCGGCGCGAAGGCTGCGTTCGAGATCGGCGCGGACGGCATCCGTCAGGTCGGGCGGCGTGAGGATGACTCGTCGGTGGATTTTGGGCATTGTTTTTTCATGGCGGCGCCAACCGCTGCCGACCTTGCTTGTGGTTTTCTCGACCACAAGTATAATCGCGCTGCGGACTTCGGAATATGAATGAGTCGCCCGTCCGTCGAGAGTCGGATCGAAGTGAGCCCGAAAAAGGGAAGCACTTTTACCGGCGCGTTGTCGCTTTGGCCTTGCAAGATTCGGGCGATTCGGCCGTGGCGTCAAGACTTGAAGCTTGGTGATCTCTTCTCATCCGATGTTCGCAGGAGTATCGGGATTTTCAGAATCAATGCTCGGCGGATGCGGCGTTCGGGTGAGTGTTCCCGCTCGAGACGCTTGAGATCCGTTTGGATGGGCTGGGCGGAGTTTTCAATCACGTGAGCGACGTCGAATCCAATTTCGAGCATTCCTATTCCGGCCGGGTTTCCCCCGATCTGCTGGTTCGCCTTCAGTCCGAGTTGCTTCAGACGGACGAAGCGGACCGTTATCGTCTGTTTTCATCCATCCTCGCGACACTTGCTGACAAGCGAGCCGGGCAAGGCAACGGGCGTGAGGCTGCGGATGCGGGAACCGGTTTAGGAAAGAAGCTCCAATTGGCGACGGAGGAGATTGCGCTCCTCAAGGACGAGATTGCGACGCTGAAGGCCGATCTGGGTCTCGCGTCGAAGCAATTGGCCGAGGAGCAGAACCGCAATCAGGAATTTCGGAAGACAATCGAAGGCCATCGCCTGCGATTGGAAGAGTCGAGAAAGAAGGAGGCAGAGCTCGAGGCCGAGCTTGTTGCCAAGAACTCGGCATTGCACAAGGCGGAGACTGAATCGGAACGATTTCAGCTTCAGGCCCAGCGGATGGAACTTGCGACGCAGGACATGTCGCGAATTGACGCGCTGGAGGCAGAGAAACGGTCGCAACTGGCCCGGATCACCGATCTGGAGCGCACAATTGAACAGCTGCGAGCCGACAAAGACCGTGAGATTGATAACCTCAAGGGCAATTTGGCCATCACCTCAACGCAGACTGACCGTGGCGCGGACGAGATGCTTGCCGCGTTGTGGGATCGGCTGGGCCGTGCCAAGCCCCCGCTCGCCGAGGGGCATGTCAAGCCGACTCGGCAGGCAGCAGAGAAGCTGTTTGATGCGCTGATTGAACTGGCGTATTTCTCGAATGCGTTTGAGAACCAGATGCGACCGTTCCTTGATCGTTATACGAGACAGAACGAGCTGGTCGCCAAACCCTGGAAGGTATACCGTAGCTACGAGGACGTATTCGAGACGATCGTAAAGACTCTGGCGGTCGCCGGCGGGAAACCGGTCGGGGTGTTGAAAATGAGGCTGCGTGAGTTGAATAAGTGGACTATCGGCGCGCTGATGGGTGGCGATGCGGTGGTTGAATCGGTCGGGGCCGAGTTGAAGGGTTTCTTGCAGGGCCCTGCCGGAATGAGCGGAAATCCGAATTTGACGGTGAAAGACTTTCTTCGCAACGACGGCGACGAGATGTTCCGCGATCACATGCTGAAGTTCCGGAGCGAGAAGCTGTCCGAGGTTTTCAAGTTAACGTCGATGTAGCCGGAAGTCGGGCCGACGCATGGCACGATGATGAACCTCATCATCAACATCGAGAGCATCAGATTGACGAGGGAGCAAGCAATGAAACCAAAGTTTTGCCGTACTAGAGGCTGGCTTCAAGCGAGCGTGCTGTGCGTGGCGGCGTGCGCGACCACATGGGTCGGATGCGGGCGGGAACTGACCATCTATCGCGACGACGTGATCAACACGGATTTTGATCGAAACGGCGCGCCGATTGAAGTGGACATCGTCTCTGTTTTTCCGAGCGATTTTCGCAAGGTAAACGATGTGGACCTCGAGGAAATCAACACCGATCTGCTGCCGAGCAAGGGCATCAATTCGAAGATGTGGTTCGAGAGGAAGCCGACCCGCGAGTCGTACAGCAAAATGGATCCCAACCACTATTACATTCCGAGCAAGCGCATTTTCTCGTTCGCGGCCAATCGCGAAACCACTTTTGGGAATTACAAGGGCGGCCGGATTCAGGGCGCCAAATTCCGCGAGTCGGGCCGGACCGCGAAGGAGATTGTGGTGACGGGGATTCCAGTTGATGACATCTGGAACGACCGCTCCGTGATCTTCGTATTCTGCAAGTTTACCAATGCCAACGGCGAGATTCTGCCGACCGCGCCCGCCGAATTCCGGAAGCTGGGACGCTACAAGGAGGACCTTGCGATCCATATTCACGACAAATCGGTGGAGGCGCTGTCATCTGCGAAGCTCGACCGGAACTTTGAGGAAAAGCAGAACAAGAAGGCGGACTGAGGCGGCATCCCTGATTCATATCCATCGCAGTGACTGAAAAGGTCGACGCATGAACGCATGGACGGAAGTTCATTGGTCGGAGGGAATGTTTCTCCGACCGCATCACCTGCAATCCGGTCAACGCTATCTGGAGGCATTGATCCGGACGGCTCTGGATTCGTCTCGCCCATTCGCGTGGGGCTTCACTGAACTGCACGTTGCGAAAGAGCCGCTCGAGAACTTCACGCTGCGGCTTGATCGATCCACGATCCGACTCAAGGACGGCACCTGGGTGCGCATTCCGGACAACACCGAGGTCGATCCGCTCAACTTCAAAGAGCAGATTGAGCAGAATCGGGGCGTCGTCGATATCTTTTTCGGCGTTCCGACGATGCAGGAAGTCCGTGCCAACGCCGTTTCGCTGGAGAATCCTGAATCAACCACGGGTTCGCCTCGATACGAGCCGCATCCTGTCAGCCGCCGGGATGAAAACACCGGAGAGAATCCGCAGATTGTCTACACGCGGCGCATGCGCGGCCGCCTCTTCACGCAATTTGACGATATGACGGGCTACGAAGTCGTGCGTGTCGGCCGGGTGAAACGGACGGATCGGGCTGGCGCGCTGCCGGAGATGGACGACCTGGGCACCGGACCCCTGCTCGCATTACAGGCGGACGCGGGTTTGAGTGTGCTGGTCCGATCGCTATCGGATCAGATTGAAGCAAAGGACGAGGTCCTGGCACGAGAAGCGCGTGAACACCGGATGTTGTTTACGGATGGCGTTGCAGCCAATACCGAGCATCTGATCAAACTGCATGTGCTGAATGAAGTTCGAGGCGGGATGAAAGCGCTGCTCCAGTGCCCGGTGCTTCATCCGTTCGATGTGTTTACAACCTTCGCGAAGCTGGTCGGACATCTTTCCGTCTTTCACGAGGACCTCGTCCCGATCGACATTCCGAATTATGACCACGACCGCCCGGGCGATTCACTCGAGCGTCTGCGTGCGCGGATCGTCGTGTTGCTTGAAGCGATGCGGCCGGTCGCGTACATCGAAAGGCCGTTCGTTCTCAAGAAGGACGATACGGGCCGGGAAGGGCTCGAGGTGGAACTCGATCGCAAGTGGATCGACGAGAATCTGGAGATGTTCGTGGCGCTGATCGCGGACGATCTGGATATCAACGAGCTTTACGCGCATGTCTATCAGAAGCTGGACATGAAGCTTGCCTCGCCGTCGCGATCGCGGCGCATCCACAATATCGCGGTCAAGGGCCTCTCACTGCAGATCAAGTCGGTACCGGCGGGTTCACTTCCGCGTCGTCAGAATCTGCACTACTTCAAGGTGGACAAGACGATCGGTCCGGATCGCACGGATTATTGGAAGGAATGTGAGCAGGAGCGCGGCATTCGCATGAGCATTCGGGAGGGTCAGCTTGCCGGGATGACCCGATTCAAGCCGGCGCTCTATGTTGCATTGAAAAGCTAAAGGGTTTCGATACGACGGGGCGATCCATGGGTTCGCGCCGAAATCGCAGTGCAGACTTGGGAAATCCAACATGGCAGAACGTGAACCAGGCAAACACCGACTGACTGAAGCAGCGTGGCCGGTGTTCGAGTTTCTGATCAATTTTGGGCGACAGGTTAAGTACGGCAATGTTCCGACGCCTGAACAAGTGCGGTACGAAGCGTTGTCGGCGGTGCGGGACGCCGAGGACATCGCCCGTAACGATCCGGTCACGGAGCGCTGCTGGAACGATCGCATCAAGGCGATGCTCGTTTACCTGATCGACTACAAGCTTCTGAACACGAACTGGCGCGGGCAATCCTACTGGTTTGACAATCGATTCGAGACGGACCCGGAGGTTCTGAATCACGTCGAGTCTCTTGGCGGCGACAAGTTCTTCGAAGACTGTGACGAAATGCAGCGCGAATACGAACTGGCCGAGCGCCGTGATCGACGCGACAAGGATGAACTGGCCGAAATGCTGAATCTATATTTCGTAGCGCTTCGGCTCGGATTCAAGGGACGATTTCACGATCGACCGATGGAACTTGCCGATTATGTCCGCAAGCTTTATTCACGGCTGCCCGCCTATGCCACGACCCGCGCGAAGGAAATGTTTCCTGATGCGTATGAGAACGTGGCCGAGGAGCGCGTCGATTACAAGCTGGGCATGAGCCTCACCGTGATTGCTTCGATCCTGCTGGCGACGCTGATTTTTTCCGGCATTGGACTGCGCGTGGCATGGAAACAAGCAGTTGGTGACATCGCAACGGCTGCTGAGGGAGTGAGGAAGGGCGAATTTTTTGAGCAGACGGCATTGGCGGCCAGCGAGAAGAATCGTGAGGCGACGTCCGATCGGTGAGGTACGATCATCGGACGATGGATGGACGGTGCCTGCGTCGGATGCGATCGAGTTTCAGATTCCGATACGATGGCGACGTTCCGCCCACATTCCTGCTTTGAGGGAGCGGCATGTTTAAGAAAATCCTGACGGCATACAAGGAACTCCCGCCAGAACTCCGCATTGTTCTGGCGATGGCGGGACTGGCCTCGCCTTACGGCGCGTTCGAGTTGCTGCGCGCCATGTTTCCGGGCGTTTCGACGCGCGTCCTGATCTTCAGTGTTGCGGGCGTTCTGGCCGGCCTGGCGATAATTGGGTTCCTGGGCTCGAAGCTCTTCACGATGGGCAAGAAGCGCCGCGCCAACAAGCTCGCGAGCGATCTGTCGAGTCAGGAATCCGGCGGGCCGGTCTCGATGGATGTTCGAGCGGCCATCAAATCGAACAACGAGAAATTCTTCACCGCGATTCGCGAGATGAAGAAGAACCTGAACGTCAACGTATACGATCTTCCCTGGTACATCGTCATCGGCGATTCGGGTTGCGGCAAGACGAAACTGATCAATGAGGGCGGACTTACTTTTTCGACGGGCAAGCCTGAAGGCTATCAGCTTGGCACGCTGAACTACAACTGGTGGTTCACGGAAGACGCCATCTTCGTTGACATGGCGGGACGCCTCTGCAATCCGCAGGACGATGCGGACCATCGCGAGTGGCAGGCCTTTCTCGATACGATCGCGAAAGGCCGCAAGGGCTTTCCGATCAACGGCGCGCTGGTGTGCGTTTCGGCTGATCATCTCCTGCAGGACTCCCCGGAGAAGCACGAGCAGGATGCCAATACGGCGCTCGAGCGCCTGCGCGAACTTCAGACGCGCCTCGGCGTGACGTTTGCGACCTATCTGGTCGTCACCAAGTGCGACAAGATTCTCGGATTCATGCAGTTCTTTGACCGCGCCGAGCGCGACATCAGCTTTCGAAATCAGATCTTCGGCTGGTCAAAGCCGGGCGATTTCGCCACGCTGTATGATCCCGAGCAATTCATGGGCGATTTTGACGGGTTGTACACCCGCCTGAATGAACTTCGGATCCGGCGGCTGAACGACGACGTCGACGAGCATGAACTGGGCATGGCCTACAGCTTTCCGGAGGAATTCCGGGAGATCCGCGAGCCATTGCAAACCTACATGCGCACGCTCTTCCCGATGATCAAGCAGGCCCGCGTCGTCAAGAATCTGATTTTCCGCGGCGTGTATTTCACGACTGCGACTCAGCAGGGCTCCGTTATTCTCAAGCACCTGGCTGAACGACTTGGCAACGACGCGGCCCAGAACATTCCCACCCTGGAAGAACTCTATCCGAAGCCCCGCGCGCATTTCATCAAGGACCTGTTCTTCCGCAAGGTGTTTCGCGAATACGGGCTTGTCTTCCGAAACGAACAGGACGCCGCCAAACACCAAAAACTGGCCCGATTGTTGCGTGGCGCCACGGTCGCCGTGACGTTCATCGTCCTCGCGACGCTCATTTACGGCTTTACGCGATTCAACGGACTGATCGGCGATGCGCGCACCATGGTCATCGCCGCTCAGAATGACAAGGGCGAGGCATTGCCGCCGCCCGTCGTCGTGGCAACCAAAGCGGAGACGCAGGCGATTGATGCGTGCGTCAAACTCGGAAAGTACCGTCAATCGCTGATCGACAATCCGTGGGCGGCGAGACTCCTGTCGTTGTTCTGGGACAGCGGCCAGCCTCAACGCGACCTTCAGACCATACGCACCGGACTGTTTGAACAGGCGGTGCTGCGCCCCGCACTGGAGCGCGTCGAAAAAGCGCTCGTGTCGACGAAGCTCGGAGAATATGGCGACTCGAAGGAGCACCACGAGCGGGCCGAAAAGTTTCGCCGCGCGCTGGTTGTCTATCTGAAACTTCTGGCATATCGCGACCGCGAAGGCGAGCGCCCCACGCTCGAACAGCCGGACTTTGAGTCCCTTTTCTCGCTGGTCAAGGAAAAGGAGTCGGACAAGGGTGATGTCATCGGGCAGGTTTCATGGGGCGTCTTCATGTCCGAACTGGGGCAGTACATCACTCAATATCCCCGGGATGAGAATCTGAACCCGTCCGCGATCCTTCGCGGCCGCGGTTTTGATTCGTACGCGGCGGCGACGGCGGCGCTGGAGACCTATCGCCGATATCTCATGCCGCTTGCGACGCTCGATGAGAATCACCCGGACCGCACCGTTCAGAAGTGGATGCTGGTGAAAAAATCCTGCGCTGATATCGAGAGCGCTTATTCACAGATCCTGGCGCTCAGCGGGCGAGAGATCGGTGATCGCAATGATCTCGAAACACTCCGAGTCGAGTTCTCCAAGCAGCACGGCGTGCTCAAGGCAGCGTTCGAGAACTGCCGCTGGGAAGAGACCAAGGGCGAATTCCGCCAGCGTGGCGAACCGCTCAAGCCGCTGGGCGTCGCACTTTCCGAGATGCGCGACAAGGAGTGGATCGCGGTACAGAAGGCCTTTCATCAGGCCTTCACGGGACGGGATGTGTCAGGCGACCTGCTCAAGTCCGCCGGTGACGAAGCGGTCGAAGGTGACGTAACCGCGGCACGTTCGGTCGTCAATTCACCAGATCGAATCCGTGTGCTCGCGGCGATCGGTCGATTGGCCTCGCCGTCTGTCGGCATGGCGGATGATGATGAGTCGCTGGACAAAATCCTCAAGCGCGGACTATCTGATATTTCGCTGCTCAATACGAGCAATCTGAAGCCTGAGACGCCGTTCGCGGAGCTTGTCCGGGATGTCCCGTCTTTGTACGCCGCTATTCTCGCACCGATTCGCGCCGGCGGCGGAGCCGATGCGGAGAAGATGTTCGGCCTGGAACTGACCGAGGATGCGAACATCGTCCGCAGCCGGCTCGACGACATGAACGACACGCTCGAGAAGCTGGCCAAGCCGGACGATGGCGGCATGAAGCGTGAGATGTTCAAGGCGTGCGTCGACAACATCATTGATTCGGGCAACGCGGTCTTCGAGGTTCGCGAACAGCCGGTCGCGATTCAGTTACGCGGCGAACAGAAGGAGTTCTGGAAGCCGACTGAACTCACACAACTGCTGACCCGGCAGGCAGAATTGATTGCGCGGGCCCGTCTGACGGATGCCATTAAGCTCACTGTCGCCAGCCTGAAATCCTCGACGGATGGCGAATGGGGTATCGGCGAACTTGTTCCGGGCTATGAGAAGCCCGTGAAAAGCCCCTATGTGATCGCCGCTCCGCGTCCGCTGGAGAAATCGCCGTCGCGCGAAGCGGAATCGCGAAGGCCGGCGGATCGCCCCGCAAGTCGTCGCCGATTCGGCCGTGATTCCAGTGGCGAGCGTCCGGAGACTCCGATTGAAACGGCCGTGCCCACGGAAGACACAACGACGGATGCCATCCCGCTGTGTGCGACTCGCGGCTTTCTGGCGAACATTGTTTCGGAAATCAATGTGCTACGGCGCATGCTGACAGATCTGAGTCCGAATGACTACCTGCCAGATGGCGACGAGGACCTCGGAAAACGCTGCCGCGATGCAATCAATGAATCCGAGAAGAAATTCTTCGATACGTATTTCGCGAAATGGAAGAATTCCTACGACCAAGCCACGATGAAATTCACCCAGCAACTCAAGGTCCAGAAAGACTGGGGCTCTATTCAAACGGATATCAAGTCGTTTCGCCCGGGCGTGAAGAACGAACTTGAGGGGCTAATCGGCTGGCTGTTCGAGAATGTTGTTTGGCCCGAACACAAGCTGCGAATGACCAATGACGATTCCCATTTTCTGCGGGATGCGCGAAATCGTTCATGGAAGGATGCTCAGTTCATCGCCGCCATGACTGACGCAGCCGACCGCAACTCGGAGAAACCCTGGTCGGAACTATCAGGCACTCTCGGCCGGGGCTGGGATGCCTTCGCGGCATCGGTTGGTGAGTACCCACCACTGCCTGACGACTACACAAACGAGCTTCTGCAACCGGTCAAATCGCTCAGTTGGCGGATCGCTGAAGATACGATTCAACGCAAGCTGGATGACCTGAAATTCATGCGCGATCTACTAGGCATCGTGGATGGCTGTCGCAATGCGATGGACCGCGAGGTTCACGCCAAGCTCATGGCAATTCAGGACGGCAGCGGTTTCGGCATGGCGACCCTTCCTTATGCCGGGCCGGATTTCACGGCCAAGCCCATCGATGCGGGCAAATTCTCGCTGTTTTTGCGAGCGGTACGTGTTGCGTCGGTTTCTCTGGAGCCGCTGGATCGCGAACTTCCGACCTACAACACGCGAAATTCGTTTTATTTCGCCTGTCGGCAGTGGGAACAGTTTTTGAAGTCTGGCGAGCGGACGGCATTTGGCGAACCGCTTGGCGTGTCAATCAAATACGATCCGAATTTCAAGTCCAACGCTCACCTGAATCGACGCTGGATCGATGCGAGCGACCTGACCGAATGGAAGAACAGCAAGCCGGATACCAATCCTCCGAACATGTTTGACGTCGCTCAGTTCATGATCGGACTGAGCCCGGATGCGGAGGGCGGTGGAGAGATCGTGGCCGTCTCGGTGGAGACAGGCGGTGCGGGCACCAAGGCGAAATGGACGTGGCCGACGAGTTCCGTGGCCTACTCCACCGCTCGGATCCAGCTGCATTCGAGCGGTCAGCGCAGCAACGTGAATGTCAAGGACCTGTCGTCCGCCGACCTCGGAAAGGTCGACCGGATGCTCTTCTCCGCGATGCTTGAGCAGATCGGGAAGCCCGAAGACACGGATCGGACGGAATGGAGCATCTGCCTGGGCTGGGACCTGCTGCGCATGTACGAGAAGCGGTCGGACTCGCTGTCTGCCAATGCGATTCGCACGCTGCGTCCGGAAGATCGAATCGTCGGAACGATGTTTATCCTGAAACTGGATCGCCCGTTGCCTTTACCGATCCAGTGCCTTCGTCCGATTTCACCCGGTTCGGGTCGTTAGGGTCGAAGGATCGGATGCCGAAATGTTGTGTTTGTATCATGGAGTAGGATCGCGTCAGACCGGCAGTCTCCGCGAAGGGGGCGAATAGCGGCAGGTCACGGCGACGTTTCAGGTGCTTTGAGATGGGCTGGACAGACCTCTTCAAGTCGAAGAAGTCGGTGGAATTGAAGCCCGATCCGCGCATTCGCTGGTTCGGCAAGCTGCCGACGTATGCCGACTATTACACGTCGCCGACGGACGCCGAGTGGGCGACTGAATTCAACGAATGGGTGATGAAGGGCTACGAAGTCTATCACGCTCGTGAGCAGGCTCGCGTGAGCCAGAATGATGGCGGTGCGCGCCCCGGAACCGACCGCCTTCCCCTAGCGGGGACGGTACTGAGGCTGCCGAAATCCGGCATGACGGTTCTGGCCACCATCCAGGACTACGGCGGCGATATGCGCGGCCGGCATTTCCCGATCTGTTTCTACGTCGGGTTCCCAACGGGAGCATGGCCCGCTCCAGAGAGCGGCGGTATCGCGCCGGCGCTCGACACGGTCGATGCACTGATGAAACTCCGCGACGATGTCGATGCTTTTTTTCGAGCGCCGGGTCGCTTTGATTCGCGATTTGGTGAACGCGATCTGGACCTGTCGGGATTCGCCGATTCGCGCAGTGATGAATCCTGGCGGCGCAGTGCGCGGAGCATTCCGATGACGGACTGGTTCAACGCGGTTCGTCCGGTGCTGAAGATTGACGAATTGGGTCTGTGGTGTGCGGCGGTACGGAAATGGGGCCAGGGTATCTCCGCGCACGACGGCGGTGGATTCGAACCGACCTTTCGCTTTCCGCTCGCGCTGACGTTTTCGATCAATGCGCAGATTGCGGGCTGGGTAAGATGGCTGGAACGCCGGATGAATTTGAAGTCGCGATTCCTATCGATGACCTTTGCGACGGATGGCAAGGAAGGTGTGGGTTATTTTTCAGTCATCGCTCGGCCGCCGGTGCCTGAGGATTTCATTCTGATTACAGCCCAGGCGTCGTCACTAGCTTATCTTGATGATTTGATCGGACTGAATGGCGCCAGTGATTCGGATCGACATCCGGAAGCAATGCCGACCTCATTCGATGAGTTCACTGAACAGGGATGATGGTGCCAATGGAAGCACACCCATGCAAATGAAATGAAGGATCGCATGCGATTCGTATAGCTGGGTGTCGCGGGCGACCGGTTTGAGGCCGCACGTTCAGCGGGCTTGCTTGACTTGTTGTAGCCGGGAGTTATCGTCAGATGCGGGTTGGACAACGTGTCTCGCTGCGGAAATCGTTGAGAGAGGATAACCGAACACCACAAATCAACGGCTCAGGGGCGTGGCGTGACTTGATTGAAAGCCATGGCGGCACTGCATCGAGCGGCGGTGTGCATGCTTATGGCAGACAGGGATGTTAGGCGATCAGTATGGCGAGCTTCGACGAGACGACGATCTTACCCCTGGGCGTGGAACCCATCGGTGGCGGCGCGCCAACCGGTGTCGATGCCGCCGACGACGAGAACTACATCCTTGTGCAGGCAGAGTTGAATCGCATCGGCCGATTTGACGGAGAGCCACCCAACTGGTTCAACGTCATTCAGGGCGCAACGAATGTCCTTCGAATGAAATCGAAGGACATTGAAATCGCTGCCGGTCTTGGGTATGCCCTCTTCAAGCAGCACGGATACGCGGGCCTTGCCGCCACTCTCAAACTGCTCAACGACCTGACCACAAACTTCTGGGATGGTCTCTTTCCGGAGCGACCGCGCCGTCGAAAGGCGCGCATCGAATCACTGACTGAGGTCTTCATCGATGGGGAGTGGTTCAAGGAGAATCCTCCCAAGCCGAATGAGTTCGATGCGATCGACCTATGTGTGACGCGAATCGGCGAATTGACGGCTGCCCTCACCGAGAAGATGCCTGACGAGCCGCCGGACTTCGCCAAGTTCACCCGCGGCCTGAAGGAACTTGCTGCGAAGCGCCCCAAGCCTGCCGAGGCTGTCGCTCCGGCGCCCAGCGCTTCCGCGCCGTCTGCGGACACTGGCGGCGGCGCAGCGATGCCGGCAATCGGGGAACCCGCAAGCGTCAATGCCGCTGAAAGCTCGTTGCTGACCGTCTGCAACTTCATCCGGAAAGCGGAGCCGCATAATCCGTTGCCGTTTGCGATCACCCGCCTGGTGAAGTGGGCGGTCATTCAGCTTCCGACATCAGAAGAAGCGAAGTATCAGATCCCTTCGCCTGAGCCGACCGTGCTCGATGCACTGCAGCATCAAGCTGCCAACGGGATGTTCGACCTGCTGCTTACCACGTCAGAGAGCGCGTTTCGATCGGAGGACCCCCTGTGGCTGGACCTACAGCGGTACACCTGCCTGGCGCTCGCCGGACTGGGGCCGATGTACGAAAATGCACGGCAAGCTGTCATGACAGCGACTGCCGGGCTGGTTAAACGCATGGGAAGCGGGCTGTTTGAACTTCGCTTTAAGAGCGGTAATCCGCTGTGTTCCGGCGATACGAAGATGTGGATCGAATCGGAGGTTGCAAGTGCTGTCGGCGGCGGCGGCGGGGGGCGGTCGTCGGGGGCGGGCGATGAGAAGCTGACAGCCGCATCTGAGGAGGCGCGGAAGCTGGCCGGTTCTGGTAAACTAAAAGAAGCGGTGGCGTCGCTTCAGGAAGGGCTGGCCGCTTGCACGCAGCGCCGCGATCGATTCTTGTGGCGCCTTCAAATTGCCCAATTGTGTTTCGATGCGCAACGTATACAGTTAGCTTTGCCTTTGCTCGAAGAGTGCTGCGACGAGGTGCGTCGTCATCGTATTGATGAATGGGAGCCGATGGTCGCGGTGGAGGCAGCCCGAACCTTGTATCGGGCTCGCAAGGCAGATGCCCTCCTGATGAAGGAGCCGGCACCGGAGTTGGTTCCCGGAGTTCGTGAGAGTTTCGCGTGGCTTTGCCAGTTGGACCCGTCGGCGGCGCTGGCAGTCGAGCCGAGTGGTAAATAGTGTTCAACAGAAAGACGCTGAGGGAGTTCGAACATGGCAAAAGGTCCATCAAAAGCGCGAGAGTCGCGCGTCAACATTGTGATCTCTGATCGCCTCCGCGGCGGCGCCGAACCGGAACTGCCGTTTCGAATGCTCGTGATGGGCGATTACACACAGAAGCAGGACAAACGCCCGATTGAGGCCCGGCAGCCGCTCGATATTAACAAATCGAACTTCGATTCCGTGATGCAGAGCTTCAATTTGTCGCTTGATCTTTCGGTGCCCAACCGAATCGCCGGCTCCGGTGAAATGCCGGTGTCCCTGAAGTTCGGCACACTGAAGGACTTCCGCCCCGAGTCGATCGCACGGCAGGTTCCCGAGATGAAGAACCTGCTGGAACTCCGCGATGCGATCAAAGCGCTGCGTCCCGTGATGGGTGACAAAGCCAAGGTCGCCAAACTGATGGAAACGATCAAGGACCCGGCAACGCGCGACCAGATCATGAAGCTGCTCGGCCAGCCAGGTGAGGGCGATGCCGGCGGCGCGGCAAGCTGACCCCGCTGCCAGTGAAAACTGTTCGCGGCAATCAACCGGCACCTCGCCGGCGGTTCATCGGCCCGGAGCCGATGAGTGATACGAATGAAGATTGACACTGCGAGCACTGACGCTCGCGGATCTCGGAGGACTGACGATGGCAGATGCACCCCAAGCCCAAGCCGCCGGCGCGGCACAAACGGTCGATACCACGGCCGTTGACGCACTGATTGACCAACTGGATCTTGATCATGAGTATCAGGACCTTTATCGAAAGGGCCTGGCCGGGATCGTCCAGAAGGCGGCCGGACTCGATCTGAGCAAGCTCACGATCAACAAGCAGGTCGTGGATGACTTCATTGCCGAGATCGATGCTCAGCTCAGCTCGCAGATCAACGAGGTGCTGCACAACGCTGAATTCCAGAAGCTCGAGTCGGCATGGCGAAGTCTCTGGTACCTCATCGACAACACGGAGTTCCGCCAGAATATCCGGATTGAGCTGTTGAACGCGTCGAAGAACGACCTTCTCGAGGACTTTCAGGACTGCAAGGACTGGCAGAAGTCCGGCCTGTTCAAAACGGTGTACCGCGACCAATACAACACGTTCGGCGGCAAGCCGTACGGCATGATGGTCGGCAACTTCGAATTTGATAACAAGAATCCCGACGTGGAACTGCTGTCGGAGATCGCCCGTGTCGCCGCGGTTGCCAAGTGTCCATTCTCAGCGGCTGTCGGCCCCACAATGTTCGGCAAGAAGGAGAACTCTTTCGTCGGTCTTCCGCGAATGGCCGAGATGTACGAAATCTTCGAGCAGCCTCAGTACACGAAGTGGAATTCCTTCCGCGATTCCGATGATGCTCGGTACATCAGCCTGGCGATGCCGCGATATCTGCTCCGCAAACCTTACACCATTGAAGATCAGGACGTGAAGGACTTCACTTTCGAAGAAGATGTTCGGGCCGAACATCACGACCGGTATCTCTGGGGCAACGCGGCATTCGCACTCGCCGGCCGCATGACCGAGAGCTTTGCGAAGTACGGCTGGTACAGCAACATGGTCGGTCCAAACAGCGGCGGAGCGGTCCCGAATCTTCCGCTGCATCAATACGAGGCGACCGGCCAGGTTCAGACGAAGATTCCGACGGAAACGCTGATCTCCGAGGATATGGACGTCGATCTGTGCAACTTCGGCTTCACACCGTTGGTCATGCGAAAAGGCAGTGATAATGCCGCCTTCTTCGATGCGCCCTCGGTTCGCCGCGTGCCAAAGTTTCCGGACACGGCCGAGGGTAAGGAAGACGAAACTCGCTTCCGACTCGGTTCCGCATTGCCGTATCTTATGATTCAATGCCGCATCGCCCACTTCCTGAAGGTCATCTGGCGCGAAAACATGGGCCGCGTGATGGATGCCCAGAAGATGACCAACGAGATCGAAACATGGCTGAAACAGTATTGCCGCCAGGGTTCGCTGGACGACGAATTGGCGTCCAAGTATCCGCTGAAGGAGATTCAGGTGACGGCCACGCCGATCCCCGGCAAGCCGGGCATGTTCAAGTCCGAGGTTCAGATGATCCCGCACTTCAAGCTCAAGGGTGTGGAGATTCAGCTATCGATGGTTGGTCAATTCGACCCGCCGCCGGCTTGATTCTGGATCCCGGGTTGTCGAAGCGTCCAGAGCGAAATGGAGCAGAAAAAACAAACTGCTCCATTTCTCAGAGAAAATACCAAGCCATCGTCGCTTTTTTTACGTCTCCTAATGTGCGATGACGGCTATCTTTGTTATGTCGGAAGAGAGGTTCACCTCCGGCAGGATCAGCCGGTCCGGAGCATTGCCTGCTTGTCGCGGGAAGTACGGACTGGATCATTGAAACGAGTCAGTGCAGACGGGCCGGGACCGCGCGTGGTGTTTCCGGCGACTGGCACCCACACTTGAGGGAGATTGAGAAATGCCAACCCCGTGTAATTTGAAAATCGCTGAATATCCCGGCTCATCTGAGAAGGCCCAGCGGGAAAACACGATCGACGTGTTTGAGATCGAGCATTACGTTCACGCACCGGTTCGCGAAGAAGACGGCATGCCGACGGGCGTCCGCGTCCACAGCCCGCTGCGCGTCGTTTGCCAGATTGACAAGGCAACTCCCGGCTTGCACAAGGCCCTCTGCACGGCCCAGAACCTGGCTTCTGTTGTCCTGGATTTCTATAGGATCGATCCGAAGACCCGGGCTGAACAGAAGTACTACTCGATCACACTGACGAACGCCCGAGTCGTGGACATTCGTCCGTACATGCCGATGTCCTTCGTTCCTGCGAACGAGCCGTATCGCCACATGGTGCAGTACAGCTTTGTTTATGAGAAGATCGAGTGGAACTGGATGCCGGACAGCGTTGTCGAAATGGACGAATGGCGATCACCGCATATGTAATTGTCGCGCGAGATTGAGCGACACACTCCCGATATGCCGGCCCGCACCGCCGCGTATGCTCAATGCGTACGCGGCGGCTGCGCCGGATGGGCCAGTCCGGCCGTCAGCCGGCTTCGAGTTTGTGCTGATCGATCGCGGAACGCGGGCGGGCAATTATCGCATTGGGTCGAGGGCTGCATGGGACGCGAGCGAACGCTACTCGAACGACTTTCCGAGATCGGCGGTGGGGTTCGCACGGCTCAAACCGGAACCACAATTGAGAATCTTGAGGAGATGCTCGAGTCGGTTCGCGGGAACCTCGGTCGGCTTCTGAATTCTCGGGAAGGGATGTGCGAGGCCAGTCCGGACTACGGTCTCCCCGCCCTGACTGACATTACCGTCGGCTCCGCGGACTATCTCCGGCGACTGCTCGACGGCATTCGCGAGACCATTGAACGTTACGAACCGCGACTGCGAAATGTGCGCGTCTCGCTGCGCGAAGGCGAGAGCACGCAGACGAAGAAAGTCTTTCGGGTCGAGGCGAATCTCGTTTCCAAATCGGGCGAACACCGGGTGTGGTACGATACCGCGGTCCGTTCGTCCGGTCGCTTTGAGATTGAGGGCTGATCGTCGGATTCCCCCGACGGTCCACGGAGCGGACAAGAGCCTGATCGTGAAAAACACCTACTATCAGGACGAGCTCCAGTATCTTCGGGAAGTTGGTCCCGAATTCGCAAAAGTCCATCCGCAGATCGCCCGGATGCTTACAGACCGCGGCGCGGATCCCGATGTCGAGCGTCTGCTCGAAGGCGTCGCCTTTCTTTGCGGCCGCATTCGGCAGAAACTCGATGACGAATTACCCGAATTCACCGCCGACCTGATGTCGATGTTGTGGCCGCATTACCTGCGGCCGATCCCGTCGATGACGGTCATTGAGTTGCTGCCGGAACTTGACGGCATGCAAGCGCCCCAGATCGTGCCGGCGGGTGCGGAATATGCCAGCATTCCGGTCGACGGGACACGTTGCCGATTCCGCTGCCCGTGGGATGTTCCGGTTCGTCCGTGGATCATCCGCGACGCGGCACTTGAAACCGCGGCCGCCAAGCCCGTCCGACTCATCCTGCGAATGGAATCCTCTCCCAAGGTTTCACTGACGGATCTGAATCTGGACTCGGTTCGCTTTCACCTGACCGGCGAGCCACGAACGGCATTCGCACTTTATCTTCTGCTGCTCGGCCATCTCGATCATGTCACGGTGAGCGATGGTTCGTCGCGGCATGATCGTCGCGAGGAGATCCTTCCGGCGACCAGCGTGGCGGCCGCGGGGCTGGATCGATCTGACGGGGTTCTGGATTTTCCGCCGCATTCATTTGTCGGATACCGGCTGATTCAGGAGTATTTCGCCTTCAAGGAGCGATTTCTCTTTTTCGATCTTCGCGGCCTGGATCGGGCGGTACAACGGCTGGATTTGGAACATCAGGCCGAAATCTCCTTCACATTCAATCGCCGATTCGATACGTATCCGATGGTGTCGCGAGAGAATCTTCGCTTGCATTGCGCGCCACTTGTGAACCTGTTCTCTCATGCGGCCGAGCCGATCCGAATGCGAAACGACCGCGATCAATACCTGGTGCAACCGGCCCGCACAGGCATTGCGGATCGTCGCCACGCGGAGGTCTATTCGACGGACCAGGTTTGCGGTCTGGTGCAGACTGATCAACGCGAATCGCACGAATTCCGCCCGTTCTTTTCGTTCAATCACATGTCGTCCGCGGACGGCCGCTCGGCAAGCTACTATCACACGCACCGCGTGCCGAACGTGGTGACCGGCGATTCGCGACAGGGCACTGACACATATATATCCTTTGTGTCGGACGTTTCGACGCGCGACATCCCTGGTGATGAGACAATTTCCATTGAACTCACCTGCACGAATCGCGAACTACCAAACGCGCTGCGTGCGGATGACATCTGCGAGCCGACGGATTCGTCCCCGGCCGGGATGCGTTTCCGCAACATCATCAAACCGACATCGACAATCGCGCCGCCGATGGGACGCGAGCTTCACTGGCGGCTGATCTCGCACATGTCGCTCAACTATGTGTCGCTCACCAATGCCGAGCGATTTCGACAGTTGTTAAGCGTTTACGACTTTCAATCCGCGCATGATGCGCAGGCTGCGATGTCCCATCAGCGCATGCTTGATGGAATCAAGGCATTCAAATCGGGCTTCAGAGAGCGGATGGTCCGTGGCGCACCGATCCGCGGTTTGCAGGTTGATCTGGAGTTGCACGAAGATCATTTCGCCGGCGAAGGCGATGCGTTCCTGTTCAGCCAGATCGTGGACCGGTTCATCGGGCTGTATGTCACCCTCAATTCATTCAGCCAGCTCAATGTTCGGTTTTCACGATCTGGGCATCGACATTCGTTCCCGGCGCGCTGGGGCGATCAGGCGACTCCGGCCGAGGCGCGATGAGGTCATAAGTTGACGGTTGACAGCGATAAATTGGCCCGACTGGAGAGCCATCCTCTCTTCCAACGGCTCATGCAGCAGCCCTGGGAGTTCGATTTCTTTCGCGCGGTCTGGCTTCTGGAGCGCAGTTTTGGAGACTGTATGCCGGTGGGCGGCCGCGGACCGGTTTCGAGAGAGTTGATCCGCTTTCGTCCACACGTGACTGTGAGTTTTCCATCGACAGATATCCGTCGTATCAAAGCATTGCCGGTGGACTTATCCAGCCTTCCCGTTTTCAGGGCCGAGGTGACGTTCCTTGGGCTGTATGGTGTGTCCAGCCCCTTGCCCGTTCATTATGCTGTTCAGATGTTCCGAACGTCTGAAGTGCAGGAAGGCGACATTCCCGTATCCTCGAAGGAGACGGAATCACCAAGATCGAAAGATGGCGATGGTGCCAAATCAGATGGAATCGCGGCAGGTCGAAGCCTCGCGGATCAATCCCGGCAGGCTTCTGCGGACGCGGCTCGCGATTTTCTGGACCTGTTCAATCATCGATTGATATCCTTCTATTATCGCGCGTGGACTAAGTATCGCTATGACATGTCATTTGGCATGCGCGAGCGAGACGTGCTGACTCGATATCTTCTGTGGCTGATTGGCGTATCGGTCGATGCGGATGTGGCTGCACTCGGCGTTCCGCCGCTTCGGTTGTTGAGATATGCCGGCATCCTGACGCAGCATCCTCGATCGGCCGTGTCGCTCGAAGGAATTTTGTCAGATTACTGGGAGGGGATGCTTCCGATCCGCGTCGATCAACATGTCGGGCGTTGGGTCCCCGTACCGTTCGAGGACTTGAACACGATGGGCCTGGCAAATTGCCGGCTTGGCGAAGACATGATCGCCGGTGAGCGGGTGTATGACCTGAGCGGGGCGTTCAATGTTCAGATCGGCCCTGTCGACTGGCAGACCTACCAGTGGTTTCTCCCGGATGGGGACGCCCACGCTCAAACTCGAGCACTGGTGAAGTTCTTTGCGGCGGACCCGCTGTCATACACAATTGAAATTCGCCTGAAAGCGGGCGAAGTGCCTGAGACGCGGCTGTCGTCCGACGGCACATCGGGCCGGCTGGGTCTGACCAGTTGGGTCCGCACAAAAGACGTACCCGAAACATCCGTTTCATTCACCGAGTTGTCGTGCGCCGCATCTCGGTTTGGTGCGCAGCGAGGAACCCCCTCTGCCGCGCGTTCGACACAGACCTCGCACGCGGACGGCAGTGGCGCAGCCGATCGCGTTCATGTGACGCCCGGCGCAGGCCGGAGAGTGGGATAAGAAGACGATGTCCACGCAAACAACCGGAACAGATTTTCGCAGTCTGCTCAGTCGATTCGACGAAAACTGCGTGCGCCACATGCAGGGCGCGATGAGCGTGTGCGGCTCTCGCTCACAGTTCGAAATCACGCCCGATCATTTCATGCTCCGCTTGCTTGACGAAATGACCGGCGACGTCCAGCAGATATTCGAAACATTCAAGGTGGATCGGGCCACGCTCCGAAGAGCCATTCAACGGGCGCTCGATCAACTTCCGACGGGACATGCCGGGAAGCCGGTCATCTCTCCGAAGCTGCTGGAGGTATTTCAATCGGCGGCTGTCATGGCAGACGAATTCGGCTTCGATCGGATTCGGACCGGGCTTCTGATTCTGGCGTTTGTGCTGAATCCGCAGCATCTGAAGGCGAACGAATTTACACCCGAACTGGAACGCATCGATGTAGACCAACTGCGCGATCATTTTCATGAGATCGTGCTGGGCTCCTCGGAGCAGCCCGGCGGGGCAGCGGGTGCGGAAGGCGCCCCCGCGGGCGGACGCGCAGCGCCGGGCGGCAGCGCCCTCGATCAATTCACGATCGATTTGACGGCTAAGGCGGCAGCAGGCGAGATCGATCCGGTTTTTGGTCGTGATGCCGAGATTCGACAAATGATCGATATCTTCGCGCGGCGTCGGAAGAACAACCCGATTCTCGTCGGCGAACCGGGCACCGGCAAGACGGCAATCGTCGAAGGCCTCGCCCTTCGAATTACCGAGGGTGACGTGCCGCCGACACTCAAGGGTGTGAAGCTGATCTCACTGGATCTGGGCTTGCTTCAGGCGGGAGCCGGCGTCAAAGGTGAATTCGAAAACCGACTGAAAAATGTCATCAAGGAAATCAAGAGCAGCAGCCAGCCGGTGATCACCTTCATCGACGAGGCCCATACGCTGATCGGCGCGGGCGGAACAGCCGGCGGCAGCGACGCTGCAAACCTGCTCAAGCCGGCACTGGCCCGTGGTGAGCTTCGAACGGTCGCCGCGACAACCTGGGCGGAATACAAGAAATACTTCGAGAAGGATGCCGCACTGGAGCGGCGGTTCCAACTGGTTCGGTGCGACGAACCCGACGTCGAGTCCGCCATCGTCATGTTGCGCGGCCTTAAGGACAAGTATGAGAAGCACCACAAGGTCACGCTGCTCGACGAAGCTGTTCGCGCCGCCGTGGAAATCTCGAAACGTTACATCAGCGGCCGTTTTCTGCCGGACAAGGCGGTTGACTTGCTGGATACGGCCGCCGCTCGGGTTGCGGTGGGTCTGAGCACAAAGCCGGCCGTGCTCGAGGACGTTGACCGACGGTTGAGCCATCTCGAGACGGCGATCACGGCCATTCATCGCGATCATGCCGGCGGTACCAAAATTGACGAAACGGTGCTTGCGGAAATGGAGGCGACGCGCGAGTCATTGATTCAGGAGCGCGAAGCGCTCGAGAAGCGCTGGCATGAGGAATTGGCCGCGGTTGAGCGCGTGAGGGAGCTTCGCGCAAAACTCCGGGAGTTCACCGGCAGCGTCTCATCAGAAAACGGCGATGGCCAGAGCGACGCGACCGACGCGGCACCGGCCGAAGACAGCAAATCATCCAAGGCTGGAAAAGCGGCCAAGAAGTCAAAGGTGAAGGCGGCGCCATCCGCCGAAGAGACGGCGATTCGCGCCGAAATTGACCAAGCATTGGCCGCACTGAAGAAAATTCAGGGCGAAAGCGCGCTGCTTTATCCGCATGTGGACGCGGGGTCAGTCGCAGCGGTGGTCTCGGATTGGACCGGCATTCCGGTCGGCAGCATGGTGAAGGATGAAATCGCTGCATCCCTCCAGATGGAGGATCGGCTGAAGGGTCGCGTTGTCGGGCAGGATCACGCTCTTACGATCGTCGCGGAAAAACTGCGCATTTCCAAGTCGGGTCTTGGCGACCCCAATCAGCCTCTCGGAGTATTTCTCTGCGTTGGGCCCAGCGGCGTCGGTAAGACGGAACTGGCAATGTCCATCGCCGATTTGTTCTTCGGCGGGGAACGCTTCCTGACCGTGATCAACATGTCGGAGTTCATGGAGGCGCACACCGTTTCGCAGTTGAAGGGCTCTCCGCCGGGATATGTCGGCTATGGAGAGGGCGGCGTCCTGACTGAAGCGGTGCGCCAGCATCCCTACTCGGTCGTGCTGCTCGATGAAGTGGAGAAAGCGCACCCGGACGTCATGAACCTCTTCTACCAGGTCTTCGACAAGGGACAACTCGCCGACGGTGAAGGCCGAATCATCGACTTCAAGAACACGGTCATCTTCCTGACGAGCAATCTGGGCACGGACGTGATTCAGCAGATGTGTGAATCCGGGGAGCAGGTCGCTGTTGATGAGCTTCGGGAAGCGATCTATCCGCATCTGCGGAATCATTTCAAACCCGCGCTCGTCGCCCGCATGACGGTCATTCCGTTCTTCACCCTGGGTGAGGAGATCCTGAAGAATATTTCGAAGATGAAACTTCGAAAGGTCGTGAAGCGGCTTGCCACGACACACAATATGGCGATGAACGTGGACGAAAGCGTCTACGCCGCGATTGCTGCACGGTGCAAGCAGGTGGACATCGGCGCTCGACAGATCGACCACGCCCTTAATCGTGAAGTGCTGCCGGCCTTCTCGCGGGAGATTCTGGCAAAGATGTCTGAGGAGTCCATGCCGAAATCAGTGACGATGGGGGTTAGTGAAGCAGGCGACTTCACGTACAGTTTTTCAAACTAGCTGGTGGAGCGGGCCGGCGGATGAAAAACTGAAAAGGGTTTTGCACCGGAAATTGCGTTTATGAGTGTGTCGCCTGAAATCGCGGCCGCTCTGGACAGGGCGTTGACCAACACCCGCGGTGTCACGATCCGGGAGAAATGGATTCTGTCGCCGCACCCAGAAGGGCCGACGGAGAGCCGGAATACGACGTGAATGAGGAGCTAGGGCGATGGCGATCGTAAGAGACTACAGCAAGGCCCAGATCGCTTTCCGTTTGCACGGGGGCAATTCTGATGATTTCCTGGTGACGCGCTATCGCGGGACCGAGGGCATCAGTCAGCTTTATCGATTTGAGATTGAACTCGCATCGCAGCAGGAAGGCTGGGCCCTTGCCAACATCGTCGGCAAGTCGGCCGCGCTGAGTATTGCAACATCCGAGGGAGAGCGATATTTCCACGGCGTCGTCAGCCGATTCGAGCTCACCGGCGAAACCGTGGACATGACTTACTATCGTGCCGAACTGGTGCCCAATCTCTGGCTGCTCACGCATCGCTACTGCTCGCGAATTTTCCAGAACAAGGATGTCAAGACAATCATCAACGAAGTGCTGACCGGCGGCGGTATCCCGGCTGACCACTTCGACATGTCGAAGTTGGCCAAGACCTACCCGGAACGCGAATATTGCGTCCAATACCGCGAGACGGATTTCAACTTCATCTGTCGTCTGATGGAGGAAGAGGGCATCTGGTGGTACTTCGATCAGACGAAGGACAAGCCTGTCCTGATGCTGTGCGAAAAGGCGAATGACTACCTACCGATCACCGGCGAGGCGAAGCTGGCCTATCGAAGCGCCGCCGGCATGAATGTGGAGGTCGAGCACATCTGGCGATTCCGACTCGGACAGACGGTCCGTCCCGGGGCGGTCTCGCTCACGGATTTTGATTTCAAGAATCCGCAGCTCGGCCTCGATGTTAACGCATCCAGCGGACGCGATGCGGGCCTCGCCTTCGCCGATTCTCCAGGCGTCTACTTTGCACAGGCACGCGGCACCAGCCTCGCGAAGCTTCGCGCGGAAGAGTTTGAGTGCAGCCGGATCTCCGGGAACGGACTCAGCAATTCGCGGCGGATCGCTCCGGGGCGCACGTTTGAACTGACCGAACATCCTTCGGTCGCGATGAATCAGAAATACCTCGTCACGACAGTATCCCACCAAGGAAAGCAGGCGATCACCCGCACGACGTCAGGCGCTGGCGAACGGGGCGGCGCGCTGAATGTGCGAATCCACGAAGCGCTCGTCGCCGCCCGAACGCACGAGATTCCGGCCGTCAGGGAACTGGCCGAAGGTTTGCTGATGATCGCCGGCAAGATCAACGCCGGTGATCCGACGGCCAACCGCGGCCTTTCCGCATGGCTCTATCATGGCGGCCAGGTGGTTCGAGAATCCGCGACCGTAGCGATGGCACAGGGCGCCAATCCACTGGAATTTCTGTCACCGCCGAATCTGCTCTCGGAGATCGCGATGACAGCCATCGTGGACTTCGAGTCATCGCTCTATCAATGCCGGTTTGAGTGCATTCCCGCAACGGTGGAGTTCCGCCCGCCGCGCATTACACCCTGGCCCATCGTTCGCGGCGCTCAGACAGCGCGGGTTGTCGGTCCGGAGAGCGAGGAGATTCACTGCGACGAGTACGGCCGCGTCAAAGTCCAGTTTCACTGGGACACGATGGGCTTCGAGGGCGGTGAGGCGAAGCGGTTTGGGGCGGATTCATCCTGCTGGATTCGCGTCAGTCAGGGCGCGGCCGGTGGCCAGTACGGAATGATGTTTATTCCGCGTGTCGGGCAGGAGGTCATCGTCGACTTTCTGGAGGGTAATCCAGACTATCCGGTCATCGTCGGCCGAGTATTCAACAAAGACCACATGCCTCCGTACGCGCTGCCCGATCATAAGACGCGGAGTGTCATCAAGACGCACACCAGCAAGGGCGGTGGCGGATGCAATGAAATACGCTTTGAGGACCTCAAGGACAAGGAGCAGTTGTTCATTCAGGCGCAGCGACAAATGGACCTGCGCGTCAAGGCGAGCCACTTCCACACCGTGGGCGGCGCATACCATCTGCGAGTCGGGGACGAACTCCGCGAATTCGTCAACAAGTCGAAGCACGTTCATATCAAAGAGCACCTGTACACCTGGGTTGAAGGCGAAGAACATCGCGCAATCCAGGGGCTTCAGGCGATCGAAGTGCAGGGTACGAGGTCGGTCTACGTCAAAGATTCGGCGATGGATCTGTTCGGCGCCGACCACAAGATGGAAGTGACCGGCACGCTCGAGGTCGCCGCTGACAAGATTCTGCTCGATGCCCCGGGTGGAATTGAGATCAAGTCGGGCGGCAGCAGCATCACGCTGAGTTCCAGCGGCGTACACATTGTCGGATCAATGGTCTATATCAACAGCGGGTCCGGTCCTGCTGTCTCGCCAGCCAGCGCTTCCGGCATGAGTCCGACTGCGGCGGAGGATCCCACGGCCGCCGATAAGTCCAACCCCGGCAAAGACACGCGATATACCGCTCCAGGTGTGACGCCACCGGTGCAGCCCAGTCTACCTGACGTGCCG
Organism: Phycisphaerae bacterium; assembly: GCA_019636475.1. Classification (NCBI taxonomy): domain Bacteria; kingdom Pseudomonadati; phylum Planctomycetota; class Phycisphaerae; species Phycisphaerae bacterium. The sequence continues at coordinate 130,280 of JAHBXN010000003.1, forward strand.
GGCGAACCCTTCGAACCGGAGCAACCGACTCCCGTCGAGACGTCCTGGATCGAAATCGAACTGGTGGACGAAGCCGAACGTCCGGTCGCGGGCGAGCGGTACGAAATCATCACGCCCGATGGCAAAAAACGCGAAGGTGTGACCGACGCCAATGGGCGTGCGCGAATCAGCAGCATTCAGCCCGGGAACTGCCAGATCAAATTCCCGCGGTTGGATTCCGACGCGTGGATCAAACACCCGTAGACCGGAACCTGTGGCTGTTAAATTGGAGGTGACACGGTTATGGCGGTGGCTCGGAGCATTCGAGCGAAAGACGGCGATACGCTCTGCAGCATTGCGGTCGACAACGGCTTCAAGAACTGCACGAAGTTCCGCGCGCACAATACGCACCTAGCGAGCCGGCAGGTGAAGGCCGGCGACCAGGTGAACATACCGGAGCTTACCGAAAAGCAGGAGCCCGGTCAGACCGAAATGCGACATCGTTTTCAGCGGTTGGGTCGCAAAAAGCGGATCTTCATCATTCAGGACAACAATCGGGCGAAGCCTGAACAGGCACTGAGCGATATTCAACGAGAATTGGCCGTCAGCAACTATGTCCCGACTCGCCAGGGCACCGGATTCACAACCGCCGACTGGCGAAGCGAGAGATTCTTCGGGCACTCGACCGCCGCCAGCGCTGATCCCGACCATTTCAAGGTCCAGGTTTTCGATCCGATGGCGGCGGCCCGCGGTGAAAATGAGGTCAAGATCACGCTTCAGTCACAAAGACCCGTGCTCGATGCGGATCTCAAGATCACCCAATGGAATGACATGACGGAAGCGGGCACGAAGCTCGTCGATGTGATTTGTCGCCAGGTCGAGGCCGATTCGCCGTGGTACCGATCCCACTATCTGCGGCTGGTCGTCGACACGCAGGATCAGACCGCCAAGCGGCCTCATGGCCGAACGACGCCGACTGCTGACGGCGGCCGTGATGTCTCGAAGCAGACACTGGTGGTTCAGCACGTGACGGCGGATAACCGGATCGAGGTGCTCGACCTGCGCGTGATGGCTCATCAGCCTGAGCCCGCGTGTGAACATGCCGACCCGGCCGGCCACTGTGTGACCTTCTCGCTTGCGGACGTGGGAAAGAATGAGAAAGTCATACGCGTCAACCTCGTGCGAGTCGGTGGGGCGGCAACCTCCGGCATCGACGATGCCCGGATGAACAAGATGATCTTCGAGAACATGCGCCTGACACTCGCTCAGGCGAATATCGGAGTACAGCTTGTGGGCGGCGCGATTCGCGACGTGCCGGAACCGAAGAACATGATCGTCGTTTCCGACTATCACGCCGCGAAATCGAGCGGCGGTGGCACAATGGAGGTCAAGGTCCGACTGGCCTCGGGTGACGTCACGGCCACGATTTCGACGGACAAGAAGAAAAAGCCGGTGGAAACCGGTAACAAGCTGGCCACGGCATTGCGGGCCGTCGGTGTCAAATGCCGCGTCTCACCAAACAAGCCGATTTCGAGCTCGGGCGATGATTTCGGTTCCTGCGACATTCTTTGCTTCAATCCGGATGATTCGCTCGCGACCGTGCTCTCGGCGACTTCCACCGACACGGACCAGAAGCTCAGCCATAGCGGTGGATTCGATACCATGTCCGTTAAGGACAATGTGGCACAATACACCGATCCTTCGACTCCGGCGGGGCCGGCTCAGATCGTCGGCAGTATCGACTTTCGAGCCGTCTGCAAGAATTTCAACGAAGGTGGCAACCACCTCGGTGTCCTAGTTGTGGGCGGTTTCACGCGGCTGCCTCTTCTTGGAAAGGCGATGTTGCCATACCGGGGAATTGCCGAGCGCATCCGGCCGCTGACAGAATGCTCCATGTGCGTCTTCGTCGATGCCGGGGGCGTGGATGCCCGCACTGTTCTTACGCATGAAGCGGGACATGTGTTACTGGATGCCTTCCATACGACACTCACGGACGCAAACGAATCGGACTTGTTTGGCAATCAATACGACAACAACACCAACCTGGCGTACTCGGAGTGGATGTCCGCATTCAATCGAGAGCCGGATTTCATCCACAAACGCATGTCTGACCGCCCGCTGACCGTAAAATTCAATATTGTGAAGATCGGTGCATCGGATATCGAGGCGGAGGAGGCCACGTTGGGAGGGGCCGGGCAGGCGACGCCGGTTGAGCGATTTCTCACGTTGTCGGCCTCGACGCTTGGCCCGTTGCGCAAACTGAAACCGGCGCCCGGAAGCGGTTTGTAGAAACAAAGGGAGACTTGCAGATGCTGCCCAAACCGCCCAATGGATACCTCCCCAAGGATGAAGCCCTTTCCCTTTTGCGCCGTTTTGCGCTCGGTGCCGAGATGGATGCACCAACACGCCTGCCGAAACGCGCCCATCCGGACCAGGTTGATGATTTTCTGAACGACGCGCTGTCGGACCCTGAAAAGCTCAAGCAGCGTCATGTCGGGCAGATCGGCGAGTTGATGCGATTTTTCGATCGTCGCACTCATGCGCCACAGATACAGAAAATACTTGCCCGGCAGGAGCGCGATCTCATGGCCTTCCTGCGCTCGCTCAACGCGCTGGGCATTGTGGCGGATCTCGGCGATCCGGCTGCGCAATCCAAGGCGGCCGAATACTATCAGTTGATGACTTCGCATCGTTTCGCACCCGAGTGCTGGGACGGACTGGTTAATACCTTCTTTCATCTGCCGCCTGACGCCGATCCAAAGTGGATCAGCGATCCGATCGAAGCACGCATGGCCGGTCTGAAGCCGAAAATGGATGCCGATACGAAGGCAGCGGTCGAATACTACAGGCTCGAAGACATCCTTAAGGATCGACTGCCGACAGTGCGGGCCGCAAAGAAGCTTCGGCATGATTTCATGGACCTGAAGTCGGTACCTCGCCGCCGGCAGGAATTAATTCGTTGCTATCTTCGCGTTGAGAAGAATGCGTATGTTGATCTGAGGCGATGGGCCGTCATGGTGTTGCAGCGCGATTGCAACGAGACCGCTCCTTCCGAGTTGGCCAAGGAATTTGAGCACATGTTTCGGTTGATCGTGGATCAAGCCGGCAGGCAGGGCAATATGTCGGCGGATGACCAGGCGGATCTTCGCAAGTACACAACCAGCTGTGCGCGAGGCGTCGAATTCTACGGCGGTCAACTGGATGAGGACTGTGCGAAGTTTGCCGCCGAGCATTGTAATAAGGATCAGAATGACGCGCTATTCTGGGAGCTGGGCAAACCGAGGAACGAGGAGGGCGACGAGGGCGCCTGATGTTAATGGGATTCATTGCCCGGACAGGATGCGGATGTTGACAGCGTTGCGGGAATCGGCAGGCAATGTTGTCGTTACGACGTTTTTCATGAGTTGTAAACCGGTGCGTGTCCCGGAAGGTATCTGGAAATGGCTGTAACCAAATCAGTCAGAGCGAAGGACGGCGAATCACTTTGCAGCATCGCCGTCGAGCATGGATTCAAGAATTGCAACAAGCTGCGGCCATTGAACCCTCAGTATGCGGCTCGCCATGTTGAGCCCGGGGAGAAAGTCGATATTCCCGAAGTCACACAGAAGCAGGAGGCGGGGCAAACCGAGATGCTCCATCGCTTCCAGCGATTGGGCAGCGCTAATCGAATCTGGATCATCCAGGACCGACATCGAGCCAGCGGACCTGCGAAGCTCGCGGATACGCAATCCGAGTTGGCGGTGAGTAACTATGTCCCGGGCCGACAGGGGACTGGATTCGCAACCGAGCTTTGGAAACCCCATACATTCACCCGCTACAGCTCCGGAGCCAGCGCGGATCCCGATCATTTCAAGGTCCTCGTCTTCGACAAGTTGGCTGCCGATCGTGGTGATGCGGAAGTGACAGTCAATCTCCAGTCGCAGAAACCAGTGCTTAATTCGACCGACAAGCGGATGATTGACAAGTGGGACAATATCGTTCAAACCGGAACCCTTCTGCAAGACATCGTTTGCAAACAAATCGAACCGGACTCACCCTGGTACCAGTCCTGCTATTTACGACTTGTGGTGGATGAACAGGACCGCACGGCAAAACGCCGCGATGGTCATAACGATCCGCCTACAGCTGTTGATACCGGCGCCGATGTCAGCCGGCAGGTGCTTGTGGTGCCTCCGCTTGCGGATAAGGATATCGAAATCCTGGATTATCGCGTTCAGTCGTTCCGGCCGGCGCCGCACTGCGAAACAGGCACATCGACCGATCCACAGCATTGCAAGGCCCAATCCTTCGCCAAAGTCGGCAAGGACGAGAAGGTGATGCGAGTCAAGGCCATTCGCGTCGGCGGATCGGCCGGCGCTGGCGTCAGCGACCAGGAAATGCGGGACCTGATCTACAAGAGCCTCCGTGAGCGTTTCGCGCAGATGAATGTCGGAGTCAAGGCCATCGTGGAGCCCGGGCCCGGGGTAACGATCGTCGACAACTTCATTCACGATGTCGATCCGCCCCGGAACATGATCATGATCTCGGATTACGACGGCGTTCGTGCCCGGGGACGAAAAGCAATGTCGGCGACGGTCCAACTGGCGTCAGGCAATGTGACCGCGACGATCCAGACCAAGTCGAGCGCAACGCCGCTGGCCACCGCGAATGACCTTGCGGCGGCACTGAGAGCCCAGGGAGTCGTCTGCCGCGTCAGCGAAAATCCGCCGATTTCATCGTCTCGCAACACATTCGGTTCAGCCGATATTCTGTGCTTCAATCCGGACGGCACGATGGCGAGAGTCATCAGCACGAACAGCGCGGACCCGAAGCAGACGATCAGCGACACGAGCGCGTGGAGTAACGCCGCCGTACAAAGTACGAGCGGCGCTTATCCGGATCCCCGAGACAGCGGCGATGCAATGCTGGTCGGCTCACCCGATTATCGCGTCTGCGCCAAGAACTTCGTGACAGGCGATACCTACCTGTGCGCGATGGTTGTAAACAGGCTGCCCGGGCTGAACGGCGAGGCGACGGGGCCCTATGTCGGTGTTGTCGAACGTTTCAGGCCGCGGCCGGAGTTTCGACTCATCGTATTCCTGAGCCGCGGCGGTGCGACATCGGGCGTAACGTTGTCGCATGAAGGCGGACACACGCTGCTTGATTGTTTTCATACGACGGGAGGCAATCCAGAGTCCGACCACTTCGGCAACGCCTATCCGGTCAATGATAATCTGGCTTTCTCCGAATGGATGTCAGCATTCCCGCATACGAATCAAATTCGTAAGCGCATCTCAGATGCGCCTATCACGGTATCACTGCGTGTTCAGCGCCGGGGACCGACTGTGACCGGGGCTGCCGGCGAGAACAAGCTGATGGGCGGTCGCGATACGCCCACCGGAGCGATCAATCAGACCTGTGTCGAGCGGTTCCGTACGCTTGTTCCGTCTGTCTATGAAAACCTTCGTCTGCTGCGACCGGCGCCGCCGACGCCGCTCTAGGAGTACGGCCCGACCATGTTGCCCAAACCGCCCAAGGGATATCTCGAGCGCTCCAAAGCGGACACTGTGCTGCAGCACTACATCATGGCCAGTCGATTCGACGGCCCTGAACCGCTGCCGAAGACGGCCGATCCGTCGCAGGTCAATGCGTGGATTCAAAAAACGCTCGAAGCTGAATCTCCCAAGAGCCGTCATGTCGCCAAGTGCATGCGACTGATGCGTTTTTTTGACCTTCGCTCGCATGCCGAATTGGTGACCAAATGGATGCAGCGCCGGGACAGCGAGCCGGACGAATACAACCGGGCGATTGTCAGCCTGACGATTCTGGCTGAATTTGGTGATGATGCCCTGGCCGCCAAAGCGAACGAATACTATCAGCACCTGGCCGGCAAGCCGTCGGTCGATCAACGCTTCGAACAGATGATTGACGTTTATTTTTACCTGAGCGACAAATCCGATCAGAAGTGGATCGTTGATCCGCTTGAGAAGAAGATGAAAGTCCTCGAGCCGAACGTCGAGAACAGCGTCGACACGCAGGTCGCCTATCTGAAGCTGAAGAACTACCGTGATGACCGCCTTCCGCGGATTCTGGAAGCGAAGGCCAGACGACACGAAATACTGAAGATTGCCGACGCCAAGCGCAGAAGGCAGGAGGTCGTGCGGCTCTACCTCGGGCTCGAGACATACGCTCATGTTGATTTCAGGAATTGGGCCGTGATGATCCTGCAGCGCGACTGCAACGCGACGACGCCGGATGAACTTTCCGCGGCCTTCATGCTCATGCTCGACGCAATGATGTCTACGACTGCCGTAGAGGGGCTGGAGGAGGAGGACAAGAAGGGCTGCGTTACATCCTGTGCACGAGCCGTCGAGTTTTATGGTGGCCAACTGAATGAGAAGCAGTCGGAGTTTGTGAAGAAGAACCATCAGGATCAGGCAGACATGCTCTACTGGGAAACAGAATCCAGGCCCGAAGCTGACGAGTAGTTTCGGCGTCATGTGCGCGCTGCTGCTGGATTTTGATTGATCGCGAATCGGAGTTGAAAGACAGCGATATGGCATCACCGGACGAAATGGCATCCTATTACGAGGGGCATCCCGATCCCGACGACTCCACAACCTGGGGCGGAGCCGAGAACTTCGACGATGCCAAGTCCAATTTCGAGTCAGCCAAGGGACCGGCGCCGACACCCTCACCGGTGGCCGGTCCTCCGTCCCCCGGCGCCGGCATGCCCGCGGCGCGCGTCGGCGATCAGTGCGCCCACGGTGGAGCAATCGTTGGTCCCGGCGCGCCGACGGTCCTGATCGGGAATATGCCGGCCGTTCGCGCCATGGCGGCGAGTGACACAGCGTTGTGTCCGATGTTCGACGGCGTGGTGCCGCACGTTTCCGGCGTTATCCTCAAGGGCAGCAATTCAGTTCTCATTGCCAATTTTCCGGCAGCGCGTGTCGCCGATCCGATCGGTCCTCCCGCCAAGTGTGCCGGTAATCAGATCGCGAAAGGATGCGACACCGTTTTAATCGGCGATTCGGGCGGCGGGGGGGGTGGCGGCGGCGGCGGGGGGGGTGATGGATTCAGCGGTGGCGGCGGCGGAGAGGAAGAAGCCGAACAGGCACAGGAAGAAACCTCACAGACGCAATCGGAATACACTGAGAGTCAGCCTGCGGAAGATCCGCCGGGAGAATCCACGCAAAATGTCGCGCAAGGCACGCACTGGCTCGAAATCGAGATGGTTGATGAGGCGGAACAGCCTGTGGTCGGAGAGCGCTACGAAGTCACACTGCCGAACAGTAAGATCGTGAAAGGGGGACTAGACTCGCGCGGCATGGTTCGTTTTCAGGGAATCAAGGACCCCGGCGCCTGTCGTATTCAATTTCCAAATCTGGATCTGGCTGCTTGGGAGCGATGGCGGCCGATGCCGCCTCAGACCGAAGCGCCAGAGGGTGCGCCCGCGCCTGCGCCTCCCTTATTAGGCGAAGAGGAAGAAGGCCCCGTGGAGGCTGGCCCGGATGCCCGCAATGGGAAGTGGCGTATCGTGAGGCAGGGCGAGTGCATTTCGAGCATCGCACGCGAAACGGGCCATTTCTGGACGACGATCTGGGACCACGGTTCAAACACCGAACTGAAGCGTCGCCGGAGCAATCCCAATGCGCTGTTACCGGGAGATGCAGTCTTCGTTCCGGATAAGCGACCACGAGAAGAATCAGGCAACGTCGATCAGCGTCATAAATTCCGTCGCAAGGGCGAACCGACATGGTTCAAGGTTCAACTTTTGCAGGACGGTGATCCGCGAGCCAACGAAGAATACAAGCTCGACGTGGATGGAAAGCCGAAAGACGGCACCACCGACGACCAGGGCCGCGTGAAGGTGCCAATACGCGGCGATTCGCGACGAATTATCCTGAGAATCGGATCAGATACTTACCGATTCACGCTGGGCGTGATAAATCCTTTGAATGACATCGCCGGCATTCAGATGCGCCTTGCGAATCTCGGATTTCCGCCGGGTCGCATTGATGGCATTATGGGCCCCAAGACACTCGCGGCTTTGAACCAGTTTCGACAATCGGTTGGATTGCCGCCATCGTCTGAATTGGATGATGCCACGATCCAGAAACTCAATGAAGCCCACGACGCCATGAAATTCAACGCGATTAAACGCGCGGAGAGCGAACCAAAGATCGTTGACGACATGCCGGGAACGGCTGTGGGTGACGAAGAGTCGCCACAAGGTAATAGTGATGCGGAAGGGGGAGCCGGGGCCTGAGCCCGGAAAACTGTTATGGCCAGCCCTCCATTTCTGATGACCGACAAGCCGCAGCCGTCCCTGCAGATGATGCGCACCAACTCGACGGGCGGACACGGGAATACGATCAACAAAGTCACTCTGCCTGCCGCGGAAATTACGGTCACATACCGAGCTCAGTTCCGTTTCCATATGTTCTACCGCGTGCCGGTCGAAACGCCGTGGTGGAGTGGGAGTATCGGGAAGGAGATTCTCCAATCCGAGGTGGACAAAGGTACTACGCTGTATCTACCACCCGACGATCGTGTGGTTGTCACCGATGCCGAGCACTATGCAACCGTGAAAATCGGCCGGCAGAGCATCAGACTCGCACTTGGGGAATCAAAGGCTCGAGGACGACCGGTCTGGTTTCCAGTCAGTTCGAAACTGCCAGCCGAACTGAATTCCCCAAGTACCGGCTGGAAATGGAAGCCGCCGACGCTGGATAACTTCGGTGCGGCAAACCAATGGGGCATCCGGGGCGATCTCACCTTCGTCGCCGATCCGTGGGGCGAGCCTGGCAAGCCCAAAACATTTAAGATGGTCACTGTCTGGCAGCGCTGGAGGCCGGACCCCAAGACCGGCAAGAACCGATTCACTCCGGACATGTGCACCCTGCCGCCTGGCACCTTCGCGGGATATCCGCAGGCCATGCCGAAACACTGGGATTCTTTCCCCGAGTTTTCCAAGGATGGGAAGAAGACGAACAAGGACTATCGAAAAGAATTCCCCGCGATCTGGGTCGGCTATTCATGGGAACCTGATGATGTACCGCCACCGACAACCGGCGGAAAATCAAAACCGCCCGAAGGGCCCTGGAAGGAAGGCGTCCTGGGTTGGATTCTGAAGAATCCAAAATCCAAGGGACGCGCTCACGGCGTGTATATTCACCCTGGCAATTCACCCAACTGGTTTGAAGGATGTCTCGCGCCCGGCCCCGCGGATAAACAGACGGAATGGGGCTTCATGGCGCGTGAGGACACCGCCCGGGCCATGTACGAGATTCTGGCTGACGTCGGCATTTCACAATCAGATTACGTCAACAATTATCAACCGCCGTCCCAAAAACTGCGTAAGTGGTTTATCATTCGGGTCGAGGCATCCCCGAAGAGCGCCGTGACAGACGATGGCTGGATGACCTCGCGAATCTGGCTGGACTAGCTCGCAGGGATTGCGATGCATCCGTGCGCTGTGGGCGGATCGCATCGCTCGCGAATTTTCCGACGCGTTTGGACCGTTATTTAGGCCGCCGCTCGCGCGAATCATTCGCGCGGACGTTCGACGCACACGAAAGGCACACCCATGTCTGATGACGCAATGAAGTTTGATGTCGAAGTGGATTTTCCGATGCCCGGCGGTCTGAAAATCTCCACCGAAAAACCATATCGAATCCTCGTCGTCGGCGATTTTGCCGGCAGTGACAAAGGCACAGTCACAGGCGCAATGGCCGGCGGCGGCGTCGAGATCAACAGTACGAATTTCGATGAAATTCTTGGGGATGCACGGCCATCCGTCAGCTTCACCTTAGCCGACCCGGTAGCGGGCGGGAATCAGTTGGCCGAAGCGGGAATCCGCGTTGCTTCGATCAGGGATTTCGATCCGATCGCGATGGCGGGGCAGATCAATGCGACGGCCAGCCTGTTCGAAATTCGGGAGAAGCTGGTCGGCCGTCTTATGGGCAAGCTCAGCGGCGAGCAGCTCGCGCAGTCGGTCAGCGCCGCGATCGCATCCGATTCGCGACTGTCCTGGCTATCCGAATGGCTCAAGGCCGCGCCCGCTGCCAAGCCTGCTGATCCCGCCACGGTCAATAAGCTGCTTGACGGTCTGGATCTCGGTGACAGCGCCGCAGCGCCATCCACGGGCGGCCCACGGAGCGCAATCGGCGCAGCGGTGGCAGGTGCGGCGGGCGCAAGCGGAATTCCTGCGGAGGAGTCCGCGGCCGTCCGGCGAACGCTGAATGAAGTGGACCGGATCATCTCGGCGTGGTTGAACACGGTCCTCCATAGCGCCGAAGTGCAGCCGATGGAAGCAATCTGGCGCTCGATCGCCTTCCTGGTCAGGCATATTGATTTCCGCAAGAACGTGCGCCTGCAATTGTTGCACGCCCATCGACACGATCTGACAACTCGATTCACTTCGAAGGTGATCGATCCGGTATTCGACGATGGCGCCGACGCGCCCGACCTGGTCATTCTCGCATCCTCCTTCGGAAACACATCGTCTGACATGGAAGTGCTCGACGAGATGGCCCAGCATGCCGCGAGTCTGCCTGCCGTAATCCTCGCGCCGGTTTCCCCGGCCTTCTTCGGCGTAAAGCATGCGTGGCAGGTGCCGACTTTGCCCGCCCTCGTCAACATGTTTGATCAGTGGCAATTTGCAAAATGGAAGGGCCTTCGAGAACAAACCTACGCAAGGCTCCTCGGCGTCGTATTCGGCCGTGGCTTGCTGCGACAACCTCACGGTCGCGACGATCTAAAGGATCTGGAATTCTCTTTCAAGGAAGATGCCTCCCTCGAGTCGTCATTCCTCTGGGCTGAGGGCGTGTTTGCCGCCGCGCTCACCATCGCGCGGAGCGTGACGGAATCGGGTTGGCCGTCCGGCATGTCGGGCTATGTGCGCGGTCAGGTCGACGGATTTGCTTCTGCGATGGGAGGCAAGGACGGCAAGAAAAAGTATGGTCCGTCGGACCTGCAAATGGTTCAATCCAAGATCGAGGAAATCGGCGGTGCGGGTATCAATGTCGTCGTGGGGGCGAAAGATCAGGAATTTGTTCACTTCTGGAACGGTGTCAGCGCGGCACGCCCGGGTTCAGCCGATATCAGCGGCGTCCTCGAGGTGAGTCTGCCATACCAGCTGTTTGCGGCCAGATTGTCGGGCCTGTTGTTTGATCTCAAGCCGAGTCTGTCCGCCAAGAGTGAGGATCAGGTTGCCTCCATTGTTAAGGGACATGTGCAGAACTGGTTGCAACTCCCGGATGATCTCGCCGCGCAATTGATCAATGTGCAGGTACGCCCGGCGGAGAAGGACCCTTCCTCGCTGGAATTGGCCCTGACGACAACGCCACCACCGACTATTCTGCCGGGTGGAGTGCCGGTCGTGCTGGGATATCGCATCGCGCGGTAGCTTGCGGGCGACTGGAGGACACTTGTTCGGTGCTTAGATGTGCCGGATGACGATGACGTTGTCAGGCAGGAACTCCAGCACCTTTCTCACGTCCTCCCAGTTCAACTGGCCGGGCAGACATCCGGGACGCGGCAACAGAGTCTTGGCTTCGCCGACGATCGCTGCCAGTTGCTTGGCGCTGCGCTCGATGATCTGGAGATTCGGCCCGGCCCACGCGTATTGCTGGACCGGAAACGAGAGCAGACCAGGGCGAATCAAGTGAACATGATTGCCTCGCGACTTGATGAGATGACCGAGGTCGACATCGATGCCGGCGAATCGCTTGACGGCTTCAATTCCGACGCCGAAGTCGAGAATGGCGGTGCCTTCCGGAGTCGTTGCGCCGGACGACGGAATGCAACGGTACTCCGCTTGTTCAATCCAGAGATTGCATTCCTTTTCGAGCATTCCGATCTCAGTTCGTTGTTAAACCGGGTTGCGGCAAAACCATAAAGCAACGCCACATACCATCTTACGCTCATTATCGGCGATCGGAAGGGACGGCCTTTGAAATAGGTTTAAACAGAATTCCAGCCCGGAGACAGGCCGGCCCCGCTCGGGTCACATCGAATGCAACATAACAGGCATTATGGGACGCCGCAGGGCGGTTGAAGGGGCCAGCAAACCGTCCGGGTGCTGCCTGTGCCTCCAGTCCCCCGGGCTATCCACCCGGACTTCCACCGTCTGCACCAGGCCAATCACTGAACTTGACGACGGCCCGGACCTTTCCTTACCGAAATTCGTCGCCATTTGCGCGTTCAATGGCGCTAGTTAGCCCATGCCCGCGCCGAATCTGGCCGATATGTGGTCCGTGCCCACGCAGGACGAAATTCTGACGCGAATCACCGAACTCGTTGCACGAACCGGGGGCGATGCTCGACTTGCCTGGCTCGCGGCCATTCTCCCCGCCCTTGCGGCTGTCGGATTTGTCGTGGCGATGCAACTCAATCGCCGGACGTTCGCACGGCGCCTTTCGAAGCTGGAGCAACTGGTCGGCGCGGGCGGCGACGGTCCGAGTGTTCGCGAGTTCTGCGCGGAACTGGTCAAGCAGCTCCGGCTCAAACTGCCTAGGGCGCGAATTCCCGAGACGCCGGTTGAATACGAGACGGCGTTTATCCGCGGTCTTTTCATCCATCTGCGAGCCCGGCGACGACAGCGGTCCCGTGTTGATGAGTCGCTATGCCGGTTGGAACAGGAGCTGGCCGAGCTCCGTGACGAGGTCAGCCGTGTAGCCAGTGAAGCGACCGCCCCACCGGCGAGTGCCATACCCGAGGCATCTACGACACAAGGGCCGAACGAACTTCAACCGACCTTCGCCGGCGAATTATCAGACGAGATTGACGACGCCGAGATCATCGCGCCAGATCCTGAGCTCAATGCAATGCTGGCCGAGGCGGATAAGGCACTGCCTGAACCCGAACCGCTGCCGCTCCCGGCTGTCGCTTCGGCCGAATTTTTCCAACGCGTTGAGGAAGCGCTCAAGCGTATTGATGAATTGGAAAAGGCGTGGTCGGATCGATCGGTTGCCGCGGCCGGTCTGCTCGTTCGTATCGATGACCGAATCGAGGAATTGAGGCACTTGCTCCCACACGAGCCGCCCCCGCGCGACGAAAAGGCAACGGATCTCATTGCGCCGGTTCCCGGCGAAGCGTCGACCACCGGCTCAACTGGTGAGGATGTTCTGGAAACCGCGTCCCCTGTTGAAGTTGAATCCAGCACAGCCGGCGACCGCTCGCAAAGCGCCCAAGCGTTCTCAGCAGGCGATCCTGCAATATATATTGATTCACTTCGCTCCCTGCTGTCGGAGGCCGTGCTCGAAGAACAGCGACTCACCGAATCGCGCGAGGCAGCCGAAAAAACGCGATTGGCGCTGACTGAGTTGAACCACGCTCTTTCCGCGGACATGACTCATCGCCAAGCCATTGTGGCACGTATTGACTCTCAACTGCGTGACCGCCAGATTCAGCTGGTGACGGATATCATGCGAGCCGAGACGGAACACGCGGAACTGACGCAGGCGTTGTCCCGTATTACTTCGACCGTTGGAGAGTTGGGACAATGGGTCGGGCAGTCGGTGCCAATGGACTCCAACACCTGATGCCGCGCATGAGATCGCCGCGGGCGATCGTGGTCCATCGCTCGCCACTGGTTCCCCCCGGCAGCCGCACGTATAAGTGACTACATTCCGACAAACGTGATTTCGCCGGATTCGCTGCGCGCGACGATCGAACCGCCGCCGCCGTTCAGGATTCCCTGAAGGTAGCCGCCCCCGGTCGTGACGTCTGACACCGTGAACCCCCCCAGATTCGCGGAAACGCTGCCCGAAGCCGTTTGCAGGTCCAGCCGAGCCGTGGTTGTTTTCGCGAGAGTGAAGCGGATATTGCCTGAGGCCGTTTCAGCCGAAATTGCGCCGTCGGGTGCCGGCGCCAGGCGCAGTGAAATGTCAGCATCGGTCGTTACGGCCTTCACGTTGCCGGCGGTGTCGGCGATTGTGATTCCTCGATTGGTCGTCTGAGCAATCACGTTTCCTTGTATGCTCTTCAGTGAGACTGCGCCATTGGCCGTGCGCACCTCAACATTTCCCGAAATGTCAACCACATCCACTGGGCCGTTCTTGAGGATTACCTCCACGCTCACGCTCACCGGAACGACCAGTCGAATATCGAACACGAGATCCGTGTCCGCCAATTCCTTGGGAAGAGTTGCCTCGACATCCAGTCGTGCATTATCAACAAAGGAGCGTTCTGCGGTGAGGACGGATCGACTCAGCAGATCGGCCAGCGCGTCACTTTGAAATCCCTCCCTGGTGATGATCTTGGTGACCTGAAGCGAGCCGGCAGTGCCTTCGCCCGCCTGGGACAGATGAACGCGGGCCGTCGGAAGTTCGATCCGAATGTTTCTGACATCGGTCATATCGAGACTGGTCGTCGTCCGCTCGACCCGCGGATTACTGGGATCGATTCCGTCGCTTGATGGTATTTCAAGTCCCCCACCAGCCGGGTCTCCCACGAAGGAGATTTCACACCCGCCGACGAGCAGAAACAGGGAACTAACTACGATCAAACGCGTGTAATCCGCCATCATCGGGCTCCCTCTCCGCGCAGTTTTCGCGCGACAAAAACAATCGCCTGTAGAATTGCTTATCGGAAAGAGTGCTGCTTCAATTACAGCGGACGCGGTCGCCCTAGCGTCCTATAACTATGTCGATCTGGAAAGGTGCCGGTCGTGACTTACCATCCTGAGTCCCCGCAGAAAACCATGAAAGGGACGCATGCGGCCGAGCGATATCGTCTGCCGTTGCTCGTCGGCATCATGGCGGGTTTGTTCGGCGGTTGGATGCTCACTCGCGAAGTTGAGCGATCGAACCGGCAAGCATCAGCCACTCCCCGCACAGTCACACCACGTGCTGACCTCTCATCTCAGGAAAAGACGACAATCGAGATTTTTGAGGCCGCCGCTCCGAGCGTCGTCTTTATCACAAGCGTTGGGAGCGTCCGCGAGACCTACGGATTCAATATCTACGAAATTCCCAAGACCGGAGCGGGATCGGGAATCATCTGGGATACGGATGGACATATCGTCACGAACTTCCATGTCATCAGCGATGCCCAGCGCGTTCGCGTGACGCTGGCCGACCATTCAACACTCCCTGCGACCTTCGTCGGCGCGGCGCCCGATAAGGACCTCGCCGTAATAAAGATTGATGCGGATCGTGCCCTGCTTCGACCAATCGCAATCGGAACATCCCATGATTTGCGTGTCGGTCAAAGTGTATTTGCGATCGGCAATCCCTTCGGCCTGGACCAGTCACTGACGACCGGCGTGGTCAGCGCGCTCGGCCGTGGAATTCGTTCCGTCAATGATCGCACCATTGAGGGCGTCATTCAGACTGATGCCGCGATCAACCCGGGCAACAGCGGCGGCCCGTTGCTCGACAGCGCGGGACGGCTGGTTGGCGTTAACACGCAAATCGTCACCCGCAGTGGCGGAAGTGAGGGAATCGGATTCGCTGTCCCCGTCGACATCGTCAACGAGGTCGTGCCACAGTTAATCGTTCATGGTCGCATCATTCGACCGCAATTGGGCGTCGTCATTGTCAGTGACGACCTGGCGCGGCGCTACGGATTCGACGGTGTCCTGGTTCAAAGTGTGTCCCCCGGGAGCGGCGCCGAAGAGGCCGGGCTCCGAGGCTTCGGTCGTACGCCGGACGGAGATATCGTCGTCGGAGATCTGATTGTCAAGGTGAACGATCGAGTCACAAGGAATCTCGACGATCTTCTGACCGAAATTGAAAAGTGCAAACCCGACGAGACGGTCGTCGTAACATTTATTCGGGATGGCAAGGCAAACACGGCATCGGTCCGACTCCGCGCGCCCGAGGATCGGAAGTGATGAATTCGCCGGACGATTCCGGGTGAGGTTCATGTCGCCCCGCCGGACGCTTGACCCGCCCCCTTGGGCGTTTAGGATCCCATTTCATGCATACCCGACGGTTCACCGAGATGGCGTCGTCACGATTGGCGATGACCCTGATCGAGATGACCATCACCATCTTTCTGGTCAGTGTCATGCTCTTCCTGCTGACGGGCTGGATGACCATGCTGCGCACGCGATCGAAGGAATCGCTCGCGATTCGAATGCTGGCGGATCTGGACAATGCGCTGGCCCGCTACCGCCGTGCTGAAGGACAGTATCCGACATATCGGGGGCCAGATTCCGCCATACCCGTCGTCGTGGACCTGCTTGATCACGAGCGCACGCGAAGTACGATTCAGGCGTTCCCTGCCAGCCTCTGGCGCGGACCTGATTTGCAGAGGTGCCTGGTTGATCCGTGGGGAACTCCACTGAGATATCTTCCTGCGGATTCGGAAAACCCTGCGGTGAGGGCCAATGCCGGTCGACCAATCTTTATTTCCGCCGGCCCTGATCGCGATTTTGGCGATGACGATCCGGCCGCTCGCGGTGACAATCTGCGAAGTGATGACCCGGGGCCGGATGGGTTTCGCTTGCACGAAGCAATTCGTGAGGCCCTGGATGAGAATCTGCCGACGCCACTTCCGCCGATTCCTCAGTCACCGACTCCGCAGTCCATGCCAACGGGCGCCGCGGACGGAGACGAGCCGGCCGACGAATAAGTGGTCGCCTCAGCTCGCGAACGGCGCGGCGGCCCGATTCAACGAAACGCGAGCGTTTTGATCCACTGACGCCGGGACAAAGAATGGAAGGGAGTGGCTGAATGCCGAAAAAGTCGATAAGTCAGACCGATGTGACGGGTCAGCGGGTGCTGATGCGAGTCGATTTCAACGTTCCGATTGAGCATGGTGCGATCTCGGATGATTCCCGCATTGTCAAAGCCGTGGAGTCCATTCGATCGGTGATCGATCGAGGAGGCCAGTTAGTGCTCATGAGCCATCTGGGTCGCCCAAAGGGCAAGCCCAGTGCCGAGTTCAGCTTGCGGCCTGTGGCTGAACATCTCGGGAAACTGTTGAAGCGGCCGGTGGCATTTGTAGATGAATGTGTCGGGGCGAAGGCAGATGCTGCGGTCGCGGCCTTGAAATCCGGAGAAGTGGTGTTGCTTGAGAACCTTCGCTTCCATGCGGCCGAGGATCTGATCGATAAGGCCAAGCAGAACCCGGACCGGCTACCGACTCCTGATCAGCGGGCGGCAATCGACGCCTTCGCGAACGGTCTCGTGAAACATGCCGACCTCTACTGCAACGATGCGTTCGGCACTTGTCATCGAAAGCATGTCAGCATGTATGAAGTGCCGATGCGACTTGGCCCGGGGAGAAGGGTCTGCGGATTACTGGTCGAACGGGAATTGCGGTTTCTGGGTGAGGCAATGGCCGCTCCCGTCCGGCCGTTCGTCGCAATTCTCGGCGGCGCGAAGGTCAGCGACAAAATCAAGGTGATCGAGAATCTGCTGCCGAAGGTCGATTCGATCCTCATTGGTGGAGCGATGGCGTTCACGTTCTTCGCGTCTCAGGGTATCCGGATCGGCAAGAGCTTGTGCGAGGCTGACCGACTGGAGCTGGCCGCGAACCTGTTAATGAAGGCCAATGGAAAGATCCACCTCCCGATCGATACCGTTTGCGCAGCCGAATTGAAAGCCGGCGTGGCCACCCGCACCATCGAAGGGGACATTCCCGATGGATCAATGGGGCTGGACATCGGGGCGAAGACGATGGCCGCTTACCACGATGTAATCGCCGCGGCCCGGACCGTGGTCTGGAACGGCCCGATGGGTGTCTTCGAGACACCGCCGTTCGACGCCGGCACGACTGCAATTGCGACCGCGATGGTTCAGGCCACACGGAACGGCGCAACAACCATAGTCGGCGGAGGCGATTCGGCAGCAGCAGTCGAGTCGGCCGGCCTGGCAAGCCAATTAACCCACATTTCGACTGGCGGCGGCGCGAGCCTGGAATTTCTCGAAGGTAAGCCGTTTGCCACAATTGAAATCCTTGATGACGCCTGACGTCGCGCAGTGAGAAACGGGTTCAAACACACACCAGAACCAAAGCGCCGATCGATCCGCAATGAAGCGACTGATACTCATTCGAGCCGGACGAACCGACTGGGTCGACCAGGAGCGGCTTGCGGGCGATATGGATTTGCCAATCAACGAGGTGGGCCGAAAGGAGGCCTCACTTGCGGCGGACGCCATCCGCGCGATGTCGCCGCGAACAATTTACTGCGGAACGGATGGCCCCGCCTCGCAGACAGCCGAGCAGATTGCCGCGTCGCTGGGCCTGAAATTCAAGGCGCTGGATTCGCTCCGTGAGATGGATCTTGGGCTGTGGGAGGGATTAACGGAGGATCAGTTCCGCGAGCGCTTCTCGCGCGTTCACAAAGCCTGGCACGACGACCCATCAAGCGTCGAGCCACCGAACGGCGAGTCCCTTCCGCTCGTCGAGGCCCGATTGGAGCAGGCATTCTTCTCCCTGCTCAAGAAACGGGCCACATCGCCGATTGTCATCGTACTAGGGCGTCTGGCATATTCCGCAGTACGGTGCCGGTTTCACGATCGTCTCTATGAGCAGTTCTGGGAATATGTGGATGAGCCGGTCGGACCGTGCCTGCTGGATGCGACACCCCAGGTCATCCGACCAGCCCACGCCGCATCTTGACCGCGATTGGCAAGCGATTACGCTAACGGCCGATACGCGATTTCTGATTCGCGTGCGTCCCCAATCAGTAATGAAATTCGACACACGGAGGCCCGTCCATGTCCGAGCGCGTTCGCGAAATCCTGAGTTGGTATAACGGTGAAAACGCCGGTGTTCTGACGAATCTCGCCCGGATGATGAATCACGGACGACTCGGCGGAACCGGCCGGATGATCATTCTTCCCGTCGATCAGGGCTTCGAGCATGGGCCCGCCCGCAGCTTTGCGTACAATCCGGATGGCTACGATCCACGCTATCACTTCAAGCTTGGTATCGAAGCAGGATTGAACGCCTACGCCGCGCCGCTTGGATTTCTGGAGGCTGGCGCGGCGGACTTCGCCGGCGAAATTCCACTGATCCTGAAGGCGAATAATCACGATTCGCTCGCGGATGAGAAAGACTCCTGGCAGGCCGTCACGGCGAGTGTCAAGGATGCGCTACGACTGGGCTGCGTCGGCATCGGCATGACGATCTATCCCGGCTCCACACTTCGCAAGCAAATGTACGAAGAGTTGCGCGAGCGGGCCGAAGAAGCCAAGGCGCACGGCCTGGCAGTCATCGTCTGGAGTTACCCTCGGGGCAGCAGTCTGTCAAAGGAAGGCGAGACCGCGATGGATGTCTGCGGCTACGCAGCACAGATTGCCTGTCAACTGGGCGCTCACATCGTCAAGGTGAAACTGCCCACCGCGCATCTCGAGCAGGATGCCGCGCGGAAGGTCTATGAAAAAGAGAAGATTGCAATCGGATCGCTGACCGAGCGGGTAAAGCATGTCACCCAGTGCGCGTTTGGCGGGCGGCGAATCGTGATTTTCAGCGGCGGTGCCAAGAACGACAACGACCAAGCGGTCTTTGACGAATGTAAGGCGATTCGAGACGGTGGTGGATTCGGGTCGATCATTGGCCGGAACACATTCCAGCGTAAGCGGCCGGACGCCCTGAAGTTCCTCGATTCAATTCTGAAGATCTACCGCTGAGTCAGACCCGGCTTGCCTGGGACACATCAAGCCCCAAAGGAAAGCCGGCCGTGGCGACCTGCCGTGGGCTTTTCTAATTGCGCGTCGAGCATGGCGGGGTGATTTAGAGGTGAGAGTTCTCTGGGAGCCCTGGTTGCGGGTATTCCTAGCTGAACGGCAGCTGCGGCGTTTTAAGGCGTCGTGGGAAGGAAGCCGCAGGCAAAGCTTCAGCCCGACAAACGCGAAGCGCATAGGAGGCGGTCGTTCAACGGACGAGCGGAAACTGTCAATCGCCAGAGCCTCAATGAGCAGGCATCGGAGTTGCTTCGGGCGTCTGGATCCTCGACGCCTCGCGTGGACGACCGTCATCAATTGCGATATGTTTATTCAATCGTGCCGCATTTCACAGATGCGGCGATTCCGAATGAGCTGGTCTCCCAGGGGAAAGTCCGGAGCTGAACCATGCGACACATCAAGCATCATTCCGCCAAGAGCGGCCGCTCTTCCGGTGCGCGTCCGATGATCAGTCTTTTCGCGGCGGCGTTCTCGCTGGCGCTCTTTGTCGCGACCTACGCGCTCGCGGAGGTTCCGTGGACTCAGCTATCGCTCTCCACGTCCCGCGTGGGTGAGGTTCGCGCAGCCAACCCATCTCTGGATGGACGCGGCATTGTCATTGCTGTTCTGGACACCGGCGTGGACATGGATGTGCCGGGCCTGCAAACCACGACCACTGGGGAGATGAAGGTAGTCGACGTTCAGGACTTTACCACGGAAGGCGACGTCCAAATCGCCCGCGCGATTTGGAATGAGGCGGGAGACCGAATTGTCAGGCACGATTCGGAGGGCAGACCCGAGTTATATACCCCTCCCCTCGGATCGGATCGCCTGGCTGAAAAAAGCATCTGGTTCGGCACGCTCGAAGAGCGAATGTTCCGCAACTCTTCCGTACCTGACATCAACGACAATGGCAAAAAGGATGATGTCTTCGCCATCTGCGTTATCAGCCAGGACGATGGAGTCGATGATGACGCCATCTGTTATGTCGACGCAAACCTCAATCGCGACTTCTCCGACGACAAGCCGCTCAAGAACTACAGGCTCCAGTTCGACCGCTTCACATTTCCTCGCCAGAAGCCTGAGCAGCAGACTGAGCCCATGACGTGCGCAATCAATATCTTCATGAAGAAACGCATTGTCAGCATTCACTTCGACGATGGCGGTCATGGCACGCATGTCGCAGGAATTGCCGCCGGACATCAGATTCAAGGTCAGCCCGACTTTCACGGTGTGGCGCCGGGCGCGAAAGTGATCAGTTTGAAGCTGGGTCACAATAGTCTGGCGGGTGGTGCAACGACGACCGGCGCGAAAAAAGCGGCATTCGAATACGCCGCTAGATTCGCTCGGGAACACAATGTCACCGTCGTTTGCAATCTGAGCTACGGCATCGGGTCTATTCAGGAGGGGCATTCCGACATCGATCAGTTTCTCGATAAGCTCATGCTGCAGAATCCCAACCTGATCGTTTGCACCAGCGCCGGTAACAACGGCCCCGGCCTCTCGTCCATCGGCACACCAGCGGCCGCCACCGCGGCAATCAGCGTCGCCGCGCTGCTGGCAGTTGATACCGCGGCGGACGTTCGCGCGGAACACATAGAAGCGCCGCAGCTGACACAGTTCAGTTCACGCGGCGGCGAGCTCGACAAGCCTGACGTCGCGACGCCGGGGATGATGACATCAACGGTTCCACGATGGAACAAGCGTGGCGATTTCTGGCAAGGTACTAGCATGGCTTCGCCTTACGCCGCGGGCCTCTGTGCGTTGATTGCCCAGCATTTGCGAGACAACGGCATCACACCACGAGCGGACTGGGTAAAGCAGGCGCTGAAGGCGTCTTCCCAGCCGCTGACGGCCTTCACCACGCTCGACTACGGCGCGGGCGTGCCTTCGCTTCCTGTGGCAATCCAGAAAGCCCTCGCGATTGCAAAAGCTCGCGCAACGGACCCGCTGTATGATTTCGAAGTATCCACCGAAAGCCCGATGGCCGCAGGCGGCATTGCGCCGGCCGCATATTGGCGTGGCGGGTACTTTCCCATTGGACGCGACCAGGTTTTCACCATCAAACCAAGGTTCGTGCCCGTCGCGGATGCGACGATGATCACCGCCTTCTCTAAACGATTGACGCTCAAGAGTGACGCGCCGTGGTGCAAGATTGAGCAGGATCAGATTTACTTTCGTGCTGAGCAATCAGCCGAGGTGCGCGTCCGATACGACGAGAACGCACTGACGCAGCCCGGATTGCATGTCGCTACCATCACCGGATTTGACGGTGACTTTCCCTTGTTGCGGCTTGTCAACAGCGTGGTGACGCCCCATCGCGCGACGACCGATGGAAACTACACCATCAAGATTGAGAACCAGTCCGTGAAAGGCTGGGAGGTTCGGAGGCATTTCGTGGAAGTGCCGGTCGGCACCAGCGCCATGCACCTCAAGCTCACCTGCCCCACCGACGCGACGAGCACGTGCCAGACCTATTATCTCTTCCGGCCGGATGGTCGATCGATCCCGCCACGATATGCACTGAAGCTCGATTCGAGAAACGGCAGGCTGGAGTCGAAATTCACCGTCACTGACGAGTTGTCGCCCGGCGTCTGGGAAATTCCGATCACCAGCGAGCGCGCCGCTGAGACGTCTCCTTATGCGTTGGAGGTGCGATTTGACGGAATTTCCTCGCCGCACTGGACGACGGCCCGGTTCGCGTCAGATACAGGCAAGGCATCCGGAAAAATCGTCCTGACGAATCAGTTCAGCCGTCCCGCGATTGTCGATCTGCGAGGTTCGATTGATGGATGCCGCAAGCATGTCACCGAGTCTTTGACCCCCGACAAAGACACGGCGACCATCCCAATCACGTTGCCGGCCGGCTTCGCGTCGGTTCGCGTCAAGGTTCGGACGTCGGATGAGGATTTTCTGAAATTTACGGACTGCGCGATCAATATTTACGACGATTCGGGGAAGGCGATCGCTCAGGATGGCTTGTCGGAGCCGGAAGCCGTTGTGTCGGCCGGCAATCCGAGCCCATCCGCCGCGGCCGCGACGTGCAAGCTGGAAATTCGAGCGGCATTCACCCATGCGAATGCCGAAGACTCGGCGGAATTTCAGATCGACATTGATTGTCTCTATGCAGAATCGATTCCAGCCAACGCCAAGCGAGGGGATTCCACCGCGACAACACTCTACCCGGGAATCCCGACAACCATTACGTATGAAGTCAAGAACAAATCGCCAGCAAGCTCGGCCGGCATGAAGCGATTTGGATCCATCAAGGCAATCGAGAAGACATCGGGGCGACCAATTGCGGACGTCGAGATTCGCGAGGAGTAGTATCCGCCGCAGCCGATGACCTGCAATGGAACCAATTGCATTGAGATGTCGCCAAGCGCGGCCACTACTCGGGGCGTCTGAAGTCAGCCAGAAAGACCTGACTTTGCCCGTCGGCGGTGCGTTGACTGGTCCACATCATCCATTTTCCATCCGAGCTGATAACGGGCAAGCCGTCGAACCCCGGACTGTAGGTAATCCGGTTGAATCGACCGCTCTCGATATCCAGCATGTACACTTCATAGTTGTAGTGCCCGTGAACGCTCGTTGTGAACACGATGGAACGGCCGTCAGGCAGCCAGTACGGCGCCCAGTTCACCACGTCGCTGTCATGGGTGAGCTGCCGCTCGCCGGTACCGTCGGCATTGATTACGAACAGTTGTAGATGATCATTCTGTTTTCGATCGGCTCGAAAGATCACCCGCTTTCCGTCTGGCGAGAAAAAGGGGCCGCCGTCGTAGCCAGGTGAGTTCGTGAGCTGCCGCAAATTTGTCCCGTCAGCGTTCATGATGTAAAGATCCGGGTCTCCGTCGCGATCGCTGGTAAAGACGATTTGCGTGCCGTCCGGACTGAAGCTGCACTCAGCATCATAACCCAAGTCGCTCGTTAGCTGCCGCGGATCGGAACCATCGATATTCGCCTCGATGATGTCCATGCCGCCCGGCATGTCCCACTTGTAAGAACTCCCGGCGCGATGATAGGAGTTCGGATTCGAAACATGGGGATTCAAATACGAAGATCCATAAATGAGCTTGCGGCCGTCGGGTCTGAAATATCCGCAGGTGCAGGCGCCGCCGGGTGGGCTGATCCGAACAAGTGATTCACGCAGCGGCTTGCCGTCGGCATCAATCCGCAGCGTGAACATCTGATACTCGGTTTCACCGGCAGGAAACGCCTGAAAAATGATCATCCGCAGGTCCGGCGAGAAATAGGCTTCTCCCGATTTGGTCAGCCCCATCTCCGAAAATGTCAGTTGCCTGACATTCGAAAGATGGCGGGATTCATATTCTGGCCAGTCAGATCGAGTTGTCTCGTTGGGTGTGTCTTGTGCGGCCAGACGATATCCCGGCCCGCTGCAGCCGACGGGGATGGTCAACGCCACGATTGCAAGGGGCAGAAAACTTTGCGTGGATTGGGGAATGCGCATTTGTCAGATTTCCTCATGGATCAAGTAGTCTTCCCCCCACTATACACGGAAATAACCGGCGCTCCAGCGAGCACGCCGCAATACGATTCGTTTCGCCAGCCGGTCGGTGCCAAGCCGATTTGCACCTCTGCGACGCACCTGTCATGACGGCGCCTCACCGGAACGCGGCGGCGCGTGCAATCACGGGAATCAAGCCCGGAGCTTTGATTTCATCGTGTCGCGCTCGTATATTGCACGGGGCTGTCGGATCGAACGTGGCCCCTGTTGGGTGGCGGCAAATCAGCATTCTGCCGCCGGCTGGAAAGCGAAGCTCGGTTGAATATCACCATCCTCTGCATCGGCGATGTCGTCGGCCGCCCCGGCCGTTCAATGGTGGCCCGGGCCGTGCCCGTGCTTGTGAAGCAGCACGGCATCGACTGTGTGATCGCCAACGTCGAAAACGCGGCCAATGGGTCCGGCCTGACGGAATCGCTGTATGAAAAGTTTCTGAAATACGGCGTTCACTTGATGACGCTGGGCGATCATATTTATCGCAAGGCCGAGATCATGCC
This sequence comes from Phycisphaerae bacterium, assembly GCA_019636475.1. Taxonomy (NCBI): domain Bacteria; kingdom Pseudomonadati; phylum Planctomycetota; class Phycisphaerae; species Phycisphaerae bacterium. Next base: position 154,885 of record JAHBXN010000003.1, read on the forward strand.
GGTCCTTCAGCGTTCCGATCGCATCGTCCGCCCCGCCAATTATCCGCCGGACTCGATCGGAAAGGAGGTCGCGATATTTCAAACGCCGACCGGCGCGCGCGTGGCAATTGTCTCCCTCATGGGCCGGCTGTTCATGAAGCCGCCATGCGACTGCCCGTTCAAAGCGGTCGATCGCGTGCTATCGCGATTGCCGAACGATGTAAAGATCGTTGCCGTGGACGTACATGCCGAGGCCACCAGTGAACATGTTGCGATGGGTTGGCACCTCAACGGCCGAACAAGCATCGTCTTCGGAACCCACACGCACGTTCAGACGGCCGACGAGCGAATTCTCGACCGAGGCACGGCCTACATCACTGATCTTGGCATGACAGGACCGTACGACAGCGTTCTGGGTCGCCGAAAGGATCGCGTGCTGCGATCCATGATCACGGGCCTCCCGACGCCGTTCGATGTCGCAACCGACGACTCCCGATTAAGCGGCATCCTCGTCAGGGTGGATGCCGAATCCGGTCGCGCCAGTCAAATCGAGCGCGTTCACATTCGCGAATCTGAACTGCCGGGCGGAATCGACGCGCACCATGATCAGGACGATTGAGCGATCGGCTTGCTTCGGCCGTGCCGCTTGACGCGGCGTTTGCGATTCCATTCGCATGCACGGGCTCGATCCATCATAATTTGAAAGCCATGTGGAAAATCGTCCCCTATTCTCAGGAGCATCGCGACGGCGTCGTCCATGTCGTTAAATCCGTATTCGATGAATACGGATTCACATGGGAAGCTGACGGCTATTGCCGCGACATCTACGATCCGCACCAGACCTACATCGAGCCAGGCGGCATGTTCTGGTGCGCGGTTGAGCAGTCGCCAAACGACAATCTCCCTCCGCGCGTGATCGGTTGCGCCGGCGTTTCATTCCACGATGGGTACTGTGAGCTACATCGCATGTATTTGCTCGCGACGTGTCGTGGGCGCGGCATCGGGCGTGCCTTGTTGAATACTTGCATCGAGCACGCCCGACGTTCCGGCAGCCGTGCGATCCGAGCATGGAGTGACGTCAAACTGGCCGATGCTCATCGCCTGTATCTCAGGGCGGGATTTGTACGAGACAATCAGCGGATCTGCGACGATCCGGACCAGAGTCCTGAATTCGGTTTCTGGAAGGAGCCACCGTGAAGCGCCGTTCAAGACCGGGTTCAACTCCTCCATCCGGAACGCCGCGACTTCCGTTCGATCCCGGCCGCGTACGCGGTCCGGACGCTGGTGACGTGCCGCCGCAGTTTTCGCCTCCTGAAGCAGGATCGGTTCCTCCACTGAGTGTTTCGCAGCTCACGCGAATGGTACAGGCGGCGATCTCGGCGGCTCTGCCCGGTGATCTCCGAGTCATTGGCGAAGTCTCAAATCTATCGCGGCCGGCAGGCGGACATCTGTACTTCACCCTGAAAGACTCAGCCAGCGAGATTCGATGCGTCATGTGGCGATCAGCCGCGCAGTCGATGAAATTCGACCTCTCCGAAGGGATCGAGGTTGTGGCGACCGGAAGCGTCGAAGTCTATGAGCCGCGTGGTCAGTATCAGCTCTATGTTCGGCATCTGACACCCGTCGGCGCCGGCGCGTTGGAACTCGCATTTCAGCAACTAAAGGCCAAACTCGCTCGCGAAGGCTTGTTTGACCCTGCCCGTAAACGAATGCTTCCAAAGCACCCCAGGAACATCGCGATCGTGACAAGCCCCACCGGTGCGGCGGTGCGCGACATGCTTCAGACCATCTCGCGACGATATCCGAAGGTGCACGTCTTTCTCTTTGGAGTTCGCGTTCAGGGCGAGGGTGCGGCCGACGAAATTGCCGATGCGATCCGGCGGATCAATCATTCACGCGCGGCGTTGGGCGATATCGACGCGATCATTGTCGGTCGCGGTGGCGGCTCCATCGAAGACCTCTGGGCCTTCAACGAGGAGGTCGTCGCACGAGCGATCCACTCCAGCAAGATACCGGTCGTCAGCGCGGTCGGCCACGAAGTCGATTTCACCATCGCTGATTTTGTCGCTGATGTGCGCGCTGCGACGCCAACTGCCGCCGCCGAGCTTGTTGTTCCGACACTCACTGGCGTCATCAGCGAGTTGGACTCGCTCGAACATCGGCTGCGACAATTGATGCTTCGCCGCGTCGAACGCATGAGAATGCGTCTTACACTAGTGGAAAAATCACCTTGGTTTCGTGATCCCATCTCCCAGGTGCGCCGGATGCACCAACGCCTTGACGATATTCAGGGACGCATGCGGATTAATGCCAACCGCGAATTGAATCGCTTTCGAAGTCGGCTGCACCTTCTTGAATCCCGGTTCGGCCGGTTGCGACCGGAAGCGCTGCTCGCGCGTCAACGCGAGATCTTCAGCCGTGCGGCACATCGGATAGCCAGGGCGATGGCGCAGGCGATCCGGCTTTGCGAGGCTCGCCTTCGCAAAGTCGAGTTGCGTCTGGCAACCGACTCGCCACAGCGTATTCTGATACGAGACCGAGGGAGGCTCGATTCAGTGGAAGCAATCCTCTGGCGCGCCGTTCGGCGACTTGTCGAGAACAGGCGGCTGGCGATCAGCACCATCGAGGCCCGATTTGAGGCGGCCGGACCGGAGCGTGTTTTGAAGCGCGGCTTTTCAATCACACGCCGAGCCAGTGATGGCAGGATCATTCTTGCCGTTTCCGACGTCGGGACAGGTGACCGAATCATCACCCGCGTGGCCGATGGCGAGTTGAACAGCCGAGTGATGGACAGCCGGCAGGGCGAGCTTTTCGACTCCTGACCTCAGCGCGAGTGCGTGCGTTTTGACCGTGCTGAATGGAACAGGTTCAGCACGGAAGGGAGAATATAGAATGTCCAAATCAAAATTCGATTTTGAAGCCGCTCTGAGCCGATCGGAGCAGATCGCAACCCAAATCGAACAAGGAAAGATCGGCCTGGAAGAATCGATACGCCAGTTCGAGGAAGGGATGCAACTGATTCGCCGATGCCGACAGGTGCTCAACGAGGCGGAATTGCGTATCCAATCGCTCGAAGCCGCTGGAGCCGATGAATCAGTCGCGACCCGGGACTATCCGATCGGCGGTCCGGCGAACACAGCCGCACCGGGCGATAATCCCACGATTGACGACACATAAATATCGTTGCTACAATAGGTTCCGAGTTCGTTCGACCTCTCCCGACGTTCGGAGCGTATCAGCTCTTTTGAAAGTTCTGCGCAACTGGGCAAGAACAACTTGAATCGACAGCAGTTCGCTAAAATCCTGAGTAGTCGCACGGCGGAGCCAATTTGATGCCCGCAATTGACGATCGCCTGCGGCCGGAATTGGCCGAAATTGCCGTTGCCGTAGAGCGCGGCATCCGCGAGAGATACTCTCGGCTTACCGATGCGCCGGATCGACTTAGAGAGGCGATGCTTTACAGCCTCATGGCCGGTGGAAAGCGGCTGCGTCCGGCCTTGGTGCTGTGGTCATGCGAATTGTGCGGCGGCCTGTTGCATGCGGCGATGCCCGCAGCGATTGCGATCGAGTCCGTTCATACATTCAGCCTGATTCATGACGATTTGCCACCGATTGACAATGACGATCTTCGACGCGGCTTACCGACCAATCACCGCGTTTTCGGTGAGGCGACGGCCATCCTCGCGGGCGATGCTCTCTTGGCTTGGGCGTTCGAATTGCTCGCAACAGAAGTTGAACCCGCGGATCGGTGCAAACGCATGATAGCTGAACTAGCCAATGCTGCCGGTGCCGCCGGCATGATCGGCGGTGAGGCCGACGATATCGATGGCGAATCCTTGCCATCGTCGCGAGCGCTCGTGCATCGAATCCATCGTGCAAAAACGGCGCGACTGATTCAATCGGCATGCCGACTTGGCGCAATGTCCGCGGATGACTCAGAAGCCAATCTGAATCGGCTGTCCGAATATGGTCTGAATCTGGGTCTCGCATTCCAGATCGCGGACGACCTGCTTGACGAAACCGGGTCAAGCGAGCTTGCCGGCAAACGTCTCGGTAAAGACTTGGCCGCCGGCAAGCAGACATACCCACGAGCAATCGGCCTCGAGGCTTCCCGGCAACTGGCTCAAGAGTCGGTCGAGCGAGCGATCGCTGCAATCCGTCCTTTCGGGACGAGGGCAGACCGCCTTATCGACCTTGCGAAATACGTCGTGGAACGGAGTTCATAGACGACGGGGGAACACGGATATGTCGGCTGATGTCGTCGCCCGGCCGCGAAGAAAGCGACGAATTAAACGACGCTTGAAAGGACAGGTAGTCCGAACGATGGACAAAATTCTTCCCAAAATCCACTCGCCTGCGGATCTGCGAGGTCTCTCAATTGCGCAGCTCAATCAACTCGCGACAGAGATTCGCGAGCGCATCATCGGAGTGGTCAGCCGCCAGGGCGGGCATCTCGCCAGTAACCTTGGCATCGCGGAACTGACGATCGCGCTGCACCGCGTCTTTGATTTCAAGCATGACTGCCTGTTGTGGGATGTCGGGCATCAGGCATATGTTCACAAAATTCTGACCGGCCGAAATGAGCGGTTCGATTCCATTCGTAAGTCCGGCGGACTCTCCGGTTTTCCGAACATCGAAGAGAGCGAGTACGACTTGTTCAACGTCGGTCATGCGGGCACGGCCGTTCCGACTGCCGTCGGCATGGCGCGTGGCGTCGCGGCTCTCGGCGAAAGTCGCCGAGTCGTCGCCGTCGTGGGCGATGCCAGCATTTTCAACGGCGTATCGTTCGAAGGTCTGAATCAGGCCGGTACACTCAAGCGTCAACTACTTGTCATCCTCAACGACAACTCGATGGGCATCGCGCCGACCCAGGGCGGCATGGCGGAGTACCTGGCGAAGTTCCGTGTGAGCCCGCTCTACGAGGAACTCAAGAAACGAGTGAAGAAGTATCTTCCTCAAATCCCGCTCGTCGGGAAGGCGACTTTCGAAGCTCTCGATCATCTCAAAGAGGGTTTCAAAGCGACTGTTTCGCCGCACCAGATTTTTGAGCAGTTGGGGTTTGTCTATGTCGGTCCGACGGACGGACACGATGTCGAGCACATGATAGAACTGCTCGACGGCCTCAAGGATGTGAACCATCCGGTGCTCCTCCATGTGCATACGGAAAAGGGCCGTGGCGCGGATTTCGCATTGGCCGAACCCACCAAATTCCACAGCCCCAAACCGTTCAAGGTGGAGGGCTGTCGCGTTGAGATTCAGTCCGGTGGTCGGAGCTTTACCGCTGCACTGGCGGACGCTGTGATCCAACTCGCGGGAGAAGACAGCCGCATTCATGCACTGACGGCCGCGATGCCGGACGGCACAGGCCTCAGCAAGTTCCAGCAGGTTTATCCGGATCGATACCTTGACGGCGGCATCGCGGAAAGCTGCACGGTTGACATCGCTGCCGGCATGTGCAAAGCCGGCCTACGGCCGGTCGTCGCCGTCTACTCCACATTTCTTCAACGCGCTTTTGACCAGATTTTTCAGGAGGTCGTCCTGCAAAGGCTGCCGGTGATTTTTGCCCTGGATCGTGCAGGCCTTGTCGGTGGTGATGGCCCGGTGCACCACGGATTCCTCGACATCGCCTACCTTCGCGGAATGCCCAACATGGTGCTGATGGCCCCCGCCGATGGCGACGAAGTACTCGAGAGTCTGAGGCTGGCGCTCAAGCTTAATGTCCCGGCAGCAACCCGGTATCCGCGTGACACCGTGCCCGAATCGCTCTACGGCGGAAACACACCACCCTTTGAATTGGGCCGATCAGTGGTCCTCCACGATGGCGTCGATGCCGTGATACTGGCGTATGGTTCCACCTGCAAAGCGGCGATCGACGCAGCGGAAATCCTCGCCTCAGACGGCGTCGGCGCACGCGTCGTCAATGCGCGGTTTGCCAAGCCGATTGATCGCGACATGGTGACCGATGCGTTGCATCGCGGCGTGCCCGTCTTCACGGTGGAAGAACACTCGGTCGCTGCGGGATTCGGAAGCTGCGTGCTCGAGGCGGCTCAACAGTTGGGTCTGGACGCATCCCATGTGAAGTTGCTGGGCATGCCGACGGATCGATTCGTCCCGCACGGATCTCGTGCAGATCAGCTTGCCCAGTGCGGAATTGATGCGACTGGAATCGCCGCATCAGTTCAGCGGGCACTTGGGCGGCCCGTCACCGCAACCGCCGCGCTTGCTGCTGCCCCCAATATCGAAAGCGTTCAATCCACGGTTTAGCACCGGCCGCTTGGGTCTGGGTGTAATAGCCGCGTTCCCACTGCATGAAATGGCCCGTTACCACGCCTCATTTTTCATCAGTCTTGCCGAATCCAATTAGGACCTCGGCGAGCCTCCTCGGCGCTGACCTGAAACAGCGGTAATTCACCGACTCTCCGCCGGCTGAGAGGATGGCGGCTCGGCAGGCTTCTCTTCGATTTGATGCAGTGATTTCACGGCCCTGTAGTATTCCAGAACATCACGATAGAGCTTCTGTTCATCGCCGTCATATCCCCGCTCCGGCCTTGTGACGATCATCAACGCCTTAGTTTGGTGAGCAGCAGCGGCGTCCACCATGCCGACCTCACATTCAATCTGGGCGAGCAGTGCCAGTATCTCGGCATCATCACTCTCGCTCAGCTCAACGGCCTTCCTTGCGCATCGCAGCATGACGGCCGGCCGGCGGTAATTCAGGTCCGTGCCGAGTTCGGTTCGGGCGATTTCCGCCAGCGCCGTGGGTGAATTGGCAAAGCGCGATTCCATCGACTGTCCGAAGGTGTCGGCCTCTGATTCCCGTCCAAATGCTCGCAAGAGCTGTCTCTTGATCAGCGAAGGTTGAACGTCCCCCGGACAAAGTTGAATCATCTTCTCGACAGTTGTGATCAGCTCACGCTCCGTGGCGGCACGCTTGTCCGCTTCCAGGCCACCCGCCTCCCAGCCTGCGTAGAGCGACTGAAGCGCCGGCAAGAGCTCGTCGTACTTCACCTGATTGGCTTCGGCGATCCGTGCGGCGGCGAGATCGAACGTCCCCGTCAGCGCGCCACGCACCGCGGATTCGAGTCCTTCATAATCAGCGGGGTGGCCGCTCCAGATCACACGCTTATCGCGATCAACCACAAAAGCATGTGGAATTCCATCGATGTCATCAATCCAGACCTTGCTTGTCTCACCGTTTGGATCCACGCCGACGTGATACGGCATCGCCGGAAACTTCTTAAGAAATGCCTGAACGTCTGCTTCCGCCTCGTCGCTGATGCTGAGGACGATCACGCCTTGTCTGCCGTACTTCTCGTGCAGCGTGGTCAATCGCGGCACGAGCTTTCGGCATGGCCCGCTCCAAGTTGCCCAGAATTCGACGACGAATACATGCCGTGCCGGTTCCTGACCACCGGGAATTGACTTCGGTGTTGCATTTAACCACCGGATGCCGTCCATTGCCGGTGCAACATCACCGATCTTCGGTGAGGCATCGACTCTTACGCCGGAAAAACACATCCCGAATAGAAAGGTCATGCTCGCAGAGACTTGCCTGAATCTCATGCGGTGCGGCTGAGATGCATACGAGCTTGAAGTCATGATTCCACCCGTCCTTGTCTCGACCATTCTACCAATGTGGTTTCGGACCATTCGCCATTCGCATTCGTCCCAACTCTCGGCCAACGCACACGTTGCCGGCCTTGGTCGGTGTCTGATCCCTGACAGGATCCAACTCCCTGGGAAGCCAGCCGCGATGACTGATTAGCTACGATGCAAGAATAGCCCTCGATCGCCAACAAGCCAAGACCGAGCGACGCGCCATGAAACCGACGGGATCGGATACTGACTTCGAATTGCCGCGAAGGCAGGGTCGATCTAGACTGTCGCACATTCGCTTGATTCAGAAAGGAAGCGGACACATGATTCGAACTCCAAACCGTCGGCGGCGCCGCAGGACTCGATATGCTGCCTTCGCTGTACTCACTGTAGGTACCTGCGCCCAATTTGGAATTGGCTGTATTCAAGCGGTGCTCGCGACGATCGGCGCAACTTTCTTTTGATGGCGTGCATCCGCACAGCTTGACGAAGCCTCGAAGCACACCTGTCAGAGCACAAAATCGGCATCATCCGCGCCTGCGTCTTCCGCGGGCACCAGCCGCGGATGATGTGGCCGCTTAGGCAAAACGGCAATCAATGCCATCCCGGCGGCGAATCCGCCGATATGCGCCCAGTATGCGACGTTCCCTTCACTGCCACGAAATGCCGGGAACAGGTTCTGCAGCAGAATGTAAAACCCAAGATACATGAACGCCGGAAGATTGAGCGTGACCGGGTAATAACCGATCGGCACGATTGCAAGAATCCTCGATCGTGGAAACAGCAGTAGATACGCGCCCATCACTCCGCTGATCGCACCACTCGCGCCCACCAGCGGCATGAGCGACGGCTCAAAAAATGTGTGCGCAAGATTGCCACACACGCCCGTCGCAAGATAAAAAATCAGGTACAGGGCAGGTCCTAGCCGATCCTCCACGTTGTTGCCGAAAACCCAGAGAAACAGCATGTTTCCAATGAGGTGCATCCAGCCCCCATGTAGAAACATACAGGTGACGATGTTGATCGTCGCGGGAATCGCCTCAGCCGCCTTGATTGCATCCACGTCTTTCTGAACAATCGGCTTGCCCGTTCGGAAGTCAATGGCGCTTCGTCCATACCGGTCGGTAATCGGCTTAACCGGTGGATATTGATTCATGGCGGCATCAAACTCCGACGACGAAAAAACGAGCTCGGCCGGTACGAATCCGTACTTCCAGATCAGAGGGTCATTCAGACCATGCGGAGCGCTGAGTTGCAGAATAAAGACCACGGTGTTGATGAGAATCAATCCGATGGTCATGTAGGGTACTGTCGAGGTGGGATTGTTGTCGCGAATTGGGAACATATGATAGCATTGGCCTGAGGCGGGAATCTATTGCGAACCATTCTAGTCCGCACAAGCCTGATCCGCTCGATGCGATTCGGCTGAATTCACCTAAGCCGGCAGTACGCGGACGCGCATGCGGTCAGAATGTGGCGTCGCGGTTTGGTCTATTCATGCTGACGGTTCGACCCCTGCTCCAACTGGCAATCCACCACCAGACGATTCAGCACCTTCAGGACATGGCAGATCGCCGGACCGAGCAGCGCCAGGCAGTCCAAAACGCCCTTGGGGCTGCCCGGCAGCATCACAACCAGCGTCCGGCCGATAATTCCCGCCCCACCGCGAGAAATGATCGCCAAGGGAGTCTTGCCATAAGTTCCGGTCCGCATGATCTCGCCGAAGCCTGGCAACCGTTTTTCAAAGAGTGGTTCTACAATGTCCGGCGTCACATCCCGCTCGCTGATCCCCGTACCGCCGGTCGTCACAATCAGCGCGACCCGGCCAATCCTTTCAAGAACGGCGCTGCGAATCAACTCGGCTTCATCAGGGACGATAACCCGCTCGATCACGGTCAACCCGAGGTTCGCGAGCGCCGAATCCGCGGCCGGTCCGCTGCGGTCCTCGGTAATGCCTTTCGAACGGGAATCAGAAATCGTCAGAACAGCGGCGTTCATACGCGACTCATGTGGCGAAGCTGCCGGCATTGATCAATACGCACGGATGCCATTACTCCGGCACGCGCTTGATCTCGGCGCCGAGTGCATTCAACCGCTGCTCGATTCGATCGTATCCGCGATCGATATGGTAGACGCGGGAGACCGTCGTCTTCCCCTTCGCGACCAGTCCGGCAACAACCAGCGCGGCCGACGCGCGAAGGTCGCTTGCCATGACCGGAGCGCCCACGAGTTGCTTCACACCCTCAACGATGACGGTCGGCCCCTCTTTTCGGAGAATCGCGCCCATGCGATTGAGTTCCGCCACGTGTACAAATCGGTCCGGGTAGATTTTTTCCGTGATGATGCTGTTCCCGTCGGCGAGACACAGAAGTGTCATCATCTGGGCCTGAATATCTGTCGGGAATCCCGGGTACGGCTGCGTGGTGATTTGTACGGGCTCCAATCGGCGGGCCGATGACACCTGCACGTATCCATCCGGCGAACGCTCCACATGCACCCCAATCGCCTTCAGTCGATCCACCACCGCAAGAAGATGATCCAATCGGCAATTGGTGAGACGAACATCGCCGTTGGTGATCGCCGCAGCCACCATGAAGGTTCCGGCCTCAATTCGGTCAGGAATCACCTGGTGCTCACAACCTTTTAACTCGTTGACGCCCTCAATTGTGATTCGTGGCGTGCCGTGCCCGCTGATTCTCGCGCCGCAGGCATTCAGATAATTCGCCAGATCGACCACCTCAGGCTCGCAGGCGGCGCATTCGATAACCGAAGTGCCGTCTGCCAGACAGGCGGCCATCATGACGTTTGCAGTACCCAGTACGGTCGATCCGAACGGGCCGCCAAGAAATATCTCAGCGCCCTTAAGCTTCTTGGCTCGGACATGGATATCGCCGCCGGTCAGCTCAACCGTCGCGCCCAGCGCTTCCAATCCTTGTAGGTGAAGGTTGATCGGGCGATAACCGATGTTGCATCCGCCGGGGAGACTGACCTGCGCGCGACCGCGCCTGGCCAGCAGAGGCCCCATCACGCAAACACTCGCACGCATTTGCCGCACAAGTTCGTACTCGGCGTGGCAATTCATCTCGTCTTCGACTTTGAGATTGATGTTCCCGTTGTCGTGGTGAAACACCCGAACACCGAGTTTCTCGAGCAAGTAGGACAACGAACGGATGTCCGTCAGGTCAGGAACACCCTTGAGCACCGTCTCCCCTTCCGTCAGGATCGACGCGGCCATGATGGGCAGCGCGGCATTCTTCGAGCCGCTGATGGGTACGGTTCCTTTCAGTCGCTTTCCGCCGCTGATGACGAAACAATCCACGATCAATACCCCCGTGCAAAAAAGGGTGACATCCTTGTCCGACTCCAGTCATATCGACCGGAATGCCGCGCGATTATAAGACCAGAAACCCAAATCTCCAATCCACCCCCAGTCCTTCGGGAATCTTTCCAGCAACCCCGTGATTCATTAACCTGCGCCTGATGAAGACTTATATCGCTCTCATACGCGGCATTAACGTCGGGGGGACCCGGGTCATCCCCATGAAAGAGCTTGTTTCGATCATGAGCGCGCTGGGCCTTGAGAATGTTCGCACCTACATCCAGAGCGGCAATGCCGCTTTTCAATGTTCAGCCGCGAATGCGAAAGGACTGGAAAAACGGATGGGAGCGACGATTCAAGAACTCAAGGGATTTCGGCCGGAAATCATGATTCTGAGCGACAGCGCCCTCTTGAGCATTCTCAAAGACAACCCATTTCCTGAGGGGATGGCTGATCCGACGAAGCTCCAGATCGGCATCCTTGCATCCAAACCAATCAAACCCGACCTCGAAGCCATTGCGACGCTGAAGTCGAACACCGAGCAATTCAAATTGACCAGCGCGGCGTTCTATCTTCATGCCCCGGACGGTATCGGGAATTCAAAGTTGGCCCAGCGCGTTGAGCGGCTGCTCGGCGTGGATGTAACTGTGCGGAACATGCGAACGATTGCCAAGCTGCTCGAACTGGCTTCGACCATTCAGCGAGACTGACGCCCGGGAATTCACAGAATGACTGGCGTTGCAGACCGTTATCAACCTGTTAGGCTACGGGCCGGATCTTGAGTGAAAGCACGTCACGGGAGAGAAGATGAAATTCAAGGACTTTGTGAACGGCAAGGCGATCGAACTTGGGAAAGACGTCCTGCGGATGACCACCGCCGCCGGATCCGGCCACCCCACCAGCTCACTTTCGATCATTCATCTTGTTGTCGTCCTGATGTACGACATCATGCATCACAACCCCGCCGACCCTTGGGACGCCGGGAACGACCGGCTTGTGCTCTCCGAAGGACACGCGGTACCGGCCGTGTATGCGGCTTGGGCCGATCTTGGCGGAGTCGTCGGCCGCGATCGGGCGAGCGCGCGTCGGCTTTCCAGGGATGAGTTGAGCACGCTCCGGGAAATCACCAGTCCGTTGGATGGGCACCCCAATCCCGCCGAAGGATTCCACTTCTTTGATGCCGCAACCGGCTCGCTTGGACAAGGCTTGAGCGTTGGAGCGGGCTTGGCGCTTGCCGCACGCAGTCGCGGCATCGACAAACAGATCTATACACTGATCGGCGATGGCGAATCGCGTGAGGGGCAAATCTGGGAGGCGATGGATTTTGCCATCGATCAACGCCTGTCCAATCTGACAGCGATCTTCAACTGCAACGGCCAGGGCCAGGCCGATTATGTATCATCGCAGCAGTCGGTGGAAAGCCTGGAGTCGAAAGCGGCCGCGTTCGGCTGGCAGACCGTGACAATCGACGGACATGATCCTGATGCCATTCGCGCGGCACTTTCCGGACGCAATCGCGCGAAGCCTTTGGCGGTCATCGCTCGAACCCAAAAGGGGTGGGGATGCTCATCGATCAAGGATCGATCCAATCACGGCAAGCCCGTACCTCCTGATCAATTGGCCTCAGCCTGCGCGGAGCTCGATGCAACAGGCAAAACGCTCGGAGTCTCCGGTGGACCCGTCGCGACCGGTCTTGAAGTGAAATCCCCTGCCGTCGCAAAGCCATTCGAGAAGCGCACAATCAGCGCACCGAATTTCACAGACGCGATGAAGCTGGCCGGTCTCGATGGGGTGGTCGCCAAGGGAAAAATGGCGACGCGCCGGGCCTACGGCGCCGCCCTTCTCGCGATCGCCGAGGCGGATTCACGGATCATCGCCCTCGATGCAGACGTCAGCAACTCCACATTCGCGGAGATGCTCGGGAAGAAGCACCCTGACCGATTCGTCGAATGCAAGATCGCCGAACAGAACATGATCTCGGTTGCGGCCGGCATGTCTGCGGCAGGTTTCATTCCATTCGCAAGCTCGTTTGCGAAATTCGTCTCGCGGGCCTACGACCAGATCGAAATGGCTCAAATCTCCCGGGCGAACATCAAGATCGTCGGATCCCATTCTGGAATTTCGCTTGCAGCCGACGGGCCGAGCCAGATGAGCCTTCACGATGTTGCATTCTTTCGCAGTGCAGGATGCGCGGACAATGGTTTCGGACGGCCCGCGTGTATCAGTTTCCAGCCGTCCGATGCCGTCTCGGCCTATCACTGCACGGTACTGATGGCGAATCATGACGGCATGTGTTACATGCGAACGCATCGACCGGATGTCGCTTTGCTCTATTCGCCCGAAACCAGGTTCTCCATCGGCGGTTCGCACATGCTGAGCGAAGGAGATGCCGTCACAGTCGTTTCCTCCGGATACATGGTTCACGTCTGCAAGGCTGCGATCGATCGGCTCGCAGCAGCGGGCGTGCGATGCACCCTGATCGATTCCTATTCATTCCCGCTCGATGCTTCACTGATTCTCGCGGCAGCCGCGAAAACTGGCGGCCGAGTCCTCACCGTCGAAGACAATTACATCGGAGGGCTGGCCAGCGCCGTGGCGGAATCAGCAGCGTCCGCCGGAGATGTTCGCGTCGAGAGCATGATCTGTCGCAGGATCCCGAAGAGTGCGAAGTCGCCTGAAGATATTCTGGCCTACACGGGTCTGTCCGAATCAGATATCGAGGCGAGGATCCGAGCAATCGCAAGCCGATAGCCCCGCACTAGGCGGATAATCGTATGACCTGGATTCAGACCATTTCTGACGACGATGCCGACGGCCAAATTGGTGAACAGTTTGAGGCGGCTCGGAGACGTGCCGGCCGAGTGTACAACATCGTCCGATCGATGTCGCTCAATGCCCGCGCGCTGGGTGATTCGATGGCGATGTACCGGACGCTTATGTTCGGAGCGTCGCCCCTGCCCCGCTACGTGCGTGAAATGATCGCGACGGTCGTCAGCGGCGCCAACGCGTGCTTTTACTGAGTGCAGTCTCACGCGACGGACCTCCGTGCCGAGGTCGACCACATGAGCGCCGCCGAAGCCGATGCGTTTGTGCATGCGGTCGTTCGCGATTGGCGGTCCGCGGGCGTTGAGCCGAAGGATGCCGCGCTCCTGAACTACGCCGAAAAACTGACCCATCTCGCGGCGAAAATGGAAGAATCGGATCTGAACCGTCTCCGCGCAGTGGGCTGGGACGATGTCGCCATTCACGACGCGACACAGATCATTGCATATTTCAACTATATCAATCGAATCGCCGAAGGGCTCGGTGTGGAGCTTGACGCCGGCGCGCCGGTATGGGGCGGGGGGAAACCCGATTGAGGCGAAGTCAACCTGCCGTCGGTTCAGGGTACTCGCTTGGTACGGTTGAACAACGCTTCGCGCTCACTGCGATAATGAGAAGGCCCGCCTGAATAAAACACAGCAGCAACCCCCAGCAGAATACCCCATAGTCAAGCAGTCTCTCAGCCAGGCGATCCCGAAGAATCCCTTCACTCAGCAACACCAGCAAGACCAGCTGCGCCGAGAGTCCGGCCACGAACCATGCCCGAAAGCGCTCTGTCAACGGGCGACACGTCAGCACGTACCAGACTGCGATGAAAACGATCGGCAACGTCGTCGCATGGTGCTTCCATGTGCGTTCGCTCAGCAAGAGCATTGCAAGGAGGATCATCGAAAACTCAAGGAGCAGCCGCGGATCGCGCCGGTCGCGCGTCGGCGTGCGACAAACCCAAGCCAATACGGCGAAAATCGGCAGCGAGATCGCCGGCTTGAGCAATCTTCCGAGCGACGTTGCGGGACGCGCCATGTCTTCCATTCCGGAATTGAAGGCCATGTCCACCGGCATCTCTTCAATCTGCAGAATGCCCACTTTGCCGAACAGCCGCATCACGACGCCAAACAGCGATTGATTGGCTGGTTCGTACGCGGCGTAGCCGTGCAGCGCGAAAGGCGCGACAAGCATGTCAAACCAGGACTTCAGGTAATGCCAGTTTTTCTCGAACCCGAGTATCAGGCCCGGAATCACAATAAAGAACATGCCCATTCCGACCGCGGCCCCGATCAACACGCGCCATTGACGCTTGTACGCGAAGTACACCAACGCTAGAGCCGGCGTCAGCTTTGTGACGACCGCCAAGGCAAGAAACAGTCCGGCGCAAAAGTCGAATCGCCGCACGAACAGCCCCCATGCGATCGCAAGCCATGCCATCATGAATATGTTCAGGTTGCCATGGGAAATGTCACTGACGATCGGGCGGACGGAGTACGCCATCGCCATCAGCAGAACTCCGATCGGCACTGCGAATGATGCTCGCCCGATTCCGCGGATCGTTAATGCCAACCCAACCAGTACCGCGACGATTTTTCCTGCTGACCAGACGATCGCCGCACCGACTACACCGAGCCGGGTCAGCGGCGCAATGCTGAGTAATACCAGTGGCGGCGTCGGAAACCAGTGGCCCATTCCGTAGGGGTTGACCTGGTTATCGGGGTCCAGCATCAACTCGGCCGTAGGCAACCAGCGCCCCAGTGCGGTGCGAAGCCGCTCACCGCCCTCGCGATACAGACTGACGTCCGCTTTCTGAATTTTCACGACGAATTGGATGGAAGGAATGAGGAGGGCGGCGCCGAGCAGAATGATGGCCGCCGCCCGGACAATGTGATTATCTAGGTAGCGTTCGTCGATACTCCCGAGAAGTGTGCGTCGATACTCCGCCAGCTCGGGTACAATGGGTCCTTCGGGAACATTACCGGCTATCGCAGTGCGGTCGAACGGCGCGCCAGGCGGCGTGGAGGGATTCGTGCTCATCGCGGAAATCATGCGTCGTCACCGCGGCTGCGTCAAACCTCACTTTCCTGCCAGCCGTTGACGATCTGCCGGAACTGATCGCCGCGCTGTTCATAATTTTTGAACCAGTCGTAACTCGCGCAGCCCGGAGAGAGCAGGACGACATCGCCAGGCCGTGCCAGATCACGGGCCGAACAAACCGCCGATACGAAATCGGCGGCGGGGATTATACTCGGTCCTGCGCCACAGCCCGACGCGGCAACCCGGACGGCCGCGCCAATGCGATCGCGGGTCTGACCGATGCAGACAACGGCTTTGGTCTGCCTCGCGAGAAATGCTCCAAAAGACTCAAACGAACCGCCCTTGTCGGATCCGCCGGCCAGAACAACCACCGGCGCATCAAACGCCCGTATGGAAGTCATTGCGGCTTCGGGCGATGTGGCCTTGGAGTCGTTGAAATATCGAACGCCTCGGTATTCTCGAACGAATTCAAGCCGGTGAACGAGCCCCGTGAATTGGGACAAGGCGTTCACCGTCACTTCGTACTCGACACCCAACAGCCGCGCGACGGCGACCGCGCCGGCCGCATTCTGAATATTATGCAATCCTGGAACCGAAAGGGTCAGCGGAAACGTGAATCGCTGCACCACCCCGCGCTCGTCTCGCGTCTCTACGACGGCTTCGCGCGTTGACTCATCCGCCCCGAATCGAATGATCCGGTGCCCGACTGACGGCACATCTGGCAGTGCTTCGGCGCCGCTGAACGGCATAATCAGCCAATCGTCGTCTTTCTGATATCGATACACATTTGATTTGGCCAGCGCATACGCGGCCAGTGTGCCGTGCCGATCCAGGTGATTCTCTCGAACATTCGTGACAAGCGCGATCGCCGGACTCCTGCGAAGCGGCGCTGCGTCCTCAAGTTGGAAGCTTGATAGCTCCAATACGACGATATCGGCCTGACCAATCCTTGGTAGATCGTCAAGCAGCGATTTCCCGATATTGCCGCCGAGCCAGACGCGGCCGTGCTTCCACGACGGCTCATTCCTAGCCGAATCAAGCACGGCGCCGATCATGGCCGTGGTCGTGCTCTTTCCCACCGACCCGGTGATGCCCACGACACGCGCGCGGCACCGATCGAGAAACAAGTTCATCTCGCTCGAAATAGGCACGCCTCGGCGAATAGCTTCGGAAACGAACGCCGACTTCGCCTTGTCCACGGCCGGACTGACAACGACAAGGTCACACCCATCCAGATCGGCGACATCATGCGCGCCAAACCGAAATTCAATCCGCAAATCTGATAGCTTCGCAACGCTCTCTTTCAGATCATCAGGCGCGGCCAGATCGGTCACAAGGACCCGCGCACCCTGGCCGCTGAGCCACCGCGTGACGCCGATGCCTCCGCCGAACCGCCCTAATCCCATGACTATCACGCGCTTGCCGGTGAATTCCATTCCAAACCGTCGCTCCCGAGCCGAATTGCAGTGACTCACATCAGGCAAAGAACCTCACTCAATGAGACTTCGGCGACCCACTGTCGACCGGCTGCGATTCAGAGAGATCGATGCAGACAACCCGCTCAAGATTCCGGGCATAAAGCCGCCCATCAACCAGCGTCGGAACCGTCCAGCAGCGATCGTCCAGAATCTGCGCTTCGCCGGTTGGTTCAAACTTCGTCGGCGATGCCGGACCGATCCGAAGTTTGCCTGATTCCGTCAGCGTAATCAAGTTTCCGTCTGCCAGCACCACGGTGCCGTTCTGGCCGCGCTCCTTCCAATCAAGCTCGCCCGTCATGAAATCGACACACTTGAACGCGCGCTCGTCGAACGCATAGAGCTTGCCGCCGAACAGAACCGGTGTCTGAAATTTGTTGAGCATGACCTTGCTCTTCCAAACTTCCTTCGCCTCAAGCTTGTCGCCGGCGGGTTTCAGCGCATAGACCGCGCAGCCCGTCCGATACCCGGAACCCAGCCACAAATGCCCGTCATGATAAATGGGTGTCGCTGCATTGACATTCCAGTCGGTCTTCCATGGAATCCGCAAGACCTCGCGCCCGCTGGTCACTTCGGCCGCAATGGCCGACGTTCCCAGGAACGAGATAACATACTCCTTTTTTTCAAACGTAAATGGATACGGCGTTGAGTAGCCGGCCGATGCATCGTCGCCGCAGCGCCACACTTCGCGCCCGGACGATTTGTCCAGCGCGCGAAGCGCCCCCTTCTTCCCACCGGTCGCGACGATGGCGAGTGTGCCGCGAATCAGGACCGAGCCGGAGTAACCCCACATTGGCCGCTCATCATACTTGCGCGCCCACAATTTCTTCCCATCGTTCGCGTCGAAACAAGCGACCGTGCCGTTGGCACCCATGATATAGACGCGGCCGTCGTCGTAAGTCGGAGTTCCACGCGCGCCGTCGCCCCACTCATTTCGGAAGATGTCCTCAATGACCGATTTCCATGCGACTTCGCCATCCGCTGTTCGCAGGCAGTAGAGCACCTGCATGGGTTCCGGCTTGCCGCGCTCACTGGTTTCCATGGCGACACCGCAGGTGAACAATCGGTCACCGACGACGGTCAGACCACTGTAGGCCGATCCCAGATTTCGTTCCCATCGTTGAGGTCGTTCGCCCGTCCAGCTTCGAGCAAACTTCGTCTCTGCGCTCGATCCGTCATATCGGGGGCCGCGCCAGTTCGGCCAATCCTCCGCGTGCAGAGTTGAAGTCGACATCACCACCAATCCGGTGGCATACCAAGAAACCAGCGTAAGGGCTGCCACGGACACCCTCGACCCACGAAGCGGTTTTCTGTTCATGAAATTCACTCCAGCTATCGTTGCCCCGGACTTGAATTCAACGCGGACGAATGCCTGCCAACACGCAATGCTAGCTCTGCCGGCGCAGCTCGGCAAACGCATCGCCGAATGGGTGGGCGGCGGAGCGAATCTCGATCAATGGTCCGCCCGGCAGAGTCACCTTTCGACGACGAACGAGATCCGATATCCTCTATCCTGTGGGTACCATGAACGCAGGAGAATGGCAGATTAGGCGCGACATCTGTGATGTCGGGCGTCGAATGCACCAGGCCGGACTTGTCGCGGGCACGGACGGCAACATCTCCGCGCGGCTCGGACTCGAACGCATTCTGATTACGCCGAGCGGCTCGTGCCTGGGTCGCCTTGAGCCCGATCAGATTGCCTCGATCAATCTCCGTGGAGATCCCCTTCCCGGCTCAACTGCACCATCAAGTGAACGCTGGATGCATCTCTGCGCGTACGAGCGACGCCCGGAAATCCACGCCGCGATTCACGCCCATCCTCCCACAGCCATCGCACTCACGCTCGCCGGCATGACCATCGACCCCTGCGCGCTGCCCGAAATTATCATCGCTTTCGGCCGTGTTCCGACCACGGCCTATGCGACGCCCGCCACGCGCGACGGCGCGCTTGTCGTCGCCGAATGGGTCGATCGGTTCGACGCTCTGATCCTCGATCGCCACGGATCGTTCACAATCGGCAAGTCGCTCTTTGATGCTTTATATAAACTGGAGAAGCTCGAACATGGTGCACATGTCCTTTACATGGCGCATCAGATGGGTGGCGTGCGCGGACTACCCCCGGATGAAGTGGCAAAGCTCGCCTCGCTTCGGGAGCAATTCGGATTCGCCCGCTCCGATGTCGTGACTCAATGCCGCGAACCCGACACCATCGTACCGCGAGTCACGCGGGGCCCTGACAATTATTGACCGGCTTGCGTGTCAGGATCGCGACATTTAGACGATTGGGCCCAGTTGCCCCCGAGTTTCCGTTTGAAGCGCTTTACTAAGTATTGACCCGCGCGGCCCAAATTTCCAATCATTCGACAGACTTAATTTCTACCCCCGACGCGATTGTCCTGCTAGAATCTTGTTGTCAATGCATGCGGTCGATCGGATTGCGAACGGCCAGGACCGACTCTTATACGATCTACCGGGTATCGGGCCACCAACATTGACAAAGGAGCGCCCCATGATGAATCATCAGGCTGAAGTAGTGCGTTCGCTCGAACAACTGGCGGCCGATGCCTGCGACGGAGTTTTTCTGGTCGATCAGCGCGGCGTTTATGCCTACTTCAATCAGGCCTGTGAACGCATTACTGGATATTCCAGCGAAGACATTGTCGGTAGCAAGTGTCAATGCGGCGAACTCACCGAATGCCGCGATCGGCACGGACGCTCTTTGTCTGGTGTTCTCTGTCCCACTCGCCTGATCTTTGATGGACAACGGCATTCGATGCAGCAGAAAATGTCGCTGACGCGCAAGGACTCGCGAATTATCTGGGTGGAGACTATTTACACGGCCGTGAAAAACCACGCCAACCAGACCCAGCTGGTCATTGGCGTCGTCCGTCAATTGACCGGAGCGGAGTCAATCGCCGCGGCCAGCGGAGTGGATTGGCCACCGGCTCAACAACACGAGGGCGCTCCAGGAGATCCATCCCCCATCCCCGGCAATGAATTGATTGAGTTTACGGCCGACGATTCAACCGCAGCGTCAGCGCGCTCACTCCGTCTCGACCAGCAGTTGGAGCGATTTGAGCGAAACGTGATCGTTCGCGCACTCGCATCCGCGGGCGGACAGCGAAATCGAGCGGCGGAATTGATGGGCATTTCCAGAAGCCGCCTGTACCGACGCATGGAGGCGCTGGGCATCAAGCCCGATGAACTGCCTTGAGCGCTTCCGCAAAGCAACCGGCATTCAACGGTGTTTATTGCGCAGAGGCCACGGCCTTCGCCGGCCTGCTGCCGAACGCATCCGTCGATTTGATTTATCTCGATCCTCCGTTCGCCACACAGACGACGCGCACATCCCGAAAATCAGGGGAACGATACGACGACCGCTGGACAGGCGGAGTCAAACAGTTTCTCGCATTCATGTTGCCATGTCTGGATGAGTGCCGACGCATTCTGTCGCCGAAGGGCACCCTCTACCTGCATCTCGATTACCGCGCCGCATCATATGCCCGCGTGCTGCTCGATACGCTCTTCGGAGAACGCTGCTTTCTCAACGAAGTCATCTGGCAGTACCGAACAGGAGGCGTTTCGCGAAGCTGGTTCGGCCGAAAGCATGATACCATCCTGGTGTACGCCAAGCGGATCGGCCATCACACTTTCAATGTCCTTCGCGAAGGTGTCTATCGCACTGATGGCCTGAATCACGACGAGAACGGCAAGCCCTACAAGAATACGAAACGCGGCCGATTGTACTTTAATGTCAATGGACCGGCACTGACGGACGTCTGGGACATTCCATTCCTGTCGACGGTCGCGTCAGAGCGTGTCGGCTGGCCGACGCAAAAGCCGCTGGCTCTGCTCGATCGGATTATCCGCGCGAGTTCAAACCCCGGCGATGTAATCGCGGATTTCTTCTGCGGCAGCGGAACGACCCTGGTCGCTGCAAAACAGCTCGGACGTCGTTGGATAGGATGCGATGCAGAGTCCCGCGCGGTCCGGCTCGCAAAGCAACGACTATCAAGAACGCGCAGCCCGGACGATCTCGCCATTTCCGCACCGAAGCCTTCCCGCTAGGATGTCCAATACGTGCTGAATAAGGCGTCGCTCGATCTGCCCTGCTACGTTCCGGGCCGGATCTGAACGGAACGCTTCAATTACGCCGGAATTCTGAGGGCATGGACATGTCAACGCCATACCACGAGTTTGCCGACTATATCCGCGAAATAGGAATGCTCGAATCCACAACCTCAGTGCTGGACTGGGATGCCGAAGTCAACATGCCTGAAGGCGGGCTTACTCAAAGGGCCGATCAACTTTCACTCCTTGCGGCGATCGCACACGAACGCCGAATCAGTCCGCGCGTCGGGGACTGGCTCACCCGCTTGGAGGGCGTGGCCGCCGACGAAGCGCAGGAAACCAATGTCCGCGAAGTTCGCCGCATGTACGATCGCGCAGTCAAGATTCCCACCGAATTGGTTCAGCGCATCGCCCGTGTCTCCGCTCTGGCCAAGGAATCATGGGCCTCTGCTCGCAAGGAATCCGCATTTGCAAAGTTTATCCCCCATCTGACCGAACTACTCGACCTCAAGCGGCAGGTCGCCGATTGCGTCGGCTACAATGGCGAACGATACGACGCGCTGCTTGACGAATTTGAGCCGGGCGCGACTGCTGCAGAAATCAGCCGACTCTTCGAGAGCTTGCGAGGACCGCTTTCGGAGTTCGTCAGGCAATTGGCCGATGCGCCGAGAAAGCCGGACGCGAGCATCCTTTCGCGTGATTATCCGGTCGAACGACAGAGGCTCTGGACGCGTCAGTGCGCCATGACGGTCGGCTTCGACTTTAAGCGCGGGCGTATCGACGAATCGACTCATCCCTTCTGTTCCGGCTTCAACCCCGGCGATGTCCGGCTCACGACGCGCTACTACAAAGACTTCCTTCCCGCCTCGATGTTCGGAACCCTGCACGAGGCGGGGCACGGCCTATACGAACAGGGGCTGCCGATCGAGCATGTTTTCACTCCGCGAGGGCAGGCAGCCAGCCTCGGAATTCACGAATCGCAATCAAGGATGTGGGAGAACATGGTTGGCCGGAGCCGCGCGTTCTGGGAGAGATTTTACGAACAATGTCGTTCGGTGTTTCACGAAGCCCTCGCCGAAGTGACGCTCGACATGTTCCACGCCGCAATCAATACGGTGTCTCCCTCACTTATCCGCGTCGAAGCCGATGAGGTGACATACAATCTTCACATCATTCTGAGGTTCGAAATCGAACGCGACCTGCTGCAAAAACGCCTCGACGTCGCGGACTTGCCGGACGCATGGAACGCAAAAATTGAGCAAATGCTCGGTGTAAGGCCCTCCAGCGATGCCGAAGGCTGCCTTCAGGACATTCATTGGTCGATGGCCGCGTTCGGATACTTCCCGACCTATGCACTGGGAAATCTCTATGCCGCACAGTTCTACGCGGCGGCCCTGCGAGAGATGCCCGATCTTGAGAACCAGTTCCGTCGCGGCGAATTTGCGGGCCTCCTCGGATGGCTGCGGAAGAACATTCACGAACACGGAATGCGGTTTCGCCCGGCGCAGCTGGTTGAACGGGTCACAGGCTCGCCATTGTCCATCGCACCATTCCTGAAATACATCCGCGAGAAATTCTCGCCAATATACGGATTGTCTTCGTGACGCAGAAATTTGGTTCACACGTCTCGGCCGCAGGCGGACTGCAGAACGCATTCACGGAAGCGGTGCGTGTCGGCTGTGACTGCCTCCAGATCTTTGTCAAGAATCAGCGTCAGTGGGCCGCCCCACCGCTGAACGAGGAGCAGATTGCAAACTATCGTCGCGCCGAGCGCGATTCGCGACTCGGACCGGTATTCGCCCATGCCACCTACCTTCTGAATCTGGCGACCCCCGATGAAACGCTTCGGACAAAAAGCGTCGCGGCGCTCGTTGACGAACTTCAACGGTGCGAATCGCTCGGCCTGCAAGGACTTGTCGTGCATCCGGGCGCGCATGTCGGCACCGGAGAAGTCGCGGGCATCGCCGCCATCGCCCGATCGCTGAACGAGGTTCATAAGCGTACCAGCGGTTTCAAATGCCCCGTCCTGCTGGAGACGACGGCGGGACAAGGCACGACGCTCGGAAATACGATCGAGCAGATCGCCGCAATGCTTGGTGGCGTCGACGCGACGGATCGATTGGGAGTGTGCCTCGACACCTGCCATCTCTTCGCCGCGGGATATGATCTGACTGATCCGCATGCGTGTGCGGCCCTCGTAGACAGGATCGATTCGTTAATCGGTGTCGATCGCGTCCTGTGCATTCACACGAACGATTCGAAAGGCAAACTGGGCAGCCGGCTCGATCGTCACGAGCACATCGGAAAAGGCCTGATTGGAAAACGCGGATTTGCGAATCTGCTGAATGATGCGAGATTAACGCATGTACCGCGAATCCTGGAAACACCCAAAGGCGAGGACGAACGAGGACGTGATTGGGATCGCGTGAATCTCGGGGTGCTGCGACGGATCACGGGAACGACGCGAGGTGCAGCCGGCACAAGTCAATAGCCGCCCCTCCGCGGCAATCGTCAACCACCTGTGGCCGGTCATGTCGCCGTCAGTTCTAGCCCGCAAACCGCTATCTGATAAAACGGCGTCCGCGGCATGCGAGATCTCCGAATCGCCCCAAGAAACATTCGCCACGTCATATGCCAGGGAAGCAATTTCGGGAATTCTCGCTGAAGAAACTCGGTCGTCAGCAGTCCGGGCGCTTGCAGCTTTTCCGCAAGCGGCAGGAGTTCGCCGACGGGCACCCCTCGAAAATTATCCGAGAGCGCTCGAAGAAGGCCTTCAGCCCTGGTCGGCTCAATATCTGTTCGGCCGTCCGGCGAAATATCGAAAGTGACAATGCATCGCCCGCCTGGCCGCAGGACACGTCTGAATTCTCGCACGATCTCTGGATAATCGGCGGTATGCTCAAGCACTGACATGCAGAACACCGCATCAAATCGTTGATCTTCATACGGCAGTCGCCGCAAATCCGCGGATGTGAAGGCAACCTTCGGCATTTGGCAGAATTGATTGATCCGATCGAATACAGCCGGCAGATTCGGATCGGCGTCGCAGGCTTCGACGGCGAAAGAGGGATTCATTCGCGCCGCAAAAAACGGAATACATGTCATCCCGCTTCCGGCGTCAAGCAAACGAACCGGTCGATCGCCTTCAAGCGCGGTCAGCCGCTCGATGAGGAATGGATACTCCCATCGCCGCATTCCATGATCAAGCGGATCGTATCGAAAATAGGTCGCGCTCGAGCCGAGCCGCCGGCCGTGCAGCGAGCTGAATTCTGCGGAGAATGCTCGCAATTTGCCGAGCAATTCACTGCAAGCCGTGGCCCGCCATTGTTCGATTGTCGCCAGACCCGGCCGCGTCAGCATGTGTTCATGTTCCGGAGGGAATGAGTTCAGCGAGTTTTCGCTTCAGTATCTTGCCTGTCGGTCCGCGCGGCAGGTCCCTGGCGATGATCACCTTCCGCGGAATCTTGAACCCGGCGATCTTGTCGCGACAGAATTCCCGCAATTCGATCTCATTCGCCGAAGCTGTTTCATGCAGAATCACAAACGCGACAACAACTTCACCACGGGACGCATCCTTCTGTCCAACCACTGCCGCCTCGCTTACGGAGGAATGCTGCTCGAGCGCGGATTCGATCTCGCGCGGGTACACATTCTCCCCCCCCACGATGATCATCTCCTTCTTGCGACCCGTAATGCGGATGAATCCGTCAGCGTCCACCGTACCCATGTCGCCTGATTTATACCATCCGTCACTTGTCAGCACCGCCGCCGTCTCCGCAGGGTTTTTGTAGTACCCCCGCATGATATTCGGGCCCTTCACCCACAGCTCGCCGATCTCACCTGGAGCGACTTGTCTGCACTCTTCATCAAATGCCGCGACCGTGACCCCGGGAATTGACTGCCCAACGGTGCCGACCTTGTGCGCCCAGGGAACATTGAGGCTCACGACCGGCGAAGCTTCACTCATGCCGTAGCCCTGGAGTATCTCCAACCCGAATCGAGACCTGAACGCGTGATACACCGCATCAGGAAGCGCCTCGCCGCCGGCGATTGCGAACTGAATCGATTTGAAATCGGCAGGCCCCCCCGTCTTGCTGCGCAAGAGCGCCGCGTACATGCTGGCAACCAGCATCGTCACGCTGATCTCCCGTTCACGGATTGTATCGATCACGGAATTCGGCTGGAAACGCGGCAGATAATGAACCGAAGCACCAAGCCTGATCGGGACCAGGAGCATGGCAGTTAACCCAAAGCTGTGAAACAACGGCACCAATCCGAGAAAACGATGCTCTGACTTCAGGCGTGCCCGCTCGATGCACGAATCGATGTTTGATCGCAGGTTGGCATACGTCTGGCAAACGCCCTTCGGCTTGCCCGATGTGCCCGAAGTGTACAACAGTACTGCGGTATCGTCCGGATTGACGTCCGGCGGTTGTGGAAGCGCCGCGGCCGAACCTGAAGCCTGCGCGGTGGCCAGCGCAGAAACTTCCTCCTTCAAGGGCAGATCTTCGACATAAATGACTTTGCAGGACAACGATCCGGCAAGTTCGCGGAAGAACTTCGTGCTGAACACGACATCCAGCTCAGCGTCGGCCACGATGGCTTTCACCTCGGCCGGCTGAAGCATGAAATTCAGCGGTACGACGGTCTTTCCGGCCCATAAGGCGCCATACACGGTCGCCGCACAAACCGTCGTCGATGGCAGCATGATGCCAACGTTCGGCCTTTCAGTGGATTCCGCAACATGCCGGCGCATCACGAGCGAAAGGCCCAGCAACTCGCGATAGGTCAGCGATTGGGATGGATCGGCTACGGCCGGACGGTCACCGCGAAGGGCAACAGATTCGAGCAGTGTTTCAACAAGCATGGCGCACCTCCGACCCCATCGCGTCACATCGTACGGAGTTCGCCGACATCCTATCTAACAAGGCAATAACCGTCCATGTCAGGACCGTGCGCAGATCCTCCGGTGCGTCATTCGAATGAACCGCTGAACTCAATGAGACCCAGGTCGCGCAGAATGTCCGCGGTAATGCCTCTCGCTTTTAGCCCCATGGCATCGTCGCCCGAGATATTTGTCGCAAACACATAGTTGCGGTCGCCCCGCCGAACGTGCCCAACGTACCAGCCGAGAATTGTCTTGTCCGACTTGCCTGCACCTCCTCCGGTTCCGGTCTTCCCACTCAGAATCCAGTCGTCGCTTTGGCGATATTCAAAGAGCCGCTTGACTGTCTGCACTGTCTTCGTCCCGAACGACAACTCGTTCCTGTAAAGCCGCTCCAGAAAGCGAAGCTGCTCATTTGCCGATATTTCGAGGGAAGACTGAATCCAGAATTTCGTCAGGCCGCCGCTCTGGTCGCGATTGCCGTACTCACATTCATCGAGGTACTTCTGCATTCTTTCCTCACCGATCGCTTCAACCACCCGTTGGAAGTACCACACCACTGAATCGCGAATCGCAGTGGCGAGCGTCTGATCCGCCTCACAGACCTTGCGGCTCTGGGGCGTGCCGTCCCATTTCATCGCGTGCTCAGGCCCCGTCAGCACGCCGGTCTCCAACCCTATGAGAGAAGTCATGATCTTGAACGTCGAGCAGGGTGCGAAACGCCTGGCACACCGATCGTCGTTGTATCGGAGCGTCCACTCGTCATCGAGGCTCTTCAGAACAAAGCATCCCTCAAAGCGCCCGAAATGCGACTTGAAGTCGATCCGCCGCAGTCCGGCCACCGCCGCACGCTCCACAGACGGGTCGGGAGTAACCGTCGGCGGCTTCGAATCCATGGCCAGAACACAAACAGATGAAGTAATTGCGGAAAATACGAACCAGATCTTCATAACAAGGACTCCTTTCGAGATTCTCACCGGCGCATCCGGTCGCCGGGGTCCTTCTCAATACGACACGCGATTCACGAGGTTCGATCAAAGTTAGGCGCAAAGCCCGACCGATGCTAACATGCGCCTGGTCAGTCGTCGCAATTCGAGTTGCGGACACCCGCGACGACGACAACAGGAGAACCAATTATGCTGATTCAACACCCACCAATGATTCGGCCGATTGCATTGATCTGCTTGACGGCCACCCTGCTGATCGGATGCGATTCGAAAAAAAGCGAACCCGTGCCCGCTTCCCCGGAATCCGCGTCCGCCGTTGCGGTGGTATTGGCAAAAGCCGATGCCGTGGACGGAAAAACGGACAAAATCATCACGCGCTGCGCCGGATGCGCGCTCGGCATGGACGGTAAGCAGGATCACGAGCTGGTCGTCGGTGAATACAGGATGCACTTCTGCAACGCCGGCTGCAAGGATCGATTCGCCCGCAATCCGGACAAGGAAATACTTGCCCTTAAGATCCCTGACTGACCCACTCGCAACGGTTTCCGTCTTTCCGGCATAAACAAACGCGCGAGCGGAGTAATCCGCTCGCGCGCCAGGGTCTTCGGTTTTTCAACCGATCTGAACGGTATCCAGTGCTTCAACGGCTCACGGAGGCGGCAGTTCGGCGTATCCGACCGTCACGGCGCTGATCACGGCGTCCGGATCCACCGGTATCAGAAATGCGACAAGGTTGTTGCTGCACGAGACACCCGCTGCCCGAATCACGTTGAACGGATCCGACGAATCCGCCACGGGAATAAAGTCTCCGCCATCTTCGCTCAGGTACAGACGCTCCTGGGTATTCACATCCACGATCGTCTCGCCCGCCACAAAGATCCACCGGCCATTCGGAGAGATGTCGGCCGTCGCGCCGAAGCCCCATCGCCCGTCGCTGGCATTTTCGCCGTTGACGAACAAACCGGTGGGATCAATCAGCGAAGAAATGTCACTGGTGTCACCGGCAAGGCATCGGTTGAGCACCGAAATGTTGCTGCCGTCATCCGCGGTCTGCTTCGCAAAATAGGCAAACCGGCTCTCCTCGAAAAAGAGGCCCCGGCCGGCGCGGCCCGGGTTGCGGGTCGGCTGGCTGAACGTGCCGCCGACGAGGTCCAGAAGGGTGAAGCTCTCGTTGTCGTCGAAGAAGGCAACTGTGGCCCCTTCGATCTGAACATCGTTGTCCCCGGTGCCTCCGTTGAGCGACGATCTTGTGAACTCATCAGGCGCGTTGCCCGGGTTATCCATGTCGTAGACATAGAAAGTGTCGTTCGTCCGAACGACGATCCGCCGTCCCGCCGCATCAACGTCGATCGCACTGGGGTTGCTCGTTCCCGGATTGTTGGAGAATGGAGTAATGACGAAGTTATTAATGTCAGAGATGTCCACCATCTTCACTCGCAATCCGGCACCATTCTGTGTCGTCACGGTTGAATTTACGGTCGCGACCACGTTTCCTTCCGCTGCCCACAGATTCGGCCCGCCGGAGCCTCCCATGTTAATCGACGCGGCAGGCATCGCGGCCACCTGCTCGGTCTCAGTGTCAAAAACATAGAGCGAGCCGCTGGTACGATCACGGACAACCAGCTTCTTTCCAGCGAATTCGAATGCCGAAGTATCATTGTCCATCCCGGAAGGTGCCGGCACATCCATCGGCTGAGTCTCCCCGGCGCGCAGCCATGCAAGCGTCGCATTTCCGTTGGCATTGAACGCCAGAACGCCGTCACCCACCGCCGGCCCGCGCTGCGTGGTCGAGGGTGTTGTGAGCTTGACGATATTGAGTATTACACGCGAATCATTGTTGTTGTTATTATTGTTGTTGTTATTGGAGTTGCCGTTGTTGTTATTATTGTTGTTGTTCGGGCACTCTGCGCCGACACAACTGATTAGGATAACGCTCGTCAGCAATGCGATTTGACGCTTCATGGTTGAATTCCTCCTCTGAGTCCAGGTGAACTGAGACCATTGGTAATGGCAAACTTGCCACCACTCTCCAGTTCGGTAGGTTAGACAATCTATGACAGATGGGCAACACTCGGGCTATCGCTACCCTCCGTGTCGCAAAAGACGGTCCCACAATTTTATTCATGTGAGTGCCTGCAACAGGAATCGGAACCGGTCATCCAAACGCCACCGGCACGACACGCGTGTCGCCTGCGCGCAAAATGCGCACGATGCCCTCGGCCACGGCAGCCCCAATTTTGCCCTGGAAACGATTTATCCAAGTTGCTATATGAGCTTTGCTGCAATCGGCATGCGACGTCCCGCCCCAAACGCCCGACTCGTAACCTTCAACCCGGTCGCAAGTTGTTGGCGCTTGTATTCATTTCGCGCAACCAATCGTAGTACATAAGTCACAACAGACTCGTCAATGCCCGAAGCGACAATTTCCGCTCCAGATCGATCCAACTCCACATGGGCATGCAGAATTGAATCGAGCAGATCATAGGGCGGCAGAGAGTCCTGATCGGTCTGATCCGGCCGCAATTCCGCGGATGGCGGCTTCGTAATCGACGAGCGAGGAATGATGTCGCGCCCCGCCCGCGTGTTCGCATGGTTCGCGAGTTGGTACACCATCGTCTTCGGCACATCAGAGAGTGCGGCCAGTCCCCCACACATATCGCCATAGAGCGTGCAGTAGCCCACCGCGATCTCACTCTTGTTGCCGGTCGTAAGCAGCAGCCACTCAAATTTATTCGACAGTGCCATGAGAATCGCGCCACGAATTCTCGCCTGCACATTTTCTTCTGCGGTGTCAGGCTTCCGCCCCACGAACAATCGCACAAGCTGCTCATCAAACATGTCGTGGATTCGCCCGATCGGAACGATGCGAAAATCGATAGCCAGATTCGCAGCAAGGTCTTCCGAGTCCTTCACGCTGTGTTCGCTGCTGTAACGCGACGGCATGGCAACGCCATGCACGCAACCAGAGCCCAGCGCCTCCGTCGCAATCGCCGCCGTGACCGCCGAATCGATGCCGCCTGAAAGCCCGATCACCACCTCGCGAAATCCGCATTTCCTGACGTAGTCACGGGTTCCCAATACCAGTGCATCCCAAACCGACGCGATCGGATCGGGATAGGGCTCGATTCGATTCAACTCCGGACGGGCGATATCAACAAACAACAGATCCTCGGCGAAAGCCCTGGCTCGCGCGATCAGTTTCCCCGTGCCGTCAAATGCCATGCTCGCACCGTCGAACACCAGTTCGTCGTTGCCACCCACCTGCGCCGCCAGCAGCAGTGGCAATCCCTTGGCACGCGCATGCCCGGCCATCAAGTGTTCACGAAACTTCTGCTTATTCACCACATAAGGCGATGCAGATGCGTTCAGGATCAGGTCAATCCCGCGCCCAGCAAATTCATCCACCGGAGCGCGCCGGTACAGTGACCGACCGAAAAGATCAGATCCCGTCCAGAGATCTTCGCATATCGTAATGCCCGCCAGCACCGCACCATCCCTGCCGCGCAGCTCGGCGATACCAGCATGGTCTGATGGCTCGAAATAGCGGTGTTCGTCAAACACGTCGTACGTCGGCAGAAGCGACTTATGAAACCGTCCGATCACCGCGCCGTCGCGCAGTTGCCACAGGGAGTTACAGATCGGCCGGCCGATGCGAGATTCACTCCGATCGACACACCCCACAAAAACGTCGATACACGCTCCGATCTCTGAGGCAATCGCGTGCACTGCCGCGATGCCGGCATCGATGAAACTCTCCTTCAATAGGAGGTCCTTCGGCGGATAGCCGCAGATCGACAACTCAGGAAACAGGACAGCCGTGGCGCCGCCCGACTGCGCCTGGCGCACGAAATCGAGAATCTTGCGGGAGTTGCCGGCGAGGTCGCCAACCAGCGGATTGATCTGTGCAAGCGCGACGATCATGCGTCGGCATTATAGGGTCGGCGACGATTACGAGAAATCCGCGTCAGCACAGGTCCACACTTCGCGGGTCAATCTTCCCGGGAAGAGCGGCGCCCGAAGCGTCAGATCCCGAATGCGTAGAACAGCGCGGTGAATATCACATCGGCCGTGATCAACGCGACGATCGACTTGACAACCGTGTTCGTCGTCGCCTGCCCGACACCTGCCGCGCCGCCTCGCACGTTCAATCCCTCATGACAGGCGATCAGCGCGATCATCGCGCCAAATACGCCCGCCTTGAAGATCCCGCCCAGAAAATCCCTCGGCAGCACCGCGGCCCGGGTGTAGCTGATGTACTGGTCCGCGGACAAATCAAGGATGAAAACCGACGTCAGGAATCCGCCCAGCACGCCGATGACATCCGCCAATACCGTGAGCAGCGTCAGCATGATGACCGTCGCCAGAAATCTTGGCACGACAAGAAACCGAATTGGATTCAACGCCGTCGCACGCAGCGCCTTGATTTCCTCGCCTTCAACCATCGTCCCCAACTCAGCCGCGATGCTTGCACCGGCAAACCCTGAAAGCACGATGCCCGCGAGCAGCGGGCCCAATTCTCGGAACATCGCCACCGCGACGATATCCGCGACGCGCTCCAACTGACCATACCATTTCAATGTCGGCGCCATCTGAAGACACAGGATGATCCCGATGAATATCTCAACCAGAAAAATAATTGGGATGCTCTTGATGCCGACCCGCACCATTTGAGTGTAGATATGGTCCAGTCCGATCCGCGCGTCACGGCGGAACACCATGCGGTGGATCCACGCCAGCGTGCTGCCGCAAAGCGCAGTCGCTCCCCCGATAAATGCAACGACATCGATTGTCTTTTTGATCTGACTGTCGGTCAATCCACCGACATACTCCACCGCGCGCACGATCGGTCCGGGTTCAGTCGAGTTTTCCGCGGTCGGATTGGAAGGCCGATCACTCATTGGAAAACGCGGATTGTCGATCCGGACTCCGCGAATGTCCAGCATCCTCGCCTGTCGGAAAACCACCCGGCCAAGAGGATGAACCGTCGATCACCGCCGGGGTGCCCATGAGAATCTTCGACATTGCCGAAAGAATTTCAGCGGATTCTCGTAAACCACACGGGCAATCTCGGCTTCGGCGTGCCCGCGAAGACGCATCTCCAGCATGAACGCAGGCACCGCCATCGGATTGGACGGTCCCCAGTCGCCGGCCGAATTGACCATGACTCGCTCGGTGCCATACCGCTCAACCATGTCGGCCGCGCGCTGCGGCGTACACTTCGTCACCGGATACAGCGTCATGCCGCACCAGAACCCTGCGTCCAGAATATGTTTGATCGTGTGCTCCTCGGCATGATCAACCAGCACGCGCTCCGGACGCAGCCGCGACTCATTTCTGAGCATGTCGAGGATCATCCGAGTCCCCTTGTACTTGTCTTCTAGATGCGGCGTATGAATCAGAACCAGCTCATCGCGAACAGCGGCCAGTTCGAGATGCTCGGCGAAGATTGTTGCCTCATTCCGCGTGTTCTTGTTCAGTCCGATTTCGCCGATGCCCAGTACGTTGGGCCGCTCCAGGTAGTCCGGAATCATCGCGATCACTTCTCGCGAGAGTGACACGTTCTCCGCTTCCTTCGCGTTGATGCACAACCAGCAGAAATGCTGAATACCATATTGTGCGGCCCGCTTCGGTTCATGCTCCGTCAGTTGCCGAAAGTAATCCCGGAAAGCCAGGGAACTTCCCCGATCGAATCCAGCCCAGAATGCGGGTTCGCTCACTGCAACGCACCCGGCATGCGCAAGCCGTTCGTAATCATCGGTGAGCCGGGAAATCATGTGAATGTGCGGATCGATGTAGTTCATTTGAAATCGTCGGCTTGGGATTCGAGCGACACGATCGAGATCAGCAGGTCGCCTATTTCTCCTGCCAGGACGGATCGTAAGCCTGCGAGAACAACTGCTGCACCTGCTCCGCCCGGTCACGGTCGGTCGGCCCCGAATCGACCAGCAAACTCAGGGCCTCGCGAATTCGGCGGTATCGAGGATCCGAAACCGCCGCTGCGGCATTTTCCCCTCTTGCGATTCGGTCCAGATTGGCCGCAATTTCGAGCAGCTTGCACCGGGTCTCCAGGAAGGTTCGATCCAGTGCCGTGGATGCAGTGAGTGGTTTCAAGGCCGGAGCCTCCTTCGGAGCATTCATTCGATGACCAGCGTCCATTATTCCGATTCGCGCCTCCCGTTGCAAACATGCCTGCCCGGCTGCTGCATACAGATCGCCATGCCGCTTGACATCACCCGCCGCACGCCGCTAGTTTCAGATATCGCACAGCGCGAAAAAACGCCCTTCGCGAGAAGGATTTCGCGCTGGTTCGCCGAACCCCTCATCTCGGCGATCAAAACCGGACCATTCTCCGCAAATTCCAAGGTCGCCCCATCATGGACATCCGCAACAGCATTCTCGAGTGCATCGGGAAGACCCCGCTCATCAGGCTGAATCGAGTTTCCAATGGCCTCAGGTGCACACTCGCAGCCAAGGTCGAGTACTTCAACCCGGGGGGATCCGTAAAGGATCGGCCGGCCATGCGCATGATCGAAGAGGCCGAAAAGGCCGGTTTGCTCAAACCCGGAGGAACGATTATCGAGCCGACGAGCGGGAATACCGGCACGGGCCTCGCCATGGCGGCCGCCGTCAAGGGCTATCGGTGCATACTGGTCATGCCTGATAAGATGGCTCCCGAAAAGTTTGCACTCCTGCGTGCCTATGGTGCCGAAACCGTGACAGTGCCGACGGTCGGAGCGAACAATCCGGAAAGCTACTATAACGTCGCGAACCGGCTCACCGCCGAAATCCCAGGTGCGTTTCAGCCGAATCAGTTCGAAAATCCCAATAATCCGGCCGCACATTATTACTCGACCGGCCCCGAAATCTGGGAGCAGACCGACGGCCGGCTCGATTACTTCGTCGCCGGCATCGGAACCGGCGGCACCATCAGCGGAACCGCGAAGTACCTCAAGGAGAAAAACCCGAATATCAAGATCATCGGCGCTGACCCGGAGGGATCCATCTACACGCCGGGTGCCATGCCCAAGTCATACAAGGTCGAGGGAATCGGCGAGGATTTCGTCCCGCGTACCGTCGACCTTAAGATCGTCGATCAGGTGATCCCAGTCAGCGACAGGGATTCATTCACCATGGCGCGGAGACTCGCAAGGGAGGAAGGAATCCTGGTCGGCGGCTCGTGCGGAACGGCGGTTTGCGCCGCCTTGAGAGTCGCCGAGGATCTGCCCGCCGACAAGCTCGTCGTCGTGCTCTTGCCCGATACCGGTCGCGCCTACTTGAGCAAGATTTACAACGACGAATGGATGCAGCAGTTCGGATTTCTTGATGTGCCGGGCCGTGGAATGAGCATCGGCGATGTGCTCGATTCCAAAGGGGAAACCGACGCCATTCTCACGGTCGATCGCCGGGACACCGTCCGCAAGGCGATTGACCTCATGCGTCGGAACGGAATCTCGCAGGTGCCTGTGTCCGATCGCGATGGGAACATCGTGGGCTCGATGCAGGAAGTGACCGCCATGCAGCTTGTCTTCGACCACGTCGATATCGCGCACAAGCAGGTCGGCGACGTCATGGGATCCCCGTTCCCCAAAATGGAACGATTCGCCGAAGTCGACAGGGGATTCAAGGCGCTTTCGCTCGGCGCCTCGGC
The DNA here is from genome assembly GCA_019636475.1 of Phycisphaerae bacterium. NCBI lineage: Bacteria > Pseudomonadati > Planctomycetota > Phycisphaerae > Phycisphaerae bacterium. The sequence continues at coordinate 189,653 of JAHBXN010000003.1, forward strand.
GATCATCGTGACCGACCATGGCAAGCCCGTAGGCGTGCTGACCAAATCGGACTTCATTACTTACCTCAGTGCAATGCTCCCGTCGGGAGAGTAGCAAACGTTGAGCTTTGGTAAATTCCGAAATCGATCCTGCCAAAGTGGCTGATTCATCGCGCATTTTGGCGTCGTTCGTCCCGAGCCGAGTCAATCGCCGCGATCGAAGGGATGGCGACCACCCTGTGAATTCCATCGCCCGCCGATTTTTCTTCTCAGTCGCTGCGCGCGCCGGATCGCTCGCTACCTGTCGTGAAGAAACACCTTAGAAAAATCCAGAAGCGCATAAGTGATACATGCGGGTTGTGAATTGCTTCCGCAGCTGATTTTTTGTTGAACTCGCGCGATTTCTTATTATCTTGCAGGTCTTCCGGCGCAGAAGCACGGCCCGGTTGCGGCGAATTCAACTCGACTCGAGAGATTTGTGGTTCACCACAACTGCGGAACCGTGGCAACAGATTGAGTTTGCGACCCGCTCGATTGAAGATGGATCTTCAAGAGAGCGGGTCGCAACGTTTTGGGTCCTCCGCCGCCGGTCCAAAGTACTTCTGGATTCCATTGCACACCCCCTTCAAAACTCCAGCCTCGCAACGTGGAATGCCGATGCATCCCGTAACAACGGCGCATCCATGTGACACCCAGTGAATCCATGAGTCACCACACCGCGATAGCACAGGTTACGCCCGGCGATTGCGATGCCGGCGCCGAACGACCGACAGTCTCCGTCATCATCCCGACCTACAACTCCGCCGCGACGCTGCCGGATGCAATCGAATCGGTCCTGAACCAGACCTATGCCCCGGATGAAATCATCATTGTGGATGACGGCAGCACTGACGACACACAGGGCGTCTGCCGACGCTTCCCTGAATCCGTTCGCTGCATTCGGCAGGAGAACGCCGGCGCTTCGGTCGCCCGAAATAGCGGCGCTGCGGCTTCGTGTGGCGATCTGCTTGCGTTTCTCGATGCCGACGATGTCTGGGAGCCTCAAAAGCTGGAACTGCAAGTAACGGCGATGCTCCAGAATCCGGAAGCGACATTCGTCCTGTCCGCCGTGCTGTCGTGGTCGCGGAGAGAGAACCAATACTACAAATACGAATGGACCGGAAGCCTCGACCCCCGAACGCTTCGACGCGAACTCCTCGTCCGTAACATCTTCACCGGTCTGTGCTCTTCAATCCTCATTAGACGCGACGCCTTCGAGGCCATCGCCGGATTTGCTCCGGGAAAGCTCTCGGAGGATCGGCGGCTCGCAATCGACCTGCTGGCTCGTTTTCAGGGTTTGATTCTGCCGCACGCACTCGTGCGCCAGCGCCCCGGTCCTGCCAGTTTTGGCAATCCCGAGACCATGCGGCAGGCGATGATCGAGTTCATAAACGACTATCTGGCGCTATTTCACGAACTCGATCGTTCCGGCCGCCTGCTTCGACGGGCCCGCGCTCGCGTCCATGAACGGGCCGGTATGCATTATCTTGAGAAAGGCAATCGGCTGGCTGCCGCCGCCGATTTGGCCCGGGCAGCCGCAATTTGGCCTTTCATGGCGAATCCATGGCGTTTCTTCGCGAATGCGTGCATGGGCAGATTGAATCGCTTCGATCGTGCAGCGAAGCCACCGTCCACCCCGATCGCTGCCGGCATACCGACAGGCGTTTCGGGGGCGTAAACGGCACCTCATTTGCGCGGCCCCCATTTATAGCTCCGATTCACACTTGTATTCAGGGCCGGATGTGCTACGATTACTCCGTTGGTTGGATCTGACGATGCGGTATCTAGGCCTGCGGTTTGATTTTTCTGCCTGCCCTTCTTGCCTTTCTCGCCTGCTCCTTCCGCCGGGCCAATGTCGGCCCCTTTCGATGACTCGGGAAAGCGAAGTCCGCGTCAAAGCATCCTTTTGAAGGAGCAGTATGAACATGTCCAAGAAACTTTACGTCGGCAATCTGCCCTATTCGGTCACCGGATCGGATATCGAGCGCCTTTTCTCCGAGCATGGCAGCGTCGCCTCGGCCACGGTCATTACCGACCGTGACACCGGCCGCAGCAAGGGCTTCGGCTTTGTCGAGATGAATTCCGACGCCGAAGCAGATGCCGCCATTGCGGCGCTGAATGGCAAGGACCATGACGGCCGCGCCCTGACCGTTAACGAAGCCAAGCCGATGAAGCCGCGAACTGGCGGCGGTGGCGGCGGTCGAGGCGGCTACGGTGGTGGAAGCCGTGGCGGACGTGGCTGGTAAATCCCCCAACGATGGGGTGATTCCAAATCACAACTGGCACTGAAAAACAGGGGTTTCGAAGCTGGAAAACAAGGCTTCGAAACCCCTGATTATTTCAGGCGAGGTAAAAAAGCGTGAGGCCGAGGTGGCGTTCCGGTAAACACCAACCCGGCCTCACGTTGCAAGAGATAATGGGGCTGTTTGTTAGCTGCCCTCCAGCATACATCGCGTGAGTTGATCTGCCATGAGCAACAATTGTCGCTCCGCATCCGGATCTCCCGCGACCTGTTGGCGACGATCCGCGAACGCTTGAATGTCCAGGCCATCAACCCGACCATCACCGTTAAAGTCGCACTCAACCACCGCGCTTGCGGAGGAGACTGCGGCATTATCAGCGAGGAGTTCCGGCTCCTGCGATCGGATTTCGACGGGGACATTTACATGCGATACGGAATTCGAACGCCCGGAGAAAAGGTTCGGACCCACGAATAAGACGGCGACCGCGGCTGCCGCGGCCAGTGGACTTCCCAGCCAGATCCATTGGTGACGTCGATGTCCGCCGCTCTGAGCGACGGGCACTTTCGCCTTCCAAGGGAACCGGTTCGTTTGATCGTCAAAAACGCCACTTTCATGGGCTTCGCCGAGCAAGACGAGCAGGCTGTCCAAGTTATCTTTCCGAGAGTCCATCACTGATTCTCCGAAAGCTATTGAACTTCATCACCCGCCTGCGCAGAAAAAATCTCAGAAAATTCGATTTTCTTTGCCCGGAGACACCGCCGGAGTTGCTCGGTGATGCGGGGTATCTGGACCTCGCGAAGCGTGGCCTCCGGAATCTTAACTTCTTGTGCCACCTGTCTTAATGTCAAATTTTGAAAATAGCGCAGCCGTACGATTCGGGCAGATTCCGCATCCAAGCCGCCGACGCAATCCTTCAGTGCGGCAAGAACTTCGGCCTCATGCGCAATCTCCTCGGGGCTGTTGCGGTCCACTTTATCGGAGCCAACGCCCTCGCCGGCGTGACCAATTGACCTATGCGAATCCCGGCAGAATTCGCGGTACACATTCCTGAGAATTCCGGCCATCCAGACGAGAAACGGTTTATCCGGCGCGTAACCCGACCGTTGCCTGAACGCCCGACACCAGGCTTCGTTGGCCAGGTCGTCGATCCAGTCCGCTCGATGGGTAATTCGAAATGCCACGAGCCGTACCTGCGTGGCGAAATGATCGTATGCCCGCTCGAAAGCGCGCTCATCGCCCGAGGCAATCTGGCGCTGCAATTCCTGTTCAGATTGTTTGACCATCGGCTCTCTGACTGGAATCAACCTTGATCAACCCCGGAATTCGCTCTCCGCCGGTCCAAGAAGCAAAACTGAGTTCGGCCTGCCCGCCGAAACGACCCGTTCCACTCGCCGGAAACATTCCTCGTGATTTTACGCAGGTTTTGAGATCAAACTACTGCCATTCTCCGGCCGATGCAGTGGTGTCCGGCCGACCAACACGTTCCTCGGCTTGGCGAGGCAGGGATTATCGCTACACTTGGTCGTTGAATATCGGTCGTCGATCCGACATGGATCGCATGAATGACCGGACGGCGTCAGCCGCGCACACTGCGCATGACGCGATTTCCGGCGTCCTGAAGGGGAGATCATGAAAGTTGCCGCACCCAAAGCGGTGGTCGCCGGCGAGCGGCGAGTCGCAATTATTCCTGAAACCTGTTTGAGGCTGAAGAAGGCAGGCCTCGAATTCATCGTCGAGACCGGTGCGGGGGTCGAATCCGGGTTCGCCGATTCCGCCTACGCCGAAGCGGGCGCGACGATCGCTCCCGATGCGGCGAGCCTCTACGCGACCGCGGAAGTCATTGCCTTTCCCAATGCCCCGACGCCGGAACAGCTCGGCATGATGCGCCGAGGAACCATCGTGCTGGGGGTGCTGAACCCGCTCACTCATCACGATCTCGTACGACAACTCGCGGAGGCGGGTGTCATTTCGATTGCACTCGACCTCATGCCGCGAATCACTCGGGCTCAGAAGATGGACGTCCTGTCCTCCATGAGCACCATCACCGGCTACAAGTCGGTGCTGATGGCGGCTGCCGCCCTACCTCGCATGTTTCCCCTGCTGATGACCGCGGCTGGAACCCTTACGCCGGCCAAGGTGCTGATTCTCGGAGCGGGCGTCGCTGGATTGCAGGCGATCGCGACAGCCAAGCGCCTGGGCGCCGTGGTCGAAGCATTCGACGTTCGGCCCGTTGTGAAGGAGCAGGTCGAGAGCCTGGGCGCGAAATTCGTGGAGGTACCGGTCGAAGCGAAAGACGCGCAGGACGCAGGCGGATACGCGAAAGAAATGTCGGAGGACTACAAGCGCAAGCAGATGGAACTGGTCGCGAAGCACGCGGCCGCCTCCGATGTGGTCATTTCGACAGCGCTGATTCCCGGCCGGCGCGCCCCCATCCTGATTACGGCCGAAACGGTTCGCGCGATGCATGCCGGCTCGGTTGTTGTTGATCTTGCATCGGAGGCCGGCGGCAATTGTGAATTGACGCGGCATGGCGAAACCGTGAATGAGGGTGGCGTGCTCATCATGGGACCGGCGAATCTGTCTTCGTCCATTCCCTTCCACGCCAGCCAGATGTTTTCGCGCAATGTCGGGGCGTTTCTTCAGGATCTGACACGCGACGGCGTGGTCACGCTCAATCCCGAAGACGAATGCGTAAGCGGCACACTGATCACCAGGGACGGCCAGATCGTCCACCAGCGCGTGAGAGATTCGATGGGCGTCGCGTGATAAGCCAGCCCATCGAGAGTTCAACGGGGAGCATCCATCCAATGACATCGAACTTGCTTGCAATACTGGCGTCCACCGGCGAATCACTCTCGGCGTCATCGCCCGGCGTGATGTTCGTCGCGGCCATCACGGTGTTCACCCTTTCGACATTTGTCGGATTTGAGGTCATCACCAAAGTGCCGCCGACACTGCACACGCCGCTGATGTCTGGGTCGAATGCCATATCGGGCATCACCATCATCGGCGCGATCCTGGTCGCCGGGCTCAAGCTCAAGTGGTACACGAGCGTATTCGGTGTGCTGGCCATCGCGCTCGCCATGATCAACGTCGTCGGCGGTTTTCTTGTGACCCATCGCATGCTCGGCATGTTCAAGCGGAAGGGCTGATATTTGTCCCCGGCAATTTCAAATTTTGCATACCTCGTCGGCTCAGTGATGTTTATTCTCGCGCTTAAGCGATTGAGCCATCCGCGAACGGCTGTCAGAGGCAACCTCATCGGCGCCCTGGGAATGCTTTTCGCGATCATCGTCACCATCAAGATCGCAATCGACGATCCGGACATCGCCGGTACCGGCTACTGGCTGATCGGCATCGGATTATTTGTCGGTTCGGTCATCGGCGCCTTGTTTGCGATTCGCGTTCCCATGACCGGAATGCCGCAAATGGTCGGCCTGTTGAACGGATTTGGCGGCGGTGCATCCTTTTTTGTCGCGGCCGCGGAGCTGGTGTCCAAAACGAACGAACCGAATTGGGCGGCGCAGGCCGATATTCGGTTCTTCATGGGGGCCACGTTTGTCGCCGGTCTTATCGGCATGCTGACCCTTCTGGGCAGTCTCGTCGCCGCAGGGAAGCTCCAGGACATCAAGTGGGTTCCGAATGGCGACATTCTTCCCATGCAGCGCGTCGTCAATGGCCTGACATTCTTGCTGTGTGTATTTGCCGTCGTCTTTGCCGTGTACGATCCGACGAAATACTGGCTGTTTGTGCCTCTCACGGTGCTTGCAGCCGCTCTGGGTGTGATGGTCACCTGTCCGATCGGCGGAGCGGATATGCCTGTTGTTATCTGCCTCCTGAACTCCTACTCGGGCATGGCGGCTGCCGCGACGGGATTCGTCACGCAGAACGACGGCCTCATCATCGCCGGCTCGCTAGTTGGTTCCTCGGGCATCATTCTTTGCATGATTATGTGCAAGGCGATGAACCGATCACTCACGAACGTGCTTTTCGGCAAGCTCGGAACATCGCAGTCCGCGGGCAAAGGTGATGATATTTATGCCGGCAAGATCAAGGCGGCGTCGGCTGAAGAGATCGCAATGCTCTTCGATTCGGCACGGCGCGTCGTCATTGTTCCGGGCTACGGGCTTGCGGTCTCTCAAGCACAACATGCCGTACGGGATCTTGCAGGCACACTCGAAGCCAAGGGCGTCGAAGTCGAATATGGCATCCATCCGGTGGCCGGTCGGATGCCGGGCCACATGAACGTGCTCCTGGCAGAGGCCAACATTCCATACGAGAAAGTTCGCGAAATGGACGACATCAACTCGACCTTCGAGCAGACTGATGTTGCCATCGTCATCGGCGCGAACGACGTCGTAAATCCGGCGGCCAGAACGGACCCCAAGTCTCCGATCGCGGGCATGCCTATTCTGGATGTGGACAAGGCCCGCACGGTGGTCGTGGTCAAACGAAGCCTCAGCCCAGGATTCGCCGGAATTCCAAACCCACTCTTTGCCGCGGACAACACGTTGATGTATTTCGCCGACGGCAAGAAAGCGATTCTTGACCTCGTCGCGGCGATCAAGGCCGGCTGAGTCGTTTGGCGCGATTTCAGGATGCAAGATCTCCCGAGGAGGTTCCATCCGCTTCAACTGGTGTGGAGCCACCACTGGTTGCGGATTTTCCGTCAATCGCACCCCTATGATTTTCAGGATGGCACGACAATTGCTGCGCATCAATTCGGGACTTCGGCGTGAATCCGGTTTGGCGCGAGGGTCCTTTGACGGTGTTCAGTCAAAGCCGCGCGAGATAGCCGGTCGATCGCAGATTTGTTCTGCCGATGGATGAGGTGCATCATGATCCTTGAATTGAACGATCACGAACGGCAAATCCTCACAACTTTGATCGCTTCGGAACTCCATGAGTTGCCTACCGAAATTCGTCATACCGACGAGCGCGACTATCGCGAGATGCTGAAGGACCGCAAGTCTGTGCTCCAATCGATCCAGCAACGACTCGGAGTGACCGCAGACCAGGCTACCGCCTGACGCACGATTGCATGCGTCCGCAACGGCGGCTACAAGCCATCAGATGATCCTGGCCTTGTGCGCCAGTCGGTGACTGCGATGGGTACCCCTCCTTAGACTGAAGCGCGTGATCGCCGCAGCCCATCATCCAACCCTTCTGCTATTCCGGCCTCGCTGGCATCGTCGGTTCCAGGTGCGTATCATCCCGCTCCGTAATGTCGTGCCGTCAAACAACCGATAAGATCGGCTGGTAACCTGGACTACACCCTCCATCGGAGACTTTGAACCGTGTCCCTCCCGTACAACAAACGCACAAACGACTGCGGCTCGCTCAGAGCCGAAGACATCGGCAAGGCGGTCATACTCTCCGGCTGGGTTGACAATTTCCGCGACCTCGGCGGGATGGTGTTCATTGATCTTCGGGACCGTGGCGGCATCACCCAGTTGCGGTTCGATCCTAATACCGACCCGGTCGCGCACGGCGTGGCCAGAACGCTGCGCAGCGAGTACGTCATCTGCATCCGCGGTGAAGTGGTGAGCCGTGGCGACAAGATCAATCCGAAACTGCCGACCGGGGAGATCGAGATCGTCGTTCACGAGATCGATCTTCTTTCAAAGAGCGAAACGCCTCCGTTTGAAATCTCCGACGAAACCGAAACAAACGAGGATCTGCGGCTGAAGCACCGGGTGCTGGATATTCGCCGTCCGCGGATGAAAAACGCGCTGATGCTTCGCCATCAGATCACGCGGACGATTCGCGAGTATTTTGACCGACATGGATTTCTCGACATTGAGACGCCCATTCTGACGAAGTCGACGCCGGAAGGCGCCCGCGACTATCTCGTGCCGTCCCGCATTCACCACGGCTGCTTCTTCGCGTTGCCTCAATCACCACAGATATTCAAACAATTGCTGATGATCGGCGGACTTGACCGGTACATGCAGGTGGCTCGATGTTTTCGCGATGAAGACCTGCGTGCGGACCGACAGCCAGAGTTCACCCAGATCGACATTGAGATGGCATTTGTTCAGGCCGAAGACGTCATGCACCATGTGGAGCACTGCATCGCCGAAGTGGCCAAAGTCGCGCGAGGGCTCGATGTGCCGCTGCCGATGCCTCGCATCAGCTACGCCGAGGCGATGCTTAAATATGGCAAGGACGCGCCCGACATGCGGTATGAAATGGTCATCAAGGACATCACCGAGATTGCCGGACGCGTGGATTTCGGCGTCTTCAAGGATGCGATCGCCAAGGGTGGCGTCGTTCGGTGCATCGTCGTCGATGGCGGCGGCGACATGACCCGCAAGGAGATTGACGGTCTTGTCGAGGAGATCAAGGGAATCGGCGCAGGCGGGCTGCCGCTGGTCAAGCTGGCGGAGGAAGGCGGCAAGATCGTCTTCCAGACGGGCATCTCGAAGTTCTTTACTGAGCCGTCGATTGTGGCGGCGGTTTGTGAGCAAATTGGCGCGAAGGCCGGCGACCTGGTGTTCTTTTCAGCGGATCATGCCGACAACGTGTGCAAGTATCTGGGATGGCTTCGAGCCACCGTGGCAGAGCGTCGCGGCCTGATTCCAAAAGACAAATGGGCATTCTGCTGGGTGGTCGACTTCCCCGCCTTCGGTTTTGACGCCGAAACGAAATCGGTTTTCCCGATGCATCACCCGTTTACAAGTCCGAAGGACGAAGACCTTCATCTGCTTCGGCTCGGCACGGGCGAGATCCCGCCGAAGGAGGATCTGCTTCAGATTCGCGCCAAGGCGTATGACGTCGTGCTGAATGGAATTGAACTTGGCGGCGGGTCAATCAGAATTCACCGAAATGATGTGCAGTCGAAGATTTTTCAATTGCTCGGGCTGACGCCAGAGGATGCCAAGAAGAAGTTTGCGTTCCTGCTGGACGCGCTTCGATTCGGCGCGCCGCCCCACGGCGGCCTGGCGCTGGGGCTGGACCGTATCGTCATGCTCTTCGGCGGCTACGCTTCGATTCGCGATGTGATCGCGTTTCCGAAGAACGCCCGGGCGACCTGCCCCCTGTCGGATGCGCCCGGTGAAGTGGCGGCGGAACAACTCCGCGAACTCGGTATCTCAATTGTCGGAAATTAGCGATTTAGTCGGCGGCGCGTGTCTTCGGCACGAATCGGCGAATTCCAAACGGGTCATCGAAGGCTAGCCTGAAGCCGACCCATTCACACAGACGATAAAACGGCGTTGTCATGGGTGAATCCTCGCCCCGAGCAGCCGCGTCCTGGTATAATTGCGCGCAAGGGCGGGACAAACGGGCCTCGAAAAGCAAATCGAATCATGGATTGCCCGACTGAAACGGAGCAGTGTCATGCGAGCGACCGGCAAGAGTTGCACACTTTACTCCTCAATGGGTGCGATGCTTGTGTTTTCAATCGTTTCGGGCCATGCCCGCGCGGACACCGGAAATCTGCAACTGTTTCATCACGAGGCCGGCAATGGCTCGAAAATTGGGTTCGCATCGACCGAACTGGGCGAATGGACGGCGGGTTCTGACCTCGCCGAGGCTTCTCGCATTGTCCGGGTTGACGATGCCGCAATCTCGGCACTTCGATCGGGCAAAGCCACTTCCGTTCTTCTGGCGCTGACCGATGACATTCGCGCCACCGGTACGGTGGATCGCTTCTTCGAAGCGCCGGAGGGAGACTTCTGTGCGGCAGGCCGCATCGACGGTGATTCCGCCAGTTGGGTGATTCTTGTGTTGCACGACGGCGTGCTGGCCGGATCCGTGGGCTCGCCAGGAATCGGAATCCATGAAATCAAGCCACTGCGTCCGGGGTGGGTAGCGATACGAAAAGTCGATCAGGATTCGCAACGTGGCCGCGCGTGCGCTGCGACGAACCTGCCTGCCGAATCGCCTGGAACCGCGCGCGGCGCCAGCTCCATCTGCCCATTGCAAGGCTCGCCGCTCGCCGGATTCGTCGCCGACGATGGATCGACGATTGACATCATGTTTGTCTACACGGCCGGCGCGCTGGCCTCGGCAGGGTCGCAGACGAACCTGATCGCGGAAATCAGCGCTGCGGTGACCTACGCCAACAATGCCTATGTAAACAGCGGAATCGGTACGGAGCTACGCCTGGTACATGTCGCTCCTGTTTCGTATGAGGAAGAGGTCAATGCCGTCACAAATTTGAATCGGCTTGTTGAGATGTCCGACGGATTTTTGGATTCGGTTCACGCTGATCGGGATGTCCACGGAGCCGATCTAGTGTGCCTGGTCGTGAACAACACAATGGACTCCGGCGGTGTGGCCTATCAGTTATACGAATTCAGCCCGATCGACGATGGTCGATACGGATTCAGCGTCGTCCGTGAAGACAACCTGCTCTTCGAGACACTTGCACACGAAGTCGGCCACAACTTCGGATGCCAGCACGACCGGTGTAATCCGCAAGGCACACCGTTCTTCGAATTCGGCTACGGCTATCGGCAGCCCTGCCCCGGGCCGCCGCCCACGCCCTGTTCCACCCCATGGCCTTGCGTGCCAAGCAAAGACATCATGAGCTATCCACCGGGAATGACCGTTCCCTACTTTTCGACGCCGAGTGTTCTTGTCGGTGGACTTCCCATCGGGGGTACTGATGAACTCGGCGGATGGTGTGACAACGCTGAGGCACACAATGGAACGGCTTTCACCGTTGCAAACTTTCGACCGAGCACGGTCACTCCGACGCCCCCGTCGCGTCTGTATGTCAATCAGGCTGCCGCAGGAACCGGAGACGGCACGACATGGAACAACGCCATAACGGACCTGCAGGATGCAATCGGACTGGCGGCGCGAGCCCGGGGTGCCGTGACTGAAATCTGGGTGGCTGAAGGAGTCTATCGACCTGATCGCGGCAGCGGAGATCGATACGCGACATTTCGGGCAATCAACGGCGTCGCCATCTATGGCGGGTTCGGCGGTGGAGAATTGACGCTTGAAGAACGAGACACCGCGGCACATCCAACGATCATGAGCGGAGACATCGGTTCTGAGTTTGACATCGAGGACAATAGCTATCACGTTTTGATCGCCAGCGACCGCGACCAAACGGCCGTGATCGACGGCTTCTCGATCGTCGGAGGAAACGCCGACGGGCCGTACTGGCCGTTGAATGCCGGCGGCGGGCTGCTGAGTCAATGCAGCGCGATGGTGGTTCGAGACTGTCGCATTACCGAAAACTTCAGCAGCCTGATCGGAGGCGGCGTTTATACCGAGGAATCGACTGAATTGTTCGAAGATTGCGTGATCTCGACCAATATTTCTCAGAATGGTGGCGGCGTGGAGACCAGCTCGAGCTCGCCGAGTTTTCGCAATACCGAATTTCACGCCAATCTGGCGGAGTTCGTCGGCGGCGGCGCCAATTGCAACGGCGGCGCGCCGATATTCGAATCCTGCCGGTTCCTGGATAATGCCACGCTGTCGCAGTTCGGATTCTTTGGCGCAATCCGATCCACCAGCGGGGCAGATCCGTTGGTGACGGACTGCGTCTTTATGGGAAATTCGGCCTATGCCGTGGCTGCCGTCGGCGTCGATTACGGCGGACACATTGTCATCCTGGATTCGGAATTCACTCAGAACTTCGCCGACTTCTCCGGTTCGATTGAGCTGTTCGAGGAATCCGCGGTAATCTCGCGATGCAAGTTTGTCGCCAACCATGCCGGAGCCGAGGAGGGTTCTGGCCACGGTGGCGCAATCACACTTATCAACGGCGCATCGGCCGAACTGACTGACTGTGAGTTCGTCGGCAATTCCGCCGACTTTGGCGGCGGCGCGATCGCCTGTTTCAACAGCGATCTGGCGACCGAGCGATGTGTATTTGTCGGAAACGAAGCATGGTACGGCGGAGCGATCTGGAGTGATCTGGGTGCAACTCGGAACACCAACGCGCGAATGCATGGCAATCATGCGACCTACGGCGGCGGCGCCGTTCACGCAAGCGGTGGCGGAACCCACGACTTCGTCAATTGCATCCTAACCGGGAACCAGGCACCGGCCGGCTGGGGTGGCGCATTTTTCAATTACTCGGGAGCCAATGTTCTGATCGATCACTGCACGATCGCATCCAACAGTGCTCCGACCGGAGAAGGCGGCGGTGTTCACAGCGATGGAAATACGACACGCCTGACGCACTCGATCGTCTGGGGTAACACGGCATTCGGCGGAATGAATCAGAGTGCGCAGGTGGCTGGTTTCGGTGACCCAATCTACCTGATCGACTATTGCGATATCCAGAACTGGGATGGCTCGCTCGGCGGATTCGGCAACTTCGGGCTGAATCCTTTTATGACGGACGTTGATGGCGCTGACAATATCATCGGCACCCCGGATGACGACGTTCGGCTGCTACCCGGATCGCCCTGTATTGATGCAGGCGATGTGTCGTATGTTGCGCCGGACACCGGCATGTTCGACATCGATGGGGAACCGCGCATCATGGGTTGTCGCGTCGATATCGGAGCCGATGAGTTCACTGGAGGAGAGCGAAATTCGGGAGATATGAACGCCGACGCTGTTGTTAATCTGTCAGATATTCCGCTGTTTGTGGGCGTCCTTTTGAACGGAGGCACACCAACTGAAGCCTGTATTGCGGACATGAACAACAACGGGACGGTCAACGGCGCGGACATCGAGCTTTTCGTATTCGCGTTGCTGTCCCCTTGAGCCTGGCGAGACACAGGGGTGAACATTCCCGGCGGATCCTTCATCGACGCCCATGCACCGTTCAGATAACGTCATAATTCATGTCGGCTTCCGGCGCGCCAGCGGAAGGCGGATGATGACTTCCGTGCCTTCGCCGATTTTTGAATTGAGCCGAATCGTGCCGCCCATTTCCCCTACCATTCCGTGAACGGCCGCGAGTCCCAGCCCGATGTTCTCCATGCCATTACTCGCGAACTCACCCTTTGTCGTGAAGAAGGGCTCGAAAAGATGCTCCTTCAAGTCGTCGGGTATGCCGCAACCTGTGTCGCGCAGACGGATCACGGCTGCGTCATCATCCTTCCTGAACTGGATGCTGAGCCTTCCGTGCGGAGACATCGCTTCGATTGAGTTCTGAGCAAGACTCTCCAGAACGGCGAGCAAACGTGGAGCCTCGTACGGATCGGATTCGACCGGCTCGATGTCGACATCCAGTTCCATTTGCGCGGCGGCAAGTCTTGGGCGGACTTTCCGGACAAAGTCATCAAGCACCGAATTCAGTTCCTTCCACTCCACTATCTCGTTCTCGGATTCCGCGAAGGCCGCCAGTTGATTCGTGATTCGGGTCGCGCGGCCGATCGACTGGGCGAGGAGTCGAAGCGTCTTTCTTAATTCGCGCGGGCTGTCGCTGCCGAGCACATAGTCGATACTCGTGAGCATTCCGCCAAGGATATTGTTGAAATGGTGCGCGATGCCTCCGGCGACGCGGCCCAGAGCGTCCATGCGACGAGATTGTGACAACTCCCGCGAAAGGCGTTTTCGCTCAGTGATGTCGCGCATGCCGGCGGACGCGCCAATGCATTCGCCCGAGTCGTTCATGATCGGTGAAACAATCAGAACCAGCGTAACCTTTTCCCCATCGGGCCTGGGATATTTGACTTCCATGTCGCCAGGCTGGCCTGTGGTCATGGCATTCTCGAACAGCTTCCGCGCCTCGTCGCGATCTGCCGGGCTGAGAATCTCGACGAACGGGCGACCGGCCAGTTCGTCGCGCGATCGACCGAAGTAGCGCGTCGCCTGGTCGTTGGAGAATCGAATTCGCTGGTCGCGATCGACCGCGATGCAAATGAAGCCGAGCCCTTCGAAGAGTCGCCTGAAGAATGCGTCGTCGGACATCTTAAACTCGCTGTGAGGCGAAGACGGTCCTACGGCGATCCCCGTGCCGAAATCGGATTCTCGGCAAATCGCACGATCGGACTGATTACATAGATTCTATCGCGGTCATTGCCCCGAGACTGCGGCCCCTCCGCCGCATGCTCAGTGAAAAAGACCGTCCCGAGGACAGGCCGCAATCGATCGCGATCGGCTCCGCCGATGACGAGAAAACCACCCTCGGGAATCTGGGCTCCGATTCGCATGTCGGTAAAGGTTTGCTTGCGTTCTTCCGGCACTTCAATCAGTTCACCATCGGGGCGCCGAACCCATTTCGTCGACAGCGGCGGTTCTTCAATCTCGGGCACGACCTCAATCCAGATATCCTTCAGATTGCTGGAACGGATATCGAATTTCACGATCAGACGGGCGACAGCGCCGATCAGATCGGATCCGTGCAATGCGCCACGCCGATCAAAGTGAAACACCGTCGAGAGCGGACCGATGGAACCGAGTTCCACCACGATTGGCTTATCCACATCGGGCGTTACCTCATCCATCTTCAACTTCACGCCGTCAATCGAATCCAGATATTCCATCAGCGCCGGTCTGTCAGAATCCCGGCCGACGGCTGCATGGAAGCCGTTCGAACGCTGCCGAAGTGCGCCCCCTGCGTCCGCGGTGGGAGTTGACGCGATTGACCAGAGTTTGGACTGATTGCCGAATGTGCCGAGTGGAGCTGTAACAAGATGCACCCGAAAATGCACGGCCAAGCGCTGCATAGGCCGACTGAAGATGGCACGCGGCCCTTCGTCGGCATTAACCGCGAGCCGGGGCGGAGCCTTGAGAATTCCCTCATCGTCGGGCGCCGGTTCGCCTGGTTTCCCCGATGTCCGGTCGACGGAAGGCGCCGTGCCATGCGGCGGGCACCCGAAGTTCATCGAAAAAATCGCGAAAAGCGCCACCGTGATACGCGCCCAAGCCGGTCGATTCGGCAATTTCAAGAGGTATCTGCCAGAAAGTGACGCCAGGATGTTCATCGGTTCGCGTTTCGCCTCACCGTTGACTCTATCGCGCAGTGCATCATCAGACTCTATTAATCGAGGGTCATGTGGTCAAATCAGTGACTAGCGCCTCTCGGCTCGAGCGATCTCACAGAGTTTTTCGCATCCCCGACGGAGCATTTCATCCGTGGTCGCATAACTGATGCGGAAGTGGGTGTCGCGACGCGAGAAGACCGACCCGGGAATCACGAGTACTTCCCGCTCGGCCGCAATCTCGCAGAATTCGGTGGCCGAACGAAACTGAGATGGGACTTCGGCAAATACGTAGAAACCACCGCCCGGTCTTACGAAGCGGAAAGCCGGAGAAAGTAGCTCGCACACCAGATCGCGTTTTCGGGCGTAATCCCGCCGATGCTGTGACACATCCGCTTTTAATGCCGCGAGCGTTGCGTACTGAGCAATGGACGGCGCACAAACAAAGGTGTACTGCTGGAACTTCATCATTTCTTGGATGATTTGCGCAGGCCCGGCCGCGAAGCCCATCCGCCAGCCGGTGACTCCGTAAGTCTTGCCGAAGCCTCGAAGTGCAAGCGTGTGTTCAGGCGCCAAGGTCAACGGACACGGGCTGGGGGCGTCGTAGCATAGTCGGTCGTAAATCTCGTCGGAGATCAGGAGGAGTCCATGCCTCTTTGCAATGGATGCGGCTGCAGTCATCTCATCGGGGGTCATCACCCGGCCAGTCGGGTTCCCTGGCGAGTTGACCATCAGCACCTTGGTGCGCGGCGTGATGGCGGCCTCGACCGCAGCGGCATCGAATCGAAAGTCGGGGTACGAAGAGATCGTGACCGGCTTTCCGCCGACCATGTTCACGAGATGGACATAGGAGACGAAGTACGGATCGAGGAAAACCACTTCGTCGCCGGGCCCCACTGTCGCCAGCAGGGCAAGCGTCAGCCCACCGGACACGCCGGATGTCACAAGCACGGTCGGCTCGTGGCCGTCAAACTCCTTGCGGAGTTGAGCAACGATCTGTTCGCGCAGCTCCGGAAGCCCCGCGTTGGGTGTATAGCGATTGTGACCGGCACGGACCGCATCGATGGCGGCCTGTTTCATTTCGTCCGGCGCGTCGTAATCCGGCTGACCGATTGAAAGGTCGCAGGGATTCTTCATTCGAGCGGCAAGTTCAAAGAACCGCCGAATGCCCGAAAATTCAACCTTCCCAGTCCGATCAGCGAGTATACGTGCGTAATCCATGTCGTCCCTTCATGATGGACGGCGCGACACGGTGATATCGAGCGATTCGATCAGGCGAATGGCCTACTTCTTGGCAGGCGCCGCTTCACCCTCGGCTGGAGCAGCCTTCTTCGACTTGCCGCCGACGCTGACCTTCCGGTTGCCAACCTTCGGCAGACCGATCGGACGCGACTTGGTCGCCTCGAATTTCTCCTCGTCCATGAGCTTCTGAATCCGCTCGGCACGATTCAGCACGTTTCGGTGCCGAACGAGCGAGCTTCGGGCCTTGAGGGAGCGATCCATTGACATCAAAACTACTCCTTGAATACGACCGGGCGACCCTTCATCGCATTGCCATGACTGACGAAGAAGCAATCCTTAAACTGATAGCGGCCGCCGCCCCTGAAATACTCCTGACCGACTTTCTCTATCTGGCGAAGGAACGCTTCGCGATCCGCGCGTGTGTCCTTCGACATTCTGAATCCAGCCGCTGAATACAGGATAAATCCTCGCGGCAATTCCCTGGCGAATGTTTCGAATCCTCGGGCTCTCAGGAAGCGTCTGACATCTTCCAACTCGGCCCGAAGGTCTTCGCCGCTCTTGTCCGCCGAAATCTGGAACCACTCAATCTGAACATAGTTCAGCTTCTTCTGATCGGGCGAATCGTCTGTCGCTGGCGGATCGATTCGCACGGCCTGATTCGCAACGATGTTGTTTTTCGTCACCGAGGCCGGCGGCGTGAGCAATTCATCCAGATCCTTCACGGCGGCACGCCCCGCCTTCGGTGCCACAGCACTTTGCTTCGCCGCACCGGACGACTTGCCCGGCTTGTTCTGCGGTGAATCCGAAGTGAGCGCTTCGAGATTCTTGATCGCCGCAACGGTCGTCATCTCGCCGGGATTCGACTCACTGCCGAGGCGACGCCCCACTGAAAATGCGACAATCACCAGGCCGCAGACTGTTCCGGCAATTACCATGCAGGTCGCCGTATTCAGCGAAAAGCCAAATCGCCCTCCGGATCCCACAGCGATGATCGGTCGAAGCGGCTCAGTACCGCCGCCGTCAACACCTTCGTCCTTCCCGGCCGCCATTTTCGCGGCAAGCTTCGCAGCCGCCTGCTCCGCAGCCAACCGGGCCTTCTGTTCACGCGCCGCAGCTCGCTCGGCCTCTTTCGCGGCCTTGCGCTCCATTTTCGCCATCCGCCGCGCCTGCTTCTCCTGCAAGGCGCGGGCGTCGGCATCCGCTCGGGCTCGCGCCTCTGCCTCCGCCAACGCACGGCGGCGGGCGAGCTCGGCGGCAGCCTCCTCCTCCGTAAGTGCCTGCGCCACCAACTGTTGAGGCGGAGGCGAACTCTTCGGCTTTGCCCGCAGGAACGGAACCCGTAATTTCGGGACGGCCTGCTGGCTCTGAGGGGCCTTATTAATGACCTCAAAAAGGCACGGTCGATTCTTCATCGTAACATCCCTGGAGACCTTTACGCTGCGATCTCCTTTTCGCAGGTATGGCGGAACAAAAAGTGGCCCGCCTTCGCTGTTACGCTCGGCACTGCCCCCCCGTTTGCCGAATTATTAAGTTTACCGGAAACGCGGAAAGATGCAATGCAGCTTCAGCCGACGCACGGAAAGGAGCGAACATTGCGCCTCCCCCGGGCCTGACACCGCGTTTCATAAGCGACAAGCCAACTGAGCCTCCCAGCAGTCTGTGCGGCGAAGCTGAAATAATGCAAGGAGTGAATGCAATATCTGCTTGCAAACGCTGCCTCTCTAAAAATTGCCGAGCAGGCGTGAGAGTGCCAAAGCGCGTGCGTTAAAGTCCTCGGGTGGTGTGGGCTTTGACCATTAAAGGAGACTTCAAATGGAAGCATTGCTTGCACCCGATTCGTCGCAAATCCTGCTTGACCTCCCTGCAGATTACTCGCATGAAGTAGAAGTTCCTCGCGTCCGAGAACTTGCGGCGCCGGTCGACAAGAAGGGATTCCTCTCTGTTCACTGGGAGCTCAAGATTCTCTTCTGGGGCCTCGCGTTGATCGCCCTGGCCTATCCCGTGACCTACGGAATCACCTACGCAATCGCGGCATACTGGCCGGTCTGAGTTGCACGATCAGCCGTGCCAGTCGGGCTTAGCCGCCTTCCCCCTCGGGCCTTTGTTTCGGGGGCTTGGCACGCCTGAGCGTTCAATGGGGCCCGGTTGGCGGATCATTCCGCACGAAGAAGCTTCACGACTTCCGCGTCGACGACAGAGGCATCAACGCGATCCTGAACTCGGGGCGCGATCCACTTCCACGCGATTTTTCCGCTGCGATTCAGTAGGAAATTCGCGGGCAGCGCGATGTCAGTTTTCCTCATGGGCTCGTGGAATAACAGACCATATGCCGAGATCGTTACGAGCTTCTCGTCGCTGAGAATGTTGAATGGAAGCTTGTTCTTTTCCTTCACGCGCCGACAATCCGCGATTTTGTCAGCGCAGATTGCTATTACCGCACCTCCCTTTTCCGCAAGCCTTTTGTGAATATCTCCGAGACCTCGGAGCTCAACGATGCAGAACGGTCACCAGAAGCCCCGATAGAAAACAAGCAGCACCGGGCCCTTGCCCCGGTAATCAGCGAGCGAGACCTGACGCCCGTCCTGATCGGGAAGCGTGAAATCGGGCACCTCCTCACCGACAGCCCACGCACGAGACGGCGGAGGCAATCGCATCAGCACAAATATCGAACCAAGGAACCCGACGGTGATCAGTGCGGAAAAGGCGACCGCGGCGACCACACCTCTGGTTCGACTCATCCGCAGCGCATGAATGGTCATGGCCATGCCGATTAATACGCCGGCTATGTTCGGAATCGCATACATGCGAATCCATGCTGATTCCATAAAAAAGAAATATGCCACACCGGAGACCAGCGTCACGAGCGATCCCAACAGCGCGAATCGCCCGGCACGTCTGCGGCTGATCGATGGTTGGACGGGATTAGCGTCTGATTCGGGCATCATCCCCTAATTCTAGTCGCGTCTCGGGCTATGGCGAGGACCGGTTTTCGTCAGGCAAACGGTCTTGCGAAGCGGCCAACGCTTCGTTGAGACGAACGCCCCAGTGGTGCTGCTCTTGGATCATTCGGGTCGTGCGATCGCGAGTGTCCGCAAAATGAGAAGGTGAATCTCCGAATTTCTTAAGCAGATTCACGAAGTCCCCCCGTGTTGTGTAGGTAGCCAGATCGTCACGTGGAGAAAGCAGGTCATCAAGCTGGGTTTCACGGCCGATGCCTGGGTGAACCCGGGCAACGCCGAGCAAGCCGGCATTAAGGGCATCCAGAAACTTGCAGAGCAATTCGCTGCCGGTGTTGATCATGACGATTGCGCCGAATTCGCTTAGTGTCTGCGACGTGGCATCCAATGACCAGTTCGGTACCACCCTTACCGGTGCATCGCTCCCGCTGGATGTCGTCGACTCGGCCGACCAGCCCACTCCCGACACGGCAAACTCAACCTTTGCCTCCCGAAGTGCGTCGAGATAGCCCCGGCGCACCCACTCCGGACCAATGACTTTCCGAATGCGATCCGCGATCCCGCGTTTGACTTCATCGCTGTCGAGTCTGATCTGCAGCGCCAGCTGTGCGCGTTCGAGAATCGAGTCTGCCAAGCCGTCGTGGTAGGCATCCACGCTCTCCCGGATCAGCCGGGCAGCGGCTTCCCAGAGTCGGACATGGGAGGCCAGATGTAGTCCGACAGTCGAGGGCTCGACATCATGGCGGTCCGCGAGAATCAGTATTTTTGCAGAACCTGACGCAGTCCTTGAACCGGGCAATGCAGCAGACCGAAACACTCTGAAGCGATGGGCGGTTCCTTCACGATTCGCGTCCGTGAGGTGCCGCTGAACTGTGGCGCTGGCGGAGTGAAGCAATAGTGGGATGTCGTCCGAAAGCGATTCGAGTGATTCAGCGGTCGGCGCGAACGATCGGCTGCCGATGACCACGGTCCTGCTCCGGGGTAATGCAAATGGCAACGTATCCGGCAGGGTGTCAATCAGGACGATGTGATCCGGCGCGAAGGAAGCGAGTTGCGCGGCAGCAAAGGCCGGGTTGGCTGACATCGGCGAATCCAAGGCGATGCACTCGCAACGCAACTTGGCTTGTTTCGCGCCGGCCTCAATCCGCCTGCACAGCCGATGTGTACGCGCATCCAGGCTTGTCGATACGATGGCGACGGCCACGGTCCGCGGCTCCGAGGCAATTGAAGTTGGCGATCTGTGAGTATCAGTCAATCTTCGGCGACGAGTGACATCGAGTTGGAGCGAACCGAGTTGTTCGCTTACATGGGCGATCGTCGACTTGTCAAACCACGGCCACGAAAGGATGCGAGACGGGATCAGGTATCCCGCATGTTCCACAAGATCGTCTCCGCAGTTCTTCCAGGCATTTGCCCCGACAAAAATGCGAAGGCGCCGGCTTGTAAGATACTTCGAAAAATCATGGAGCATTAGTGCGGCCGCGACCGCCCATGGATCGGGATCAACGACGAACACCGCTTGGTGCGGCGCAATTCGCTCGAGCAGAAGTCGAACGTCGATGCCGTGGCCAAGCGTGTAGAACAGGATATTGCCGCTGCCGGGCTGGAACGAATCGACAATCGCCTCCGCGCGAAGCGACGGCGTGGTCGTTCGACCGAGCCATTGGACTTGGTCATCCACGGATCGCCAACGGAAAGTCGGCGTCCCGTCCCGGCCGATCGTCCGGGAGAATTCTCTGGGCGGCTTTCCCTGAGCGATCATGTCCGCCGTGAAGGGGAGGGCAGCGCGCAGCGCCGCAAGGTTTTCGGCGAACACCGATTCCTGGCCGAATTGCATATCGATCGCGTCGGTCGGTTTCATCGGCTTCGCGGGGGCGGATTTGATTTCGGCAGGCGCGGCAAACGCCAGGAGCCTGCGTCAATTATCGAAAAGAGACGAACCAACGCTCAAATGATAGCGCGGCAAGCAAGAGTACAAATGCGGCATAAATGGATGCAACAGTGATGAGCCGACGCTTGCTGATTTTGGGAGCGTACTCCTTTTCCCAGGCCCGATCGCCCGCGTCCTGATTCGGTTGCGTCATTGAAACCTCCATGAACCGCCTGCTGTCGCCGCAGCGTCATCCTCTGTTGATTCAATTGGCCGCAGGGTCATTCGTCGCTGCCCGGAAGCGCGATGCGATAGGCTTTTTTGAAGGCCGCTTCGAAATCAAATACGTTCTGAAAGTCTTCGATGCGATCCTCAGGCTGCTTCTGCAGCAGATTATTCTCGACGAGGGCAAACACCATGCGGCCGAAATCAAGTGTCCGGAAGATGCCCCAGCTGTTGAGCACTGCCGGCGCCATCGCCCCCCACTTCTCGAGTGCGAGGT
This sequence comes from Phycisphaerae bacterium, assembly GCA_019636475.1. Taxonomy (NCBI): domain Bacteria; kingdom Pseudomonadati; phylum Planctomycetota; class Phycisphaerae; species Phycisphaerae bacterium. The sequence continues at coordinate 211,330 of JAHBXN010000003.1, forward strand.
CGCGAAGTCCCCAGCACAGCTCGGACCCTTCAACGTGCCGATTCAGCTTCTGCCGGAATTCTTCGGCTCCGCCCACGCTTTCAATGACGCTGACGACGGCCTGCGGAAGGCGATTCTCATCCAGAAGCGCTTCGAGGTCGTCCGGGTCGATTTCATTTTCGCGAATCCATCGGGCAACGTTTTCTACGGATTGGTTCGTCGGACCGTGGATTTTGCGGACGGTGTAGTCCAATCCCTCGGTGAGGAATTCGAACGCATCGACGGCGTATCGCCCCAGTTCGTTTGCGATCTCGACAATGGACTTTCGAGGATCGTCGGGCATCGTCAGAACTATTTCGATCTTCGTTTCGGCATGGATTTTTCGTTTCGCCATAGCTGGGAGCACATTCTAGCGGAAACGCCCCCCCACAGTCACGCCATGGGGCGGACAAAACACGCAGACAAGCCAAGCGGGCAGAGTCGATGACCAGGCTCAGCCCGTCGGTCCGGCGCCGGGTTCGCCACCCCCACCGCCGGATGGGCCGCCGCCCGATCCGCCGTCTCGACGACCTCGCCGCCTTCGTCCGCGACGGCGACGGCGACGCTGCTCCTCCGAGCCGCCCTGGCCAGCGTCGTCAGCTCCTTGAACATCCGGCCCTCGCATCGGCCCAGATCGACGCCCCGAATCCGCGCGGCCCTGGACCGCTGGGCCGTGTTCGCCTTGATCGTCGCTCCCCAGGTCAACAGCTGACTCATCTTCAAGGGGTCCGTCCAGTAATCCGCTCGCAAAGCCCGGTGAATGTTCGATCGACTCGTCAACGTTATTCTGCGTCGAAGCACCCTGCTCGCCATGGCCGATCGGCTCAGCCTGGGATTCTTCGGCTTCGGCGCGCCGGCCGGACGCCATTCCACGATCAATCGATGGTTGAGAACCGCGGTCGACGGATCGATCAGCCGAGGGGCGATTGTCGCCGCGTCGAGCGGATGGACGGCCGCGGCGATCATTCGAATCTCGCGAGGATCGCTGGTCGCGCGAGGGCATCGGCCCCTCCATCGGCCTTTCCAGCTTGGGTAACCCGCGCTCAATCACGTCCTCGATCGCGATGGTCTCCCATTCCTCGGTCCCGTCGTAAATTACGGAGAGTAACTGCGTGAGGATCTGCCGATTGCGGACCGTCGCGATCCCCTTGGCGGTTCGTATGCGCGAGCCCACGCGAGGCAGCTTTCGATTCAGTTCCTCATACCCCTCGTGTTCGTAGCGGAGGCAGCATCGCAGGCGGCCACAGCGTCCGGAGACCTTGGAAGGATCAAGAGTCGCCTTTTGCAGTTTGGCCATTTTCATGTTGACCTGCCGCAGCTTCTTGAGGAAGTTCTTGCAGCAACACTCTCGGCCGCATATTTCGTAATCGGCGACCAACCTCGCCTCGTCCCGGGCGCCGACCTGATGCATCTCAATTCGCGTGTGATATTCCTGAGCGAGCACCCGAACCAACTCACGAAAATCGATCCGATCCTCGGACATGAAGTGGAAGATGATCCGCTCGCCACCGAGCAGATGCTCGCAAGTGACGAACTTCATCGGCAATTGCTGCTCCGCAGCCAGCTTCCTGGCAAACAGCAACTTCTGCGCGGCCGCCATATTGAGATGGACCTGGTCATCGAGGTCGGCCGGCGCGGCAGCGCGGAGGATGCGGCCGGCTTTGAGCTGCATAAACTCCGGCCCGCTCTGCCGGACATAGTCCATGATCTGCTTGCGATTCACGGACTTGTCGCAGCCGGAGCAGGTGAGGCTGACCTGTTCGCCTAGTTCAATGCCGCGATTCGTGTGAATGACGACCTTGCCGCCGCAGGTGAACTTCATCCCCGGCGAATATCTGAATTCGCCGATGTAGCGCATGTATCCATAGCGAACAGCGCACGTTGGGTAGATCTTCTCCAGGCCGTTCCCACACTTGGCGTCAGGATTGCACCCGCCAAGCTGGAAACCGTCGCCCCGGTGCGTTCCGGCCTTATGGTCCAGAACGATGAGCGGGTTTTCCATGTCGATTCCAATCGATCTATATCATGGCCGGGCCGGATCGGCGGCCTCGCAGCCTCGGCTTGGTGGCTGCTTAGAAACGGCCGGCATCGATCGGCATCGACGGCCCGAAGCCGCGAGCGATCACGAACGGATGGCCCGGATTCGAAAAGGAGATTGGCCTTCTGAGCGGCACCCTCTCAAAGTCCGGGTTACAATTCCGATCAACGAGCAGTGTACCATAATCCTCGGTTCGCGGGTAACCCGAAAGGCCGGGATGTGGGTCTCGATTTTTCTTGACGGCGCGAATGTCCCGAACCGGTGCAGGTCAGTCACGATTGCCGGAGTGCTTTCGAATTGGATTCCATGATTGCGATCGGATCGCTGAACCGATTTCTTCGTCTGGGAGGCGGACCGGTTCCGCTTGGCGTGATCGTATCTCTGCTGCTCGGCGGACTTGTTCTGATTCTCGTGCTTCGCGCCGTGGTGAAGCGCGTTCGACGCCGATTGCCCCGGGACATCAAGCGACCCGCGTGCTACGAACGGCTTGCACATTATTCACCCGGAGGTCAATGCCCGTGCGGGCGAACTCACGAGGGCGTTCCAAGAGAGTACGCCTCGTGCTGCCGAACCTCGGACATTGCAGAACTACAGAAGCAGTTGGAATCGGCAGCATGGCAAACCTGGTCCCATCAGTCATTTGCCGGCCGTCGCTGGTCGCGTCCGCTCCAGGATCGCATTCGCGAGTACCCACTGCCGAAGACTTCGCTGCCGGCCTGGGTGCTCAGTCCGGAGCAGTTTGAATTCCCGATCGATGAATCAGTTCAGCGTCGCTGGAAGCCGTTTGTGCGCGGTCATCCAACTCATCCGCGGCCACTCAATGACGGCTCGGATGAGGGCGCCATTCTGTAATCGGCTGTCTGTCGGGCGCGAAACAAAACACGCAAAGGCGAATATGAAACAACCAGAGTGCATCGCAATCACCATGCTCATTCTTCTCGCCGCGTCAGTCGTCGATACCCCGGCATTGGCCGACGACGCCGAGTTCGTCCTTTTGATGAACCGCGGCAAAGCGCTGATCGAGAATCGCGACTCGGTCAAAGCCGTCGAAACCATCGAGGCCGCCCTGAGGCTGTGCCCGGATTCGGCCGTGGCGCTTCGCAATCTGGCCCGCGCGGCCTTGATCGCGGGTCTACATGAGAAAGCCATATCGGCACTGACCGAAGCGGCGAAAATTGATCCGATGTCGTCCTCAACGCCATATCTGCATGGTCTGGTGCTGGCGCGCGATAGTCGATTCGAGGATGCGGTGCCGTTCTTCGAGGCGGCGACAAAGCTCGACGCAGTCACTCCCGCAGTCCGTTTTCAACTCGCTTTGGCCTATCAGGCGACCGGTCGAGACGACGCGGCCGGCGTGCAATTTCGCGAGACCGTCCGACTGGATCCGATGCACGCGGCGGCATGGTTCAAACTCGCAGCATATGCCCGTCAGGCAGGCGAGGTGGAAGAGGCCCGGCGATGCACGCTTGAATTCACACGTCTGAGGAAGTTGTTCGGCGATCAATCACGAAATGCCGAATCTCTCGAGTCCTGCATCCACACACGGCCGGAAGCAATCATCAACACGTTAGCGTCAGTTAGTGCCAGGCGGACGACAACCCAACCCGCAACGTCCAGTCCCAACGATCCGGATGCCGCCTCGGCCGCGCCGATCAAAGTAAGATTCGTTGACGCCACTTCGACCGCATTTTCCGGACAGAATCAGAAATTCGCGTCGATGGCCATACTCGATACCGACGATGCGGGTCGCCCCGGTGTTGCGATGGTGACGGACCAGGGCGGGATCAGAATTGCCCGATGGAGTAAATCCGCCGGGTTCGAACTGCAATCCGTGGATTTGACCTTGGATGATTTGAAGGGCGTGAAGGCGGTGGTCGTTGGCGATTATCATAATGATGTTCCGAAGGGCGAGAAATACGACGCCCGATCGCATGCGCGAAACGATCTCCTTCTGATTCATGGCGATGGACTGACACTACTCAGGCAATCCGGCCGTGGAACATTCGTCGATGTGACAGATAGATCAGGCCTGCGCGGCGTACGGGCAGAAAGCGCCGTATGGGCGGACATCGATCACGATGGCGATCTGGATCTTGTTCTGGCCTGCCGAGACGGCGCGAGAATCTTCCAGAACAATGGTAACGAGACCTTCAAGGACGTCTCCGGCGAGGTGGGGATGCCGCAGATCGAGGATTGCGAACGCGCTGCCGCGGTTGATCTTGATCGCAACGACGCAATCGATCTCATCCTGATACGCGGCCATCAGCCTACCGTCGTGATTGAGAATCGTCGCGCCGGGCAATTCGCGCGAATGGTGGAGCCGCCGGGACCCTGGCCAGCGGCCAATCGGATTCTGGCGGATGACCTGAATCTTGACGGAAACATTGATATCGTACTGTTGGGAGCAGATCGAGCAGAAATCATCGACTGGGGAACGCCGGCTCGTGGGCGCCTGGATTATGCCGGCTTTGATGCCTGCGATACCGCACTCGTGGATTGGGACAATGACGGTCAGATCGACATTGTGATTTCCGGAAAATCAGAAGGTGAAGGCGCGGCCATTCGAGGTTGGAGAAACGATGGGAATGGTGGATTCTCCCAGGCGCCCGCAGGTTTTTTCAATATTGGGACGCAACAAGGTCACATCTCGCAGATCCTGTCCGGCGATTTCGACGGCGACGGTGACACGGACTTGCTCGCGTTGACCCGGGACGGCTCACCGATTTTCCTTCGCAACGATGGCGGGAATGCCAATCGACAGATCAAGGTACGGCTTCTCGCGCAGAAGACGAATCCCTCCGGATTCGGAACCCATGTCGAAGTTCGCGTCGGCCGCTTCTTCACGTCGCGCGAAGTCACGTCGCCGGCCATTGAGATCGGAGTAGGGGCACGCGATCGACTCGACCTGATTCAAACAATCTGGACCAACGGCGTGGTCGATAATCAACTGGACATACAAACCGCCTCGGCCCCATTCGTGATTCTTGAGAAGAATGTGGCGACGGGTTCCTGCCCGTTTCTATACGCGTGGGATGGCGCCGGGTTTCGCTTCGTGACGGATATCCTCGGCAATGCGCCGATCGGCCTTCCGCTGACCCGACAAATGCTCCTGCCTGCCGATCCCGAGGAAATTGTCCTGATCGGCAACGACGAGTCACTTCGAGCCACAAACAATCGCTTCGTGCTCGAAATCACGAGCGAATTTCTGGAAGTCCTGTACATGGACGATGTGGAGCTGCTGGCCGTCGATCATCCGCCGGGCGCGGAGGTCCACTCAACCGACAAGATCATGATTCCACCGTTTCCGCCGTCGGAGATTCGCCTGCTCCAACACCGACGATCGCCCATACTGGCGATGGGTGACGACGGTATCGATCGGACTCAGGCAATGGAAGAGATCGACGGCCGGTTCGCACCGCCGGGCGCGCTATTGCCGCCGCCCTATCGCGGCATGTGTCGTCCGCTGGTTCTGACGCTGGATTTTGGCGAACCTATCGACGCATCTGGAAGCATCGTTCTCGCTCTCACTGGTTGGCTCCAGTATGGACAAGGCAGCACAAACATCGCTCTGTCGCAGAACCCCGATGCATTGGTGTCGATGCCGAAACTGGAAGTCGAAATGCCCGACGGTGGGTGGAGGGTTGTCGATGTCGATGTCGGCATGCCGGCCGGCAAGACAAAGACGATACTTGTCGACCTGGATGGCAAGGTTCCGCCGGCATTTCGCCGGCTGAGGCTGACGAATACGTTTGAAATTCGCTGGGACCGGCTCGCGCTCTTCGAGAGCGTGCCGCTTTCCCGCAATGTGGTTCGCTCTTCAAGGCCGGATTCGGCTCAACTGCGGTGGCGCGGATTTTCCGATCTTCGAGCGCGGGCCCAGGACCATCCGACCACACCGGATTATGACCAGGTGTCCCCCGTTCCAATGTGGCGATCGAACATGTACGGATGGTGCACGCGATACGGCGACGTGCTCGAGCTAGTATCTGCTCGCGATGGCGCTCTCGTGCTGGCCAACGGCGGGGACGCACTGCGACTGGAATTTGATGCCGACGACTTCGCACCCGTTGCTCCCGGCATGACACGCACCTACTTCTTACGATCGTACGGCTGGGAGAAAGATGGCGACCACAACGTCGTCGGTGGTGATTCGATCGATCCGCTTCCGCCTGGTGCAAGGCAAGGCGACTGGATTCTTAAGTACAACACGCGATGGTCGGCAGGTGACCGATATCGGCGTTCCGGCGAACACAGTGCGAACTGACGGCTCTCCGAAAGGTTGATACAGCACTTCGCAAAGCCGGTATCAGCCGCTGTGATGCGAAAGAAATCCGACGCTCGATTGAAAGAGCCGCTCGGATAGGTCGGTCTGGGCAAGCCGTTCGCTTTCAACAGAAAGGTCGGTCAGATTGGCACGGCACATCAGACACTGGATCGTATCGAGATGAAAGACGGTATAAGACAACCACGGCTCCTCCAGTACACCGAGCAGGTATGAGCCGATCGTACTGCGCTTCAGGCAACTCAGCCGACGGCTACGCCACACGCGGGCGATGGTCGCCTCACTTGACAGCGCGTCCACATCAATCAACTCACGATCCACGGGAGCCAACTCCTCGAAGAACTCCCGCAAGCGGCCTAGTGCCCTGAACTTGACACCCGCGACGGCCTTCTCGTCGCGGCCCAGCCGTTCACCCGCCTCCTTGTTTCGAAGTCCGACGTAAAAAAGCAACTCGACGACTTCAAGATCGTCCAGCTTGCCACGGTCCCGAAGCTCTTCGATGAGTCGGCGAAGTATGCGAGCGAGTACTTCCCCCTGCTGACGCTCGCGTTCCGCAGCCAGCGCCACACTGCTCGGCGTTTCACCGCCCACCGGATCAGGCGGGGCCGCGTCGTCATCGATGTCGAATCCCGCCGTCAGTTCCTGGGACCGTTCTTTGCGGGAGAGCAGTTCACCGATCTTGTAGCGGAGAATGGCGTAGAGATAAGTTTCAAGCGATCGGCTCTCATCAAAATGCGGCAGGCTCGTGACAAAACCGAGCAAGGTTTCCTGCAGGGCGTCTTCGGCCTCGCCGGGATTTCGGAGCCGCGAGCGGGCAAACGCCAGTAGGCGGCCCTGGTAGCGCTCGATGAGTTGATGCCAGGCACGCTGATCGCCATTGCGAATCGCAACGACGAGGAACTTGTCTGCGTCGTCCGTCTGACTCAAGGTGCCCGTCCCATCCAATGTGGACAATGCAACGATCGATGGCAGCGTGTGTCCAATCGCTTGTCGTGTCCACCTGTCGAAACGCGCCGGCCGCTGCTTCGATCAATCACTTGTCAGAGCGGACCCAGATTCCAGAGCACGAGACAAAGGCCGACAAACGTCGCCGCGCTTCCAACGCGGACCGGAAAAGTATACCGGCCGAATCGTTCGGCGTCGAGAAAGATCGCCGTGAGCAACATCAATCCGAGTGTGACGCCGCCGCCGAGAATTGCTGATTTAACCGGCCGTGTGGTCTTTTCGTCTTGGTAGGACGATCCCGAAGATCGAGAAACCGATTGGGCACTTTCGCGCGCATGTAATGCGTTCTTGAAATGGATTTCCGGAACCTCGGGAACAGGCACTTCCGCCCCCTGGTCCGAATGCACTTCCGGCAAATCGGAACAATCCAGCGGCGGCGGAGGCTTGGGTGACGGTGGAGCAACTTGATACGAGACGGCCGTCATCGGCTGAACCCGGTGGAAACGTTGGGACGACGCGAGCATCGCGATAGCTGCCACGATGGATATCGCAATGAAGGCGGATAATCCTGAGCGGCGCGGTCGGCGCGTCGGGATCAGCCAAAAGGCAGCGATCACGGCGATCAGAACCAGAAGCCAAGCCCCCACACTCGGAGCATTCATACGACGATCTCCCGTTCCTGATCCGCCGGCGCACCGGCGATGAGGGCCTGTAATTCGCCTAATTGCTCATCGAGTTTTCGGAGCATCGAGCGGTCCGGCTTGTGGAACGGCGCATCGATGTCCAGCATGCAATTGACCCAGTAACCTTCCTGACCGTTCTCTGTGGCCACGAGATTGATTTCGGTCTTCCATTTACGCACGTCGGACTGCCAGAATCGCGCAATCCATTCGCCCCGAGTCAGTCGCCATAGCAATTCGCCAGGATGATCGACGCGATATCCGTTGAGAAACGCATACTGCTCAAGCGACCGACGCAGGCCCGAAAGCGATTCGGCGCGGAACGACCGGCGCAACGGCAATTCGACGGGCGTGCTTACCGGAGGCTTCGGCTTGCGCGCCCTCCGCTTCAGGACTGTGGCGGCGATATGCAGTCCGAGTCCGATGAAGCCCAGCGGGATCATCGTCGCCGGAAATGCTGATTCCCAGTCGCGTTTGGGAACGGTCGCCAGTAACGTCGGAATAAGGAGAATCGCGATGCCCCATGTGACAAAGCCGGCCCATCGAAATTTTCGGGCTCGATTCAAGAGTCTGGCGGCCTCCCCATCATTCGTCGGGCCGCTCTCACTCGCTTCACGCAGAAAAGACGGCATGGGCACGGGAATCACCCAGACGATTAATGACATGATCGCGCCAACCAGGATCCCGATAATCAGGCCGAAGAATTCCTCATTGGTCAGGCGCAATTGACCTGAGGCGATTCCGCACCCGGCAGCGATGGCGACTCCGGCAAAACTGATTCCTTTACGAAAGATGCCTCGCCAAAGGCCTTTTTTGAATCGTGGCACGGCGCAGGAGATGGCGAAGAGCATGAAGATCGATTGAACCACGCCGCCGATGAGCGTACCGGTGAACTCGTCCCTTCCGAGATTCAGTAAGGGCAATGCAATGAAACAAATGGTCGCTCCAAGCCCAAGCACCCCTGCCGCGACGAACCAGAGTGCGCGAGACGCTGGATGGCGCTCGGGGAGTGACGTGCGAAAACCCGACTTCTTAATTGCCTGATTGGTCGATCGCTCCCGTCCCGACCCTGCTGAGCCATCCCGAGAAATACCGACAGCGGCTCCGTTCACAATTTCGGCTGACGCTTGCCTGATTTGGCCGTCGAACGATGCGTCGCTTCGGTTCTTCCCCGTCCCGGCGTCGCTGGAGCGATTCGGTGCGATCGGCCACAACGCGCCCAGGGCCTGAATGCCAAGTGACGCGCCTGCGAGAATGGCAATCATGCAAACCAGATCGGCCTCGGAAATGAACCAGGCGATGACTCCGAATGCGGCGGCCGACATGGCGGAACCCGCGGAGATTGTCCCACGTCGGCCCTCGTCCAGACGGCCGCGCCAATCGACAAACACGAACGACGCAGCAAGCGGAAGACCCAGGCTTCCAACTTTCGGCAGCCCCCAACCCATCTCGACTGCCAGCCAATTGACAATGTAAGTGAGTGCAATTCCAAGCACTACGAGCGCAAGCTTCGCGTTCCAGTTATGGCGATTCCCTTCGGACCGGCGCATCCACGATTGCCACAGAAACACCGAAGTCAGGAAGGCAACGCCATGAAGGAACATCGCAAGCCAGAATTCGAAATCCCCGTGATTCATCACGGTCGCCGCACCGGCCGCGGCCGAGCATGCAACGACTGACATGACCGCGTTGATGGGATTTGACGGTCCCGGCCATAGGCCAAGGCCTCTGGTTGCGACTGCTGGAGCAGCCGGGATGGCGGGATGAGATTCGATCCGACCCTCCATGCGATTACCCAGGGGGGCGGCGATAATCGGGGGCGGCGCGAATTGACCAATGTTGCTGCTGCCGGTACCGATCGCGTGGCCTCCGCCGGCCGGCAGGGTCTCATTCATGGACCGCGCGATCTTTCGCGCAGCGCGGCTGGCCAGCGTCGAAATACTGGCCGGCTCAAAAGCGCCAACGGATCGACTGAGGTCTTCCGCATCGAACAGATCCGTCATCATCTCATTCACAGTCTGATAGCGGTCGTTCGGATCCTTCGCGAGAGCCTTGCGTATGACATGCGGAAAGGGCGCAGGAAGTTCATCCACTTCAGGCTGGGCGGTTAGATGCTTCATCAGCACCTCACCCATGCTCGAACCACTGAACGGAACTCGCCCCAGGAGCATCTCATAGAGGATCACGCCCAGGGCGTAGATGTCGATCGTGCGGTCGTAGTTGCCGCTGCCGACTTCCGGAGCCATGTAATGGACGGTGCCGACGCTGACGGTCTGACCGCTATGCTGGCTCGCGGCCATCATCTTCGACAGACCGTAGTCGCCGATTTTGACATAGCCGTCTTCATAAAAAATGTTACCGGGTTTCAGATCGCGATGAACGATGCCACGGTCATGAAGATAGGCCAGGCCCTTTGCGATCTCCCGGGTGAAGTAAGCGGCCTTCTGCGTACCAAGTCCGCGCGGCTCTTCGTTCATGAGGTCGCGAAGCGAGGCTCCGTTGACAAACTCCATGATGACGAAGAATTCGCCGGCGACACTTTGCTTGATATCGTGCAATGCAACAAGGTACGGGCTCTTGAGATTGAGGCAGTGCGTGGCGCCACGGAGTTCGACCTGTGGGTTCTCTCGCAGGTACTTCAGCGCGACTTCCTTGCCGCCATCGGAAAGTGCGTAATACACCTCGCCAAATCCACCGCGCCCCACCCCGCGTTGGATCGTGTATCCCGGCAACGGCCGATCACCTTGATTGAATCGAAAGCTCATTTTCAACCGCCTCGTTGCACAAGTCGGGCCTGTGCACCGCAAAACCACCCTGCCCACACGCTCAAGCTGCGCACAAATCGGATCGCGATCAAACATCTCAACCCGGCACCCGGCCAATGTCTGACGGTCCAGCAACCGGCGTGGCGGTGAATCTCAAATTGCCGAACTGCATCGGCGCACCGAGTTCCACTGGCATCGCGTCGCTCGACGACCCCACTGTCTTCAAGTACATGCGTCCGCCCCGTTCCATGAAAACCAGATCCGCGCCGCCGCCGTTGACGCTGACGTGACACTCTCTCGTACCACCGATCAGGACAGGGCCGCTCCAGAGAATCACTTTCCGGCTGTCATTCTCCATTCGTACGCCCTCTCCCAATTCCAGAGTGGCTGCGCTGCTCTTGAGGCTGGGCCGCTGAAACTTCAATCGCACGCGCTTACCCAGTCTCACTCGGTCGCCTGGCTGAAGCAACGCATGATCGACATGGGCGCCGCCCAGTTCCACTCCGCCCTGCGAGACGACAAAATAATCTTCGCCTGCGCGAACGATTTCCGCGTGGCGCTCAGGCAGATCGCTGATCAACTGGACATCCGCGGTCGCGCCTGTACCACCGCGGCCGATGCTCACCCGATCCCCTCGAACCAGCAGATAACTGCCCACGCCATCAATGCGGAGCAGGATGCGCCGAGGCAATCCGGGCGTTTCAGGCGGCGCAAACAGACGCTCTTCCCGGCCCATGCGTGCGACGGCACCTGGTGCCGCCGTTGCGATCGGTGGCGGCCGGACGCCGTTTCGATCGACGGCCGGCAGTGTTTCAAATAATGGCTGCCCCTTCGGTCCTTGCACAGCGGTCGACATCAGCGGCGAGCGCTGTTCATTACACACCGAAAGCAGCGGACCAAGTGGTCCTTCCATGATTGCCTCGGATGCTGCCTCCATTGCATCGACCGACTGACGAGCCTCGCCAATCCAGGTCGCACTCGGATTCAGCTTGGCGATTCGCCCGAGCAGCACGCTCGCCGCGGAATAGTCGTGGCGCGCGAGCGCCGTAGCCGCATCCGTCGCGTGCCGAACCTGATCCTCGATATCCAACCGATCCGCGCGACGATCCCCAAAACCGTCGAGCGCCGCAAGCGATTGTTTAGCGCGATCCAGACGGCCGTTCTCAAAATCCGCCTTCGCTCGTTCGATTAAGGAATCCACCAGACGATTCTCCGCATCTGTTAATCCATCCAAACCCTTGTGGAGCTTTCTGACCTCTCGAATTCGAATGGCAGCTGTTTGATAATCTTCTCGATCGAATGCGACCATAGCGGCGGAAAGCGCTGCTTCGGCCTGTCGCGTTTGCCGCTCGATCGAGTCGGCAATCAAGCCGCCGCGCGGATCAACGACACCGACTCGCTCCAGTGCCTCGGCTGCGCCGACAAGGCTACCCGCATCCGCACGACGCCTGGCCTCATCCAGAGCGGCATCGCGCTGAGCGATCTCGAGGCAGTCAGCCCGCTGAGCTGCAATCGCCCGCCTCTGCCACTCAATAACCTTTTCGACTAGCCGCCCGCAGCGGCCTGCACGTGCAAAATCATCGATCGCTTCGACGAACTGGCGATTTAGCAACCGCTCCTGCCCGCGAGCGAGGTATTTCTCCGCCAGAATTTCCCGGAGCCGAGCCACTCGCTCATTCTTCGCCAAGTCCGAAGATGTGACGATCTCCAGTGCAGCCTCAAGGTTTCCGGCCGCAATGGCTTCCTCGGCTGATTTGATCCGAACTGTCGCAAGCCGACCAAACATCACGAACTCCCGCCCGATTTCGGACCTCGATGAACCAAATGACCCATTGAGCTTGAAAGCACGGTTCCACCGGCCAACCGTCGTTTCAATTCGAGGTGGCATCACGTCGAAACGCGGCTGGACTTTCCTCTAATCTCTTCGATTATAACCATTTATGAAGCATGGTTGTACTTAAAACGGCGTTTGACTGGCCAACCGCAACGTGCGGTTTCGTATTGATATTCCGAAACGGAACCACATTATTTTGAGGCGCCCGGCTGGCTTCGCAAAATTACTCCGTTTCGACGCTAACCTCGCGAATTTCAGCCCTGTCTATAACCAGTGCCGAGCGGGCAGCGCGGGCGATTCGAAAGTCTCAAGCCCTTGCCTCGGTAAACGACGTACACAAACGCGATTCACCCAACACCAACTGATGCTGGTGCTGAAGTCCGGTGAGTCGCGCGACGAAGATTAACGCCGAACGTCGGCTAATGCTGGAGAAACGGCAATGATCACTCGATTTCGATTTTCCTGTATGGCAGCAACAGCCATCTTTATTGCCACAATCTTCTCGGCCGTCGGCTGCGACGGCAGACCCGGCCGCGGCGGCTACAGCTACTCCGGATTGGGGTTCAATTTTTTCCCTTCATTCAACGGCTGGAGCGACGGATACTATGAGGAATCGTGGTTTGAAGAAGGGAATTGGTTTGACGGGGGCTGGTGGTATGACGACGGCGGTTGGTTCGACGATGGCGGTTGGTACGACGACGGCGGTTGGTATGACGATGGCGGTTGGTATGACGATGGCGGTTGGTATGACGATGGCGGCTGGTATGACGATGGCGGCTGGTATGACGATGGCGGCTGGTATGACGATGGCGGTTGGTACGACGACGGCGGCTGGTATGACGACTGGGAAGATTGGTGGTGATCGAACGCGGTTCAGTATGACCGGAACACCGTTTCGCGACGAGATCTGAGTAACGACCGTCGGCACATCTCATTCCCCCAAGAGCCGCGAAGCGCGGCATTCCGACAACCCGGCGGTCTAGCCGATCACCGCACTCACCCAACGAGTGCGGTGATTGTTTCAAAGGTCCTTCAATCCGCTGAGACCCACGGGAAATACAAGACCACGTCGACAAGTTTGCGTGCCCGGTTGCACATCACCCCATTTACCTCGAAACCTTGCGGATATGCAGAATTCCGCCTATGCTCAGTCCTTTAGGAGCCGCGATTCGTGACGCGCTTCGAAAATTCGCAATCCATCGCACTTCCGGTTCTGCCATCGATTCGCGCCGCATTGACTTCGCCTCAGATTCTGACGGCTATCGCCGATCACGAACCTGAATCCCCCTCACACGATCATCTGACCGCTCGCGACAATCGCATCAAAGAGTACTGCGGCCTATTCGGCGTGTGGGGGCGTGCCGATGCCGCCGAACTAACCTACCTTGGAATCTACGCCCAGCAGCACCGAGGCCAGGAAGCGGCGGGAATCTGCAGCGTACGAGAGGGGCGAATCGAACGGCACGCGGGCCTGGGTCTCGTCACTCAGGCATTCAGCAGTGCGACTCTCGAGCAGGTGCGTGGCAAAGCCTCCATCGGTCATGTTCGGTACTCAACCACCGGCTCGTGCAGCGAGATAAACTGCCAGCCTCTGCTCGTGAACTATTCACGCGGTCAGGTCGCGGTGGCACACAACGGTAACTTAGTCAACGCCCTCACACTGCGGCGCGATTACGAATCGCGGGGCGCGATCTTCCAGACATCAAGCGACACGGAAGTCATCCTGCACCTCCTGGCTAGCCCGAAGTTCGACGACACGGCCGATCCGCTGGCAGCCGTGCTTCGCGAACTGCGCGGTGCCTACTCCCTGCTTTTCATGCTTCCCGACCGGATCGAGGCGGCTCGCGACCCGCAAGGATTGCGACCGCTCTGTATCGGCCGGCTGGACGATGGCGCGTACTGCGTCGCCAGCGAAACGTGCGCCCTGGACCTTGTCGGGGCGGATCATGTCCGCGATGTTCTGCCGGGCGAGATCGTCACGCTGTCGGACGAGGGCATATCATCGCGCATGTTTGCGGAGCCTCAAGAGATCCGCCCGGCCCACTGCATCTTCGAGCATGTCTATTTCGCGGATCCATCGAGCCGCGTGTTCAATCAGAATGTGCATTTGTTCCGCGTGGCGTCCGGCCGTCGGCTCGCTCGTGAAGCGCCGGCCGAAGCCGATCTGGTTATTCCCGTTCCGAACGCCGCCCGGTGTGCGGCGATGGGATACAGCGAAGTCATCGGGATCCCGCGCGGTCGCGGATTCACGACCAACCACTACATGGGTCGCAGTTTCATCATGCCAACCCAGCGGCAGCGGGATCTCGCCGTCCGCGTAAAACTGAACGTGATTCGCGAGGCCGTGCAAGGCAAACGACTAATCGTCGTCGAGGATTCAGTCGTCCGCGGAACAACAACTCGCGGAAAGATGAACGCGCTTCGAAAAGCCGGCGCGAAGGAAATTCACCTGCGCGTCGCAAGCCCGCCGATTCGACACCCCTGCTACTATGGCATCGACTTTCCCAGCCAGCGGGAGTTGATCGCCACCGGCCGCAGCATTGAGGACATACAAGCTTTTCTCGAAGTGGATTCCCTCGCCTATCTCTCGATTGAAGGCCTGCTCGAGTGCGCGTCACAGTCCGCGTCGAGCTACTGCACGGCATGCTTCTCCGGTCGCTACCCGGTCCCGATCGAAACGCCACTCAACAAGTTGGACCTGGAGCTGCCCGCGTCCAGCAGATGAATTTCCTCACAGCGCCGTGCCAGAACACTCATCGCCTTCGTCCGGATTTGCCTTTTCGATGCGATTTCGGGCCTGTCTTACGCTGGGATCCTCCGGCCGACCTTCCGCGACTCTGTTGGCCTCGGGTGCGGTTGCTCCGCGGCGCAGCGGCGGCTGCATGTCGCCGCTTTGGGGATGCGGGGTTGACATCAGGAAGACCGAGGCTGAGTTGTCGCCGCGACAGATCGACCTCAGCGATCACAACACTGAGCCGCGTACCAAGCGTGAATGTCTTCCCATTCCGCTGCCCCCGTATTCGCGCTGTGCCGATGTCCACATCCCACCAATCGTCCCCGAGATCCTCAATCCGGATCAAGCCATCAATCAGATACTTCGGGTGCTGCACGAACAAGCCGAACTGTGTCACACCCGTGACCACGCCTTCGAACCCTTCGCCCACCTGCTTCGCGAGCAACGAAAGAACCTTGAGCGTCTTGAGTTCCCGCTCAGCGCTCTCGGCACGGCGGGCAAGGAATGACATTCGCCGGCCAAGCTCGGTGAGTTCATCCTGCGGCACGAACGCGGCCGGTCGACGATGCCCTCGTTTGCGGACAATCGGCAGTTGCCCATCGAAAGAAAGATCAAGCAGGCGATGAACCATCAGGTCGGGATAACGCCGAATCGGGCTCGTGAAGTGCGCGTAGTCATCGCTGGCAAGTGCGAAGTGTCCGATCTGCTTCGGCGAGTACTCCGCGGATTGCATGGACTTCAGAACGGCGAGATTGACGGCGCGACCCTCCGGCTTTCCGCGTAGCTTATCGAGTGCTACTTGCAAATCACTGGGTTGAATCTGTTTAGGCAGCTTCAGTCCCACTGCTCGCATGAATTTCGCCATGCCGAGGACCGATTCCTTCTCCGGAGGTGGATGAATACGACGCAGAAACGGGACATCAAGACTCGATAGCCGCCGTGCGACGGCTTCGTTGGCTTCAACCATGAACATTTCAATGATCGTGTGACTGAAGCTCGTGTCCTCAGGGCGCGCATCGATCACGCGGCCATCCGGATCGTAGACCAGGTCCACCGCCGGCAGTTCCAGAACGATCATGCCATCGCTGATTCGGCGTTCGCGAATCGCGCGGGCGACTTGATCCATCCGCAGAACCAGCTCGACGATCGACTTGGAAACGCCCTCCGTCCGCCCATCGATGATCTCCTGCGCGGCGCCGTAGGTGAGTCGGCGTGACGATCGAATCAGCGTGTTCGCAAACCTGGAACTGACGACCCGGCCTTGCCTGTCATATCGAATGAACGCGCTTTTGCAGAGTCGCGGCTCATTCTCCTGCAGGCTGCACAATCCGTTCGACAAAATTTCGGGGAGCATCGGAATAACCCGGCCGGGCAGGTAAATACTCGTGCCGCGTCGCACCGCTTCCTTATCCAGTTCGGAATCGATTCTCACAAAATGGCTGACGTCCGCGATGTGAACACCGACTTCCCATGCCGCCGGGCCATGAGGACGATTCGAAACATGCCACTGTCGATCACCATCCCTTGAACGTTCCGCGACAGGCGTCAGCGAAATGGCATCATCGAAATCCCGGGCATCGTCTGGATCGATGGTTACGATCGTCAGGCCGCTGAGGTCTTCGCGTTGTCGGACAGCCTCCTCCGGATCAAAGCCTTGCGCCAGTCTTCGTGTCTCGTCGAGGACCTCTTCCGGGAATGCATCCGGCAGTTGATATTGTTCGATAATGCCGGCGAGGTCGACGCCTGGATCACCGCGCCGGCCCAGCCGCTCGACGATCACTCCCCGCGCCGGTCGCCCCTCGCGCGGGTATTCAACCAGTTCCACGACGACCTGGTCACCCGACCGCGCGCCCTTGGCATGCGGATCGCCAATCAGGATCGGGCTGTGCAATGTGTTGCCGTCGGATTGGACGTACCAGGTCGAGGCTTCGAGGGTCAGTGCACCGACGAACCGGCTGTTGCCGCGCTCAACAACCTTCAGAATTCGGCCGCCGAAGACTTGCTTGCCGTCACGCTTGCCACGCTTCAGAACGGAACAAATGACTCGATCGCCGGTCAGCGCGTCACCGGACTCGCCTTGTGGGATGTATAGATCCCCGTGTTCAGTCGCTTCATCCGGGACGACGAAGCCAAACCCTCGCGGATTGGCGCGGTACACCCCCACGACCTGCGACGATGCCTGTCCCAGCATGACCGCGTTGTTTGCGCCGATGATCACGCGGCCAAGCCGGCGTAGCGCGTCAACCGCATCGCGAAACTCGCCCATCTCTGCGTCAGCGACGCTCATCACCCGGGCGAGCTTGTGGGCACGCACGGGCCGGTAATCCGAGCGCCCCATGAATTCGATGATGCGGTCGGAAAATCGTTTGGCCATAAGCCTTCCTGCACTTGCCGATTCGCGGAATAACGACGACGATGACCCCGGTTCGCGTGCGATGACGCGCGATCCAAGGGCCGCTCCGCCGCACGAGCGAACGGGGCGGCGGCCCGATAGCCGATCGCTCACGAAAGGATTGAATACATGGATGACATCATCGCCGACGCGACGGCCTTGGGCAAGAAGATGGCTGCGCATCCTCGAATGAAAGCCTACATGGTCGCGGCACAGGCCGTGAACGGCAATCAGGAAGCCCAGGACATCCTGATGGGCTACCAGAAAGCCATCGAAAAAATCCAACAACTGGAGGCCGCCGGCAAACCGATCGAGGTTGCCGACAAGCGCGCGATCAGCGACTGGGAATCGAAGGTTGCCAACAATGATCTCCTGAAGCGAATGATGACCGCGCAGGCAGACTACCTGGAGCTCATGCACCGCATCAACGCGGCCATCGATGCCGGCGCGGGCGCCGAATCGAGCGGGAGTGCCAAGGGCGTGGTCCAGACCGCCTGACCGACGGCCGCCCCCACGTGGTCCGAAAGTTCATGGACTTTGGCCCGCCATGTTTCGCGCTGCATGGCCGTCCGGCTGCGCGCCGCGAATGCCTCTCCACGCCTGGCAAGTGCCCGCTCACACGCCGCGAGAAATTCCGGCATGCCTTCCGCGATCTCGACGAATTCTCGGTAGGCCGCGACCTCAGGCATGGGAGTCGAAACCACGGGCAATCCCGCACAGAGATACTCGCGCAGCTTGATCGGATTCACCGCCTGGGTGAGTTTGTTTACGCGAAACGGAATCAGCGCGACGTCGAACCCAGCAGCATATTTCGGCAAATCCGAATACGGCCGGCGCCCGAGTCGATGAACATTGGGCAGGTTGAGCGCCGTTGCGTCGCACGCCACTTCTCCAATGAGCACAAATGTCCAATCCGGTCTTGCAGCCGCGACGGCGCCGACCAATTCCGCGTCGAACCATTCCTGCATCAATCCCCAGAAACCAATGATCGGGCGCGGCAGGCGGATGACATCCGATGGAACTGATTCAATTTCCCGTGCCTTCACAAAATGGTCGTAGTCCACGCCATGCGAGACAGTCACGGTCCGTCGCTTCGGATGCGACTTTTCCTCGTACAGAATTCGGGAGGTCGTCACCACAAGGTCCGCTCGGCCCATCAGCTGCTGCTCGGCACGGAGCACGTGTTCGCGGTCGTATCCGTCAAACTCGCTGAAGGCGTCGACGCAGTAGTATACAACACACTCCTCACCGAATTGGCCGCACAAGTAATCTACATCGGGCGCGAATGACCAGAGCTGAATCGGCTGCGGCGGGAGTTCCCTCAGCACACGACGAATTCGCCACGTGAGCAAACGCCGATTGACGGACCGCGCCAGCTGGCTGCCCGGCAACGGAACGACCAGAGGCGTGATGACGGTCATTCGATCGTCCACGCGTTGAGGGCCCTTTATGGCCTGGCGCAGCTTACGGACGATCGCACCGGCGTCGGCACAGTTTGCGCGCGGCCGCCGCGACGCATGATAGTTAACCCAGATGACGTGATTGCGCTCTGAAAGAATGCGCATGACGTGGTGTTTGCTGGTGGGGTCGTAGGCCCAGTTGCTCGCGATGCAGATGATATTTCGACCCTCAATCATGCGCTATTGCTCCCGAGGTTTGCCGAACCGGATGGGGCCCGCGCTGCAAGCCGGCGTTGTAATCGATCACGCACGCCGCCATTGGCGGCCGATCCTTCGATGGCGAAAACGATTCGACCGGCAACCGACGCACACCGTATTGTTCTCCGCTTCGCTCCCGGTTGCCATCGACGCCGACCGTCGTGCGCCCTGTCACGTCGTCAATGGCTTCCGCGCACTGGCGACCGACGACTTTCCAGTCGCGCTCTCCCCCCGCCGAAGCGATAGCCCGTCGATTCCATGATCGAGTCAGCGATCGGACAACGGCATCGACAAGTGCCTGCCGATCGTCAAGCGGAACGAGCATTCCCATGTCCGGGTCGGAGACAAGCTCTCGATTGCCCCCGACATCCGTTGCCACCACGGGGCAACCACAAGCCAGCGATTCAGCAATCGCATTGCACCAGCCTTCTGACTCCGAGGTGAGCGCAAACAGATCGGCCGCATTAAGCATGCAGGCTATCTGCATCGGCGGCGCACCATTGAGCAGCCTGATGCAGCCACCGCCGCGCGATGAAATCGATTTGTTCACGCGAGCGATCCGGCGACGAAGCTCCTTCGAATAGGCCGGCTCACCCGATTCGTCACCGACGAGGATCAATCGAATGTCGCCAACTCGCGCACGCACCTCCGGCCAGATATCCACCAATCGATGAAAGCCCTTAAGCCGCTGAATGTGTCCGACCGCTACGACATACCGGGCATGCGAATCCCACCCGAGCAACGACCGCGACGCAGCATCATGGCCGCTCACGTTCGCGATCGGGGCCGAGCGATTGAAAATCGTCCGATCGATGCCGTTCGGAATGACACGAATCCTGCGCGACGTTCCGGCGATTCGCGCCGCCAGATCGGCCAATGACTGTGAGACAGCAATCAGCCCCGACGCATCGCGAAGCATCTCCGCTACGCGTCGGCGAATCTTCGAATGCCGCGCGGCACTGACCAGCTTGCCCCGCAGCGTGCAGAGAAACGGGATTCGATTCTCCCTTGCGACAATCCAGGCGCCCACCGCGTCAGGCCACTCGAAATGGGCATCAATCGCCACGATCGAATGGGACGCGCGGATCGCCCGGATCACAGGCCGAAGCGCCCGCGCGAAGTAATCAGCATCCCGGTGCTTGAATACGCCCGGGAGATAGAACATCGAGGGACGAAGGACGTCCGGAGCTTTCGAAGGCCGTCCGATGGAACGCGCGGTTGAAAACTCGCGGCCGTCGAGCGGCCGCAGTAACGGAAACCAAGGACGCGGCGCAACCACCATCACTGGACGAATTGCATGGAGCGCGGCAAGCCGTCGCGCCACAAAAATGCCGCGATTGGGATGCGCGATCGAGGGATAGACAGTTGTCGTCGATACGATAATGCCCTGCGGTCTCCTCCCGCCGACATTCCACTTCTCGTCAATCGGGTTCGATTCCAACATCGCGCTTCCTGACGGCCCCCGGACCCGCCGGGATGGGTATTCACAGTGCGTTCGACGCGCTTCCCTGATTGAATATCGGCAAAAAGTGCCATCGCCGGCACTTGGCCGACCAGCCAGATTCGTTCGCACTCATCGAGTCGCCCAGTTGCATCTCGATGCGAAAATCTGGCATCCTCGAAGTTCAAACGCTAGCATCTGGGACGATGGATACATGCCGTCTGCTCATCGATCAGCCGCTCGTCGGGTCCGTCAACATGGCTCGGGACGAGGCCCTCCTGCACGCCTGTCAGGACATCACCTTCGAGCCGGTTCTGCGGTTTTACGCGTGGAATCCACCAACGATCTCACTGGGGTACTTTCAGGAAATTAAGGAGTTTGAGGCGATAGGTGGTCCAGCCGGCGAGTTGGATGTGGTTCGTAGAACGACCGGCGGCGGCGCCATTCTGCATGACCTTGAAGTGACATATTCGCTGATTCTGCCGATCGATCACGCACTGGTACACGGCCGCCCGAATCAACTCTATACGCTCTCACACGAAGCGATCATTCAGGCAATCGGTGGTGGAGTTGCTCGCCTATTCGGCTGCGGCCAGACGGGTTGCGGGGAATCGCCCCAGCGGGGTCCGTTTTTCTGCTTCTCGCGCCGCCACGGCCTCGACGTCGTGCTTGACGACAAGAAGTCCGAATCGGGTGCTTCCAAGATCGCGGGGTCCGCTCAGCGTCGCACCCGACAGGCGATTTTGCAGCATGGATCAATCATGCTGGACAGCCGGTTTGCGCAACAGAATGTCGCGACATGGCGTATGATCGACCCTGATATTTCGCACGACAGCGCCGTTTCGCGACTGGTGAGTGCGTTTGGGGAATCATTGAAAATGCAGCTGCGCTTATCCGCATGGAGGCCTGAGGAACTGGAGAATTCCAAGCAGTATGAGTCGATTTACTCCAGCGAAGAATGGACGCGGCACCGCATGCGCCCGAAGTAGCCGCGTTCCAGTCATGAGATGCAAATTTTGCGCCAAGTGAAGCCGGTTGCTACTTCATATCCTTCAAAATGCCACCAATTGCCACGATTATCGCGATCATCGACACATTGGCGGTGAGCCAAACCGCGCGCTTCTGCCTCATGCCATCAAACGCCCTGGCCTTGCCGGTAAGCGCGCTGGCAATGAAAAAGACCGCGAGTGCAAGGAGAATTTTGCAGCCCATCAGGCCATGATACAGCCCCTGACCCTTGTGAAGCGGCATTTTCACGAAGACATAGTTATAAACTCCGGAGATGATCAGCGCGCCGATTCCGGCCGAGATCAGCTTCGCAAATTTCGGGCGAATCGCCTCATGAAATGTCGCCCGCATATCATCGGAAACGAGCTTCAATGCCGGTAGCAGAGCCGCCAGCGCAAAAATGGCCGCTCCGCCTGCGACGATCGCGCCCATCACATGCAGCCAACGCATGAAGTGGTCCAACAGGTTCATATGCAATAATCCGAATACATGTCGCCCTCGGGTTTCGTCGCGCCAATTAGTCTATCTGGGCCGCATACGCAGCCAATTCCGAGCGGAAATCTCGCATACGAATTCCAAATGCCTGCTCAACCGGCGTGATATCGCACACGGAGTCTTCCTGCGACATCTGCACCTGACCCACATTAAAGCGCAACATTTTCGGAAGCAGCGGCGTCTTCATGATCGTGCTCGCGACGAGATTGGCCACCGACACGGGCAGCCCAACCATCGGCTTCCATGCCTTTGCGCCGGGGATCAGTTCGCGGCAGTCTCGATAAAGCTCTTTCCATGAAAGGGCGTTCGCCCCGCCCAACTCATAGGACTTCCCAATGGTTTCGGGTTTCGACAAGGCCGCGACAAAACAATGCGCCACATCCTTCACCGAGACGGGCTGCAGCCTGTTTTGTCCGTCTCCGAAATATGGAATAACCGGAAAGGGGCTTGGGATGAATCCCAGCGCGGGAACCATGGCATCACAGACAAACACCTTCATCATCCGCATGAACTCGCCGCCCGGCCCATGAATCAGGCTGGGGCGAAAGATCGTCCAATCCAGCCCGCTTTTTCGAACGATGTTCTCGGCGGCCCACTTCGTCTTGTGGTAAGTGCTGACGGCATCGGGTCGCACGCCCAATGCCGACATGTGGACATATCGTCTAACGCCGGCGGCGCAAGTTGCTTCCACCACGCGCTGCGTGCCTTCGGTATGAATTCGCGAAAACGTCTGCCCTCGCAGTCGGTCCTCGGTGATGATCCCGACAAGATGAATCACCGCATCGGCACCGGCCACACCGGCGGACAACGCCGCTGCATCGAACAGGTCGCCGTTCACAGTTTCGATTCGGTCAACGGATATATCCCGCAGACCGCCGACAAACCGTTGCCGATCACGCAACAGGCACACGGCCTTATGACCTCGAGACACCAATTCACGCACGATGGCAGATCCGACAAATCCCGATGCGCCGGTCACGAACACGCGGGTAGGGAACGGGGCCGAAGATGCCTGTCCCGCGGTAGAGGTCGTCTCCGCGGGCGCGGAATCATTCTGTTTCGATGGATCGGACGCCATGGATTGGGTGGGTTGGTTTTCGCTCATGGGTTGGTGTCGACTCGTCACGGCATGTCGATACCCGCGATCGACTGATGCCGTCACCGATCAATTCGAGCAATCGGATGATAGCCAGCGACCCTTGCCGCGTAAACGGAGAGAATCCGTCCGGGATCACTTTCATCTTCAACGAAAAGTCGGAACGGATGCGACAGCGTGACTCGGAAAAGGGCCGCGTTCAAGCTTGAAGTGGGCAGCGCGACGACATGCGTCAACCACCCCGGCCGCCAAGCTGCTTCCAGACTTCCGCCTCCGCTCGATCATAAATTTCCGCCGATTCCTTCAGGTCCGCCTGAATTCGGGCGAGGTCAGGATCGTCAAGCGGAATCTGCCCATTGTGGAGCTCCGCGAGAGCTCGAAGCTGGGCTGTTGCGCCGTCGATTCTTGAAGCAGCCTCCGAAAAGCTCCGTGCAGCATCAAAGAGTGACTGCTGCCGCAGTTCCGCAAGCGAGGGCGGGTTAAACAGTTTCCACGGATTTCGAAGGACGTACTTCAGTCCGGTTTTGATATGATCGGAAGATTCCTTAAGGTTGATCAACGTGCGATTCAGGTTCTCTCGATTCAGCACCATCACGTCGCGCGTCGCCTTTGTGACGGTATTAATGTCCATCACGGACGCGTTGATAAGCTCGCTGGTCTGCTTCAGATGCGCCATGAGGCTGGAGGGGAGCTCCGGATCCGTCTCCGCCCGAAAATGATCGGACATGGTCTCGACATTTGCCAGCGTCTTGGTAATCGGCTCCTCGCCGCTGGCAAGGATTCGCTTGATTACGGTCAGGCCGTCATTGATGCCGTCCATGGCCATATGCAGCTTGGCCAGCGTCACGTTCGGCCGGGACGGATCGAACTCGCGCCGGAGCGAGCCGGTCATTTCCGCGATGTTGTCAGCGACGAGGTGCAGTTTCGACAAAACGGTCGCCCGTTCAGAGACGGTCAGCTCGTTCGCAAGCGAAGCGGTCATCGAGTTGATGTCGGCCAGAGATTGATGCAGCTTGGCAATAAGCGATGTGGCCGCCTCCGGATCGAGTTGCATCTTCAACTGACCTAGCAGACTGGCCGGATTCGTTGAGTCGAATTCGCTTTGAACGGATGCCAGTAATGCGGCGAACCCTCCCGGCTCGGCGCCTGCGATGAATTCGCCTTCGAAGAGTTTGTCAGACCTGCCAAGATCGATCTTCACGATCCCGTCGCCGCCAAGCGGCGGTCCTTCCGCGAATGCGGAGCAGTCAGCACGAAGCCGGATGTCAGCGCGAAGGCTGATTTTCGCCTCGACGAAGTAGGTCGGCTTCGATTCATCGCTCCCGGGATCGCGAACGAGCGATGTCGCATCGACGCGACCCACCTTCTGACCACCGACCAACACAAAAGACCCGGGTGCCAGACTTGGCATGATCGTCGTCGGCTCAAACCGGACGAAAATCGTGGACATCCGTCCGCTGACGCCCTTGCTGACAAGAATCAGCACGACGACCGCAACGACCACGACAATAATCGTGAAAACTCCGAGCTTGAATGCGTTTCGTTCTTTTGCCATCAGTAGTTCGACTCGGGTGAAAGAACCAGCAGCTTTTCAAATTCCGTCATGCCGTCAGAGTCGGTCAGCGGTCCGGTCGTGCGGCCGTTCAGAAATTGATTCATCAGCCGATCGGCGTCATTCGTCAGGTTCTCGTACGACGTATCGCGAAGCACTTCGAATTCGTGACGCGATCCGATCTTGAGGACACGGCCTTTCTCCAGCATGACCATCCGGTCCGCGATTCGGAAGGCCGAATCCATCTCGTGCGTCACCACGATGCTCGTTACGTTCAACTTTTTCGACAGGTCCATGATCAAATCGTCTATTGCCGCGCTCGTGACTGGATCGAGTCCGGCCGACGGTTCATCGTAGAAAAGTATCTCCGGATCCAGCACCGTGGCCCGCGCGAGGCCAGCACGTTTCTTCTGGCCGCCCGAGAGTTGCGACGGCAGTTTGTCCCGATGCGGCAGCATGTGAACCTGCTGCAACTTAAGTGTCACGACAATGTCAATGATTGACGGATCGACATAGCTGTGCTCGCGGAGCGGGAGCGCGACGTTCTCAGCCAGCGTCATGGAGTTGAAGAGCGCCCCGCTCTGAAAGAGGATGCCGAATCGTTTGCGAATTTCGTTCAGGCCGGATTCGTCCATGCCAACGATATTACGGGGCGCGGACATGTCCCTCGTCCTGAAATGAATGCTGCCATGTGTGACGTCATATTCGCCGATCAGACAGTTCAGCAGAGTGCTCTTACCGCATCCGCTACCGCCCATGATGACGATCGTCTCACCGCGATGAATGTCGAATGTGATCCGATCGAGCACAATGACTTCGTCGCCGTCGTTACTGGTGAACGACTTGCGCAAGTCCTGGATCGAAATGACTACGTCACGCTTTTCGGACACCAATCAAGACCTGCAGTATTTTGGCGGCCAACCGAACTCGAGCGTCCGATCGTCAACCGAGACCGGACTCGACCGGCATAAACGAACGCGCCGACCGGAATCGGAATGATTCTAATTCGGACGATGAATGTTTGAAAGCGGGCCGCGTCCGGCACTTGTTCCAGGGAAATATGGACGAGTCTGGTTGGAATGAAGGCGAGATCGCACCGACTTCAGGGAACCTGCGATCGCCTCGATGTGAAGAAAACTGTCATTGGGGATCGACGGCCGACAGCTGCGCAGCGAACCGCGCAGGCGTTCGAGACGACTGGACCCGAAATCGATACCGGCGGCTACAGATACTCAGCCTTGCAGTCGGCGGATATCGCTCAGTTTCCCTTCGATGCCGATGAAGTTGTAGAACTGCTCCTGCGTCAGCACCGGAACCGAGAAGTATGTGGCGCGGCGCCGCGCGTCGCGGAACCGTTCAGCCTCATTTGCATACCTGCGCTTCAGGACCGGAATCGTCGGATCGACTTCGGGCTTTCGTTGGATGCCGGCTGGGCCATCCTGCATGGCGCCGATCCCGCCATTACCACCATCGGCATCGTCATCGTCTGACGTGTCCTCGTCATCGGACGAGTCATCGTCGTCATCGGAATCGGCCTCGTCGCTAGAATCTTCGTCATCGCTGGTTCCGACGGCCTCTTCGGCGGTTTCTTCGTCTCCGCTCTCGTCCGCGGTCGCAGCGGCCGGCGTTGAAGCCGCCGCCTCCGTCGGAACGACATCCTCGCCGCGCGGCGGCGTTCCGACGACAAGATAGTCTGTGGCCGCTGTCACCTCATCAGTGACGACGCCGCCCCAGCGCTCAATCAGGGCAATCACCTGTTCGCGGCCGCGTACATCCGGCTCGCCATCGAAGTCGGTATCAAATTCACCGACGACGACGAATCGTTGCTTCTTGTTTCGGTTCTTGCTGATCACGATGTTATTGACCGAATCCCCTTCGAGAATCGGATCGTCCGGCGACGCCGGCGACACCACCCGGCACTCGGCTGTTCGGGCATCGACGCTCCGAACTTCCAGGCTGGCCTTTCCTCGGCCGCTGGCTGGCACACGCTCATCAGAGGAATACACGCTGAAGGTCATTCCGAGTGCGACATTGTCGTCGCGACCAAGATTGATGTAGCAGAGTGAATCGCCCGGGAGAATTCGAAGCACTTTCCCCAGCGGCTTGCGGGCCACAGCCAGCGGCTCCGCATTTGTCGGCACGTTTCCGCGATACTCCTTGATTGCGCCGGCCTGGGCCAGAAGCATCTCGTCCTGCTCCTTGAGTGTCGCGGCGATTTGCCGTTTCTGGCGGGCGTGCGTCACCTTAGCATCTTCAAGTTCGCTTCGAGTCGCTTCGACCTTACTTGCAAGCGCGCGGACCTCGGCGCCCTTGACTTCCTCGAAGTCGCTCTTCGCTCGCTGAAGTTCCTCCACCTGCGCGGTCAGCTTCGCCAACCGGTCGTCAAACGTGTCGCGAAGCTGCTTGATCTGTTCCTGAGCCTCGGCCAACGACTTGAGGGCCTTCTCGCTGGATTTGTCAGCCTGAATCCTGGCATCGCGCTCCGAGCTGTACTGTTCGTACAGTTTCTCAATCAACGCCACGGCCCCGCTCGACGCGGCCAGGCTCGCGGCGTTGTCGTCAGTCCGGTCACCCGCAATCCGGGCGATGGCGGCGTCCAACTTGGCGAGTGCGGTCTGCGCCGAATCGTTCTGGTCGCCGGTGATCCGCCCCATCAACGCCTTCCCGGAGCGCATGATCTCCCCGACGAGCGTCTTGTTCTGGCCGGCCTGAACATTTGGGAACAGCCGTTTGATTTCGTTCTCATCGTTGCCGCGGGCGATCTTGTTTCGTGCTGCGGTTGCAGATGCCGCATCGGCGCGCAACTGTTCCTGCAAGTTCACGAGCCAGATCAGCACGCCGGCAAGAATGAGGGCGACGACGATCGATACGACCATTCCGATCATGGTCCCGTTGGAACCACGCTGAGGCGCGACACCTGCCATGAGAGTTACCCTCTTGAATTCAACGTATGCACCGGCGTACCGGCGTCTGGTGTTAGGTCAGCCCCCCGATTGTGTGCTGAACCGCGAATCCCCTCTTGTCAGTCAACTGGACTTCGTTCCGGGCGGGTGCGGCCCCATTGGGTGGGCAGGCCGCGAGTCGGAGGGCCGAAGTTTCATCTAAGTATCTGCAAATCAAGGCCGAATGTCAACGTTCGCGGCATCTTCCGTTTCCTGGGATTGCGGGCGAACATCTCGATTCTCGGTCCCGCATCGATCGAACCGACCGACCCGGCTTACCAGACTGACCAACCGAACCCGGAGGCCCGGTTGACACCTTGCTCCTGCCCGCCGAAAACACCTTCAAGGCGGAACACATGCCCCACAAAACGCTCTATCTCATAGACGGACATGCCCAGATTTATCGCGCCTACTACGCGCCGTTCGGGAATCTGACGTCACCCCGGGGCGAGCCAACTCGGGCCGTCCATGTCTTCACGCAGATGCTGCTGAATCTGCTCAGAGACCGGAAACCCGATCACCTCGCGATGATCATGGATGTGGATGATCGGACGGTCTTTCGCGTTCAGATCGATCCGGAATACAAGGCCAATCGCGACAAATCGCCTGAAGATCTCGGTCCACAGATTGATCGAATCGTCTCAATCGTTTCCGCAATGAAGATTCCGATTCTGCGTCTAAGCGGCTTTGAAGCGGACGATATCATTGCGACGCTTTGCCATCGGTTCGCGCGCGATCCGCTCGATGTATACCTCGTGAGCCGAGACAAGGATCTCGACCAGCTATTGACGGACCGGGTTCGAATGTACGACCCGGGAAAGGACGTCGTGATCGACGCCGCTTCGATGACGACCGATAAAGGATATCCGCCAGGACTGGCAGTCGAAGCTCAGATGCTCATTGGCGATAGCGCGGATAATGTCAAAGGCGTCCCGGGCGTTGGACCCAAGAAAGCAGCTCAACTCTTGTCGCAATACGGCTCGGTAGCCGCCATTATCGAAAACGCCGAACAACTGACGCCGAAGCTCCGCGAGAACATGCTCGCATTTCGTGATCGGATGGACGCCGTCCGCCAGCTTGTCACGTTGCGCCGTGATGTCCCGATTGATCTCACGCTTGAAAGCGCGGACGTGTCTCGCTTTACGCCCGCCGCAGCTGGACCGATTCTCGCGGAGCTGGGTCTGAACCGATTACTGGACCGCATCGCCGGCGCATCGCCCGATTCCGGATCGCGCGATTCGGCCGCTCCGCCTGCCATGGGCGCTCTGGACGCTCGACGCAACGTACAGATGGCGTCGAAACAGGACACACTCTTCAGTTCATCAGAGACGACCGCGCCGGACGAAGCGGCTCAGGACGAGTACAACCACGCATCAAGCGATGATGAGGCCACACATGCGAAGTTGACTGCTGAGTCGACGTTTGCCGACGGCCTGTTCGGCCCGGACACCGGTGGTGATCTCATCTCGCCGCTTCAGGGTACAGACAATCCCGCTTATCGTCTGATCGATACCGAGGCCGCATTGACGGATTTGGCCACAACACTCGCCAAACAATCGGCTTTCGCATTCGACACTGAAACGACAGGTCTCGTGCCCGTCGATTCCGATTTGTGCGGCATCAGCATCGCGTATGAATTCGGATCCGCCTATTACATCGCGGTTCGGGGCGTTGGCCCGCTCGTCACCGAAGAGGCTGTTCGAACGCACCTAGGTCCAATTTTTGCCGATGAGCGCATTCGCAAGTGCGGGCAGAATTTGAAGTACGACTTGAACATACTTGCCGGAATCGGCATCGTCGTGCGGGGTGTTGACTTTGATTCGATGATCGCCAGTTTCGTGCTCGATCCGCTTCGACGTTCGCACGGCATCGACGGCCTCGCGATGGAATTACTCCACTTCCGAAAAATCCCCACTCAGGCGTTGATCGGCAAGGGCAAGGACCAGATCACATTTGCCCAGGTTCCGACGGATCGAACTTCTCAGTATGCATGTGAAGATGCGGACATTGCGTGGCGACTGCGACAGTCCCTCGAAAAACAAATGACCGATCCGGAAATTCGGGCTTTGTTTCACGACCTGGAAATGCCGCTCGTCGAAGTCCTCATGCGGATGGAACGCCATGGCATCGCCGTCGATCGAAACCTGCTCTTGCAGCTCAGCGGCGAGATGACCGAGAGATTGGCACGGCTTGAAGTGCAGATCCACGAGCAGGCGAAACGACCATTTAATATCAACTCCACCAAACAACTCGCGGAGGTTCTCTTCGACGAACTTGGCTTGCGCGTCGTCAAACGAACCCGCACGTCCCGATCCACTGACGCCGAAGTTCTCGAAACGCTCGCCAACGAAACCGAACAGCCGATCCTTCGGCTGCTGCTCGAACACCGCGAACTGTCCAAGCTGAAGGGCACATACGTCGATTCCCTGCCCGACATGATCAGTCGGCGCACGGGGCGGATTCATCCGAGTTTCCATCAGGCCGGCGCCGTCACCGGACGGCTCTCGTGCAGCGATCCGAACCTTCAGAACATCCCAATTCGCACCGAGGAAGGCGCCAAAATTCGGCGCGCGTTCGTCCCCGGCAACCGCGACCACGTCCTCATCAAGGCCGACTATTCCCAGATCGAGTTGCGCGTGCTGGCCCATTTCAGCGGGGATGAGAACCTGCGCGACGCCTTCCTTCACGACCGCGACATTCACGCCTTTGTCGCCGCCCAACTCAACGACATCCCGATTGAGGACGTTTCAAAAGAGCAGCGGTCACGTGCAAAAACCGTCAACTTCGGAATCGTTTACGGCCAATCCGCATTCGGACTTGCCCGACAGACCGGCATGTCGCAGGCTGATGCCCGGCAGTTCATTGATCGCTATTTTGCCCGTTATCCTCGAATCCGGGGCTTCCTCGATCAATGCGTCGAACACGCTCGTCGGCATGGCTATGTCAAAACAATCCTTGGCCGGCGAAGGCCGATAGCCGATATTTCATCGCGCAACCAGGCCGCACGAAACGCGGCCGAACGTTTGGCAGTTAACACGGTCGTGCAGGGATCCGCGGCCGATCTGATCAAACGCGCCATGATTAATCTCGATCGGCGAATCGAAACCGAACGGCGTCCGATGCGGATGCTGCTCCAGGTACATGACGAATTGGTGTTCGAAGTCCCGCGGGAGCGCGCGGCCGAAGAGGCTCGGGTGATTGTAAAGGAAATGTCCGAGGCACTGACACTCAACGTGCCCATAAGGGTCGATGTCGCGGTGGGAGAAAACTGGCTCGATATGACTTCCGTCATGTGATCGGCGTTTCATCGCCATACAAGGCGACTGTCGCCGTCCGCGACGCCGCTCATCTCGCCCAGCGGCGCAGCTGCGACATGTCGTACGTCTGTCCTTCGACGGAGATTGACCCGCCCTGCATGACCGGGAACCATGGCGAACCATCCGCGCCGCGCAGCACATGAAACGTCTGCGCGGGAACTCCGCCGCGACCCAGGAGCACGCAAACTGCGCCTTCGCGATCTGTCGCAATATCCAGAACCATCAGAGGCTGGCTGCAGCGAGAAGGCGGGAGAAACATGTCGCCCGCTGCAAGAATCGGTTCATCAAGCGGACGGCTGTCATCCAGCAGACTTAGCGACGATGTGTACTGGAACAGCGTTTCCAGATACGCGCAGAAGTTCGCTCTCGTGTCGTCCACCTGCCCCGAACCCGTGAATGTCACATTGCGCCCGTCGATAACCGGCCGAATGCCGGCCGCCCACGGACGCCACGCCACGAAGTGCCCGCTGGTCAGGTGAAATCCGAGCGACGCACCTCGCTCCGTCATGGACCATTCATACTCCGCACGAAGGCGAATCATCATGTTCGCCCCGGCGAGCAAGCGACCGCTGCGCGGCTGCAAGGCCAGAGTCACGGCGATTCGTCCATCCTCCGCGGGATAGACCACTTTGCCGTTGGATGTCGTCACAGGCGTTCCGATTGGCGCAATAGGAAGATGTCGCAGCCACGATGCGAAACCGCCTTCGCATGATTTCACCCGCGAGAAGCCGGGCGGCACTGCAATATACTCGGACAGCGGCACAAAATCGGCCACTTGTGATTTCGACAACCAGGCGTAGTGTTTCGCACGATCCACCGATCGAAGCGTGACGGCACTAGCGGCGACAGCTTTCATGCCGATCGGTTTCGGATTTGCCGCAGGCGCGAGCACCTGGCTCGCGGAAGCAAGCAGCACGGTCGCACACATAACGGCGCCAGCGCCGCGAAATGAACAACCTGCAACGGCCGGTACGATCGAACTCAATCGCTCCCGGGCTGTAATCAGCAGCGGCAGGACAAAAAATCGCCACAGTCCGGCCGCGAAATGATACGTGAATCGCGAAGCGAGTTGGATCTGTTTCATGGGAACTGACGCGTGCGCACGGATTCCCTTCCGGACACTGAATGCCCGGACGTGCCATTAATGAGGCACCGATGGAATCATCTGCAATGGACTTCGGCGAGAGTCTTATATCGACAGAATTGTCGCGGCTGGAAGAGCAATCAGAAATCGCGAGCGTGGTTTCCGGACGTCAAGGTTCTACGGCGGCATCTTCACCGGCACGATCATTCTCTTCCGCCAGGTTGATCCTGACAAAGTTCGGCCCGCGTTTCTCATCGGCCAGCGCTGCAATTCGATCGAGATGATCCTGAGCTGCCGTGAATTTCGGGTTGATCTTGATGCTGCGACGGAGCGCATCCTCCGCTTCGGAATACTGTTCACGCTCCGTGCAGATCACCGCAACGTTGTAATATGCCACTTCAACAGGGACAACCTGCGTGAATTCCTTCACGGATTCGTCAATGCGATCGGTCCGGGCCAGCACGATGGCCAGATTCATCCGCGCACGCTCAAAAGTCGGCGTGATTGCAAGGGCGTTGCGGAACTCACTTTCGGCAGCCTGCACCTTGTCTTGCAGCAGATAGCAGTAACCGAGATTGTTGTGAAGCATGGCGGATTCGGGTGCGATCCGAACCCCCTGTTTGAAGTGATTCTCGGCTTCGGTGTACCGCTCCAGCCTTTGATAGACAATGCCGAGACGGTTATGGGCTTCGATCAGCCTGGGATTATTATTCAGCGCCCGCTCGTATTGCTTAATCGCGCCGGCAATATCATTCTGCTGTTCCAGCATACGCCCGGACGCAAGATGCGTGCCGGCCGAGATGCGCGGCGCAGGCGCATCCTTTACTTCCTTACCAGGCGGAGGAGACTTGTCCGCATCGTCCCACGACGCGGCCTTGACGTGCCGGGAGTCATCTTTCAGACATCCAAACGAGGCGGCGTATGCCACCAGCAGCGTTGCAGCTACGGGGTATTTGCTCACGATCAGTTTCCTCCGCCACCACCCATGCCACCACCGGCGTTGGTGAGGTTGTACGCGCGCCCGCGCTGCTCAGGCTGCTTCGCGACGCCCTGGCCCGCGGCAGCTTCGGCCGCGGTCATACCGCGTCCGCCGGCCATACCCAACTCCACCTTGATCTCGTTCTTTCCGGGGGTGGCGTGTGCCAAGAATTCCCGCGCCATCGCCAGTCTGGCTTCGAGCAACTCCGAGTTCTGGAGGTTTGTGTCGTAATGAAGGACTCCGCCGGTAGAGGCGAGCAATTCCGCATAGCGTTCAAGGCGCACTTCACCCGTGCCCGAAAGATGCGGCGAATGGGGAATGAAATGAATGTCCGCGATGCTCATGTCAGACATCATTCCCTGGTCGTTGTGATTGGCAAAGTACTCCGCGAGGGCCGGCTGCGGCGGAGAATCCTCGGTCTGCGGCCCGTTCATTGATACTGTTTCCGTGTCCTGATTGCAGGCTGACCCAAACGCCAGGAACATGACGCTGGCCGCAAGGGTGAGTTTGCCTCTGATATCCATCGTGCGGACTCCTCTATCAAGAATCCCGACTCGACGCGCTCGCCACGATCGCCGCGCGAAACGACTGTTACAACGCCCGACTCCGCATCAACACATTCCGGGTGCAGAGTCTCCCATCCCGTTATCGGCAGCGGCGCCTTCCGGCAAACAAGGAACCCGAACAATCAGTCCGATCGCGCAGGAATTGCACGCAACGAGCCATCGGAACCGACGAATTTATGAAAGATGGTTAGTGGGTCATTTCCCGACGCAAAAACGCGAAAAAATGCGGCCGAGCATGTCCTCGGTTTGATCCTTCCCAACCAGCGTGCCCAGCTCGTCCGCCGCGATCCGAAGTTCCGTGGCGATCAGGTCCGCGTCGGACAATCGGTTTGCTTGAATCTTTGCCAAACCAACGGCGCGTTCAAGTGCATCGACGGCCCGCTCCAGCGACTCCCGATGTTCGGCCATCAGAGCAATGGCCGAGTCTCGACGGTCCTCCGACCGACCTTCGATAGCCACCTTGATCTGCTCCTTGAGTTCGTCGACGCCGTCGCCAGTCAATGCGCTGACAGGTAACAATCCGCGGCCCGCTTGCGTGCAACGCCGTAGCGCCGACATCCCGCGCTCATCCAACAGATCGACTTTGTTCGCCACGCGCAGACGTGGTATGGCCGGATTCGGCAAATGACAATCCTCGGTCGTCGGATCGCCGCCGATTGAATCCATACCAATTGCCCCCTGAACTACGCTTGCGTCAACGACTTCGACTATCAGATCGGCGCCCTCGACGGCATCAAGGGCAACTCGTTGAGCTTGCGCATCAAGCGCGTCAACCGGTGCGCCGTGGCCGGCGATATCAACCAAAAGGCACTCCAGACCCCCGAGCGACATCGGCGACGATACGGCATCCCGAGTTGTTCCTGGGATCGGAGCGCAGATTGACCGTTCCGTACCCGTCAACCGATTCAGAAGACTGGACTTCCCCGCGTTCGGCCGCCCCGTTAGTACGACGCTGGGCAGCCTGCCCCAGCGTTCCGCCCGTTCGCCGGCAGCGATGGTTGACGAGAGCATCCGGTAAAGGCGCGACAATCGCTCAGCGAGTTCGCTCGCAGAGATAAATTCGATCGGCTCATCGGCAAAATCCATCGCCCCTTCCACAAGCGAGAGCAAATCCGCCAACTCGTCGCGCGCTTCGATCGCTCGGCGGGAAAGCGCACCATGAAGCAACTGCTCCGCGGCGGCGAGCTGCGCATCGGATCGCGCGGCGATCATTCCGGCAACTGCATGAACCTGCGACAAATCCAGCTTGCCCGCGAAAAACGCCCTCGCCGTGAATTCACCCGGCTCTGCAAGGCGAGCACCGCTCTCAAAGGCACCGACGACCATCAGACCCAGTACGACAGGTGAGCCGACGCAGTGAATTTCGACAATGTTTTGCCCCGTATAGCTTCGAGGCGATCGAAACAGAAATGCCATCGCAGGCAGGCTGCCATGTTCAATGTGTAAGTTTCCGAAGACAGCAGCCGGCCGCTCGGATGACTCTATTACGGCCGACAGCGATTCGTGGTTATCAGGGTGGAAAAAGCAATCAGCGATGCTCGCGCTGTCCGGACCGGAGAGCCGCACGATCCCGCGCAGACAACTCCCGGGGGGTGAACTGACGGCGACAATCGTGTCTTCGAGATTCATGATTGGCGCGACCGTGGGAGCACGGCTCACCGACTGCCCAGATGCCGACGCTCCTCTTCGATGGTCTGGGTCCAGCGACGCTGCGAAGCCTGACTTCCGTTCTCGATTACCGGCAAGCCGTGGGCTTGAGCCCGCCCTTTCTCATCCACCGTGCAAAAGAGAAACGTACCGGTCGCGACGATTGTCGGTGCATGCTTCGGCTGAAGAGTCGTCGCATCAACGCGAACACCAATCGTTGAGTCGCCCACATAATCCAACGTGCCGGTCAAACGGACTATATCTCCGACTCGAGCCGGCGAACGCATCGACAGACTGCGAATTGACATGAATACCAGCGCGCGCGGCTCGTCGAAGCAGTTTTCCGCGCAGACATAAGCCGCCTGCACGCACCATTCAACACAACGGCCGGCGTAAAGAGTCTGATGGTGGTTCAGATCTTCGCTCTTGACGAGTTGAAGTGTGCTGATCGTCCGCCCGCCGTCGGCCTGGGATGACATTGACCGTTCCTGATGAATCTCTGACTCCGCGTGAGCGAGGCCGGACAAGTTAAAGCAGTGCGGTCGCCGACACCTCGCGAGCCCGCGTCTTGCCTGCGGTCGCCACGAACCGGCGACCATCGTGGATTCGGATTATATCGACCCGGAATTGGACCGTCACCGGCTCAAACTGAACAGAGCTGCCCACTCCGCGACGCCCATCTCTTCCGGGCGGACGTTATGAGCGATGCCCAGTTGATCGAGCGCCGGAAGCACCTTGTCCGCAATCGAAAGGTGCCGGGCGGTATGCGCCACCGTTTTCCGCCTGTAGTTGAAAAAAAGGTGGACAAATTCGGCGAACCCGGCCGTGTCATTAGCCTGGGATTCTTCGCGAGGGCGAACATCAAGCCGCACCATGCTAGATTCCACTTTCGGCGCGGGCCAGAACGCCCGGGCCGGAAGTTTGCAGATGCGATGACCGACGGCAAGTAGCTGGGTAACGATGCTCACGGGACCGTAGTCCTTGGTACAGGGTTTCGCGAGGAAACGGTCCGCAACTTCGGTCTGCACGGTGAAGCACATTCGCTCGAAGGGCAGATTCGAAAGCAGCAGATTCATTACCAACGGCGTCGCAATGTCATACGGAAGGTTTGCAACCAGCTTCAACTTTCCGCCCGACGCCACGTGCGCCTGCATCAGCGCGTCCACGAGCGACGGCGAAACCGATCGCTTGCCCTCCAGTGCATCCACCAAGAGAAACGTGATCCGTTCGCAATCCGATAAACGTTCTTGAGCGATTTCCAAGACGTCCGGATCGACCTCGACAGTTACGACATTCGCACCGGTCGCGGCCACCAGTCCGGTGAGGCTCCCCGTGCCTGTGCCGACCTCCAGCACGCAATCCGTCGATTGCAGATCGGCCGACAACAGTAGCTTGTGCATGAGGTTGCGATCGATAAGAAAGCACTGACCGAAGCGCTTTTTGGGATGTCCGCCGTGCGCATCGAGCAGCGCTCGAATCTCGGACTGCGTCTGGAATGCCGTTTCAAGCTGACGAGGGTCCAACGTGCACGCTCCAATTCAGAAACCGAATTATAATAGATCGAACTGTCCTGCCGAGATGAAATGATCGGAGACATCTGGAACCATGCGTCGAGTGCGTCAACTTGTGGAGCCGCATCATGAAGTCAAATGAAGTGCTCAGGGAAGCCGCGGAAATCGTCGGTGTCAAAGCCCTCGCCAGCGAGTTGAAACTCAGCCCGGCGCTGATTTACAAATGGTGCCAGGAAGCCGATCCGAGCGACCCCGACCTCAGTGGAGCACGCAATCCGCTGGACCGCCTCAAAGAAATTGTCGACCTTACCGGGCATACCGCGGTGGTGAGTTGGCTTTGCCACGAAGCAGGCGGTTTCTTCGTGCACAATCCGGAGGCAAACTGCAAGAACATCGACCACGACCTGCTACAATCCACCCGTCGATTGGTGCGAGCGTTCAGCGAGTTGCTGAACCAAGTCAGTGACGCCGTCGCCGACGATGGCGCGATCGAACCGACCGAAGCCGATAGAATTCGAATTGAATGGGAGCGGTTGAAGACGACCGCTGAGACTTTCGTGGTCGCTTGTGAGCGCGGAATCTATCGCCAGCATGGACGAAAATGATTCAACCTCCACAAATTCATCCGCTGAATTCGCGGAGCCGCGATCGGGATTCGGACCTGCGGCCGCGATTGTTTCGATCGCGACGTCATTTCGTCATCGCCATCGTCTGTGCGCTTGTCTCCGGCCTGGCATGCGGAGAGCGCAACAATCGCAACGAAAGTTCACCCAGTATGTTCGTCTCCGGCCCTGAATTTAATCGGGGGCGAAATGACGGCCGACGCGATGCGAAATGGTCGTTGACCGACAAAAACGCATCATGGCTGTGGACCTGGATGGCGGACCAGCAATACCGCCAGGGCTACAAGGTCGGCTGGACTGAAGGTCGCGCCGAGGTTAAGTTCAATGAGGAGCAGAAGCGCGCAAAGCACGACACAAAAAGTGAAGACAGCGGTCCGCCAGCGAGCGGCGGCCTCTAATGCCCAGGCCCCCAATACCCCCCACCGGCAACCGCGACGACAGAGATGTCCGAGGGATCTCACAGCCTATGTCCACGCCCCACTCACGGATCGGTGATTGTTGGCTCTTTGAGCCGATTGGAACTATCGACCATGATTCGCCGCTCGCCGAAGAAATCGGCCGACTGCTTGACGAAGGACGCCCTCGTATCGTGCTCGATCTGTCGAGCGTTCAGATGATCACGTCGGCGGGACTGGGACTACTGGTTCAATTGACGGCTCGAGCCAACTCGCAGGGTGCCCGATTCGTGCTCACCTCACCATCGCCCTTCGTGCAGGGCGTGCTTCAGATAACACGGCTCATCCGATTCTTCGAGATTCACCCGTCGCGGGCGGACGCGATGTCGGCCGTCAACGCATGAGCGGCAGCCAGCGTGCAGCCCATTCCGACATCGACGATTGCATGCCGAGCCTCCCCGCCGAAGGAAATTCCAATGAAACACTCCAGCTTGGTTATCATCGG
Organism: Phycisphaerae bacterium; assembly: GCA_019636475.1. Taxonomy (NCBI): domain Bacteria; kingdom Pseudomonadati; phylum Planctomycetota; class Phycisphaerae; species Phycisphaerae bacterium. The sequence continues at coordinate 249,837 of JAHBXN010000003.1, forward strand.
GTTCGTCTGCCTGATGATTTTGTCGTATTCCACGGGCTGCGCGCGTGAGCCCGTCCGCGCCTTCGACGTGGACTGGCGCAACAATGTCGAGTACCTGAATCGCGACAACGCGGCGCCACTCAGGATGGATATCGCGATGCCCCGGGGCAGTTCGAAGCCGGCTCCTGCGGTCGTCTGGATTCACGGCGGTGCATGGGCTTACGGTTCAAAAAACTTCATGCGGCCGCTGACCAAATTCACGGCATCGCTTGGATACGTTTCTGCAACTGTGCAGTACCGTCTCGTAAATAAGAAAACGGGCGTTCGATTTCCAGATCCCGTGCAGGATGTCGCGGCCGCCGTCCGATTTCTTCGAAAGAACGCGGCAGAGTACGGAATCGACCCGGATCGCATCGCGATCGGCGGCGAATCGGCTGGTGGTCATCTTGCGCTGATGGCCGGGTTGTGCCGCGATCAGGCGATCATCGGCACGGAACCTTACCCGGATGTTTCGTCGAATGTCTCGGGCATCATCAACCTGTACGGACCGACGGATCTTCGATTGCTACTGACCGGAGCCTGGTGGGTGAAAATCGTCGCGCGTGACCTCGTCGGCTGCGAGATCGGCGAGGATCCATCAAAGTGGGACGCCGCATCGCCAATCACTCATGTGCGCGAGGACGGCCCGCCCATTCTCACGCTTCATGGCACGCTTGATAGCGTCGTTCCCTATTCGCAGGCGAAATCACTTGTGAGTGCATGCAATGAGAAACACGCTCGCCACACGCTCGGCCGCGTACCCATTTCCGAGCATGCCTGGGTCGCAATTCCACGCGGCACCGTAAACACCAGCACCCTGCCGATCATCGCCAATTTCCTGGGACAGATATTCGGATTGTGAAAAAACCGGATGCAGCTCGGTTTAGGGAGACTATCAAGGCATGACGAATTCGTGTTCCGGGTGCCGAATCGTCAGCACCGGACAAGGTGCCTTCCGCACAATTTTCTCGGCGACCGATCCGAGCAGGACGTGATGAAGCCCGCTCCGGCCATGCGTGCCGATGACGATTAAATCGATCGTTTTCTCCCTCGCATACCGGATGATCTCCATGAACGGGCGGCCAGACAGCACTTCCGTCACCATCGGCGCCTTCAGATCGGCCAGTTGTGCCTGAACGAATCTCTGCATCTCCGATTCGGCGATCTCCATCAGTTCATTGATGGACGGGCCGATCGGAACGGTATTCGGCGCGACTGCGGTCCAGTAGATCGACGCTTCATCCACGATGTGCAGGACATGCAGTTCCGCCTTGAAACTCTCGGCGAACGACCGTGCATACTTCAACGCCTGAAGCGACAAATCAGAAAAATCGGTCGGAAACAGCACGCGGGTCAGCGAAATCATGGCCAGCCTCCTTCGACGCAGCAGCCGATTCCCTCTCCCCCGTTGTAACTTACGCTATTCGCACGAACTGGTAAACGGAATATAATACCGGCATCCAGGATGGCTCCGGCTGCATCGCCGATCATGTCGGCTTTTGGGGCGGAAGCCGATCAGTTTCCACCAGTGCACGCGCGGATCCCGACACATGCAGCTCAATGTCATCGAAAATCCCGAATACCCTGCACGCCGACTACCGCCATGGCTGAAACGGCCGTTGCCGACCGGCGATGTCCTGCTTAACACGCGCCGGATTGTGGAACGGAGTCGAGTCGCCACTGTCTGCGAAGAGGCACGCTGCCCGAACCTGTCTGAATGCTGGTCGCATCGCCATGCAACTTTCATGATTCTGGGCGATCTGTGTACCCGGCGATGCCATTTCTGCTCGGTCGCGACGGCGAAACCTCTGCCTCCCGAAGCTGACGAGCCCGAACGTCTCGCCACCGCGGTTGCCGAATTGGGCCTGAAGCATGTGGTGATTACCGCCGTGGCCCGTGACGACCTCGACGATGAAGGCGCAGGGCACTTCGCAGAGTGCATCCGCGCCATTCGACGAACTTCACCGGGCTGCGCAATCGAGATTCTGCCCGCCGATTTCCACGCGCGCGACGACTGCCTCCAAACGGTCTGCAATGCTGGGCCGGATATTTATAATCACAACCAGGAAACAGTCGAGCGACTGTCGCCAGCCATTCGACCGGCCGCGCGATATCGGCGCACTCTCGACGTGCTGCGAAAGGCAAAAGAAATCCTTCCCCATGTCTTCACAAAAAGCGGCCTGATGGTGGGTCTCGGCGAAACGCGGGATGAGCTACACCAGGCAATGCGCGATCTGCGAGCCGTCGATGTCGATATTCTCACGGTTGGGCAGTATCTTCGGCCCTCTGTGAAACACGCGCCGGTCATCCGCTATTACCCACCCGATGAGTTCGACGAGATCGCCGCAGAAGCGCGGGACATCGGATTCAAGGCCGTTGCGTCTGGACCGTTCGTTCGCTCCAGCTACAATGCAGCCGAGGTTTACGAAGCCATTAATCAACGACGAGGACGATAGCTTGTCCACCAAGACCGCGTATGAACGACTTCGCGGAAGGTTTCTCGTACTAGACGGCGTAGACGGGGCCGGTAAGGGCGCACAACTCGAACGAATTCAGGCGGGTCTGGAAGCGGCCGGCGTCGATTTCATCCGCACGCGCGATCCGGGCGGCACCGTGATCGGTGATCGCATAAGACACGTCCTTCTCGATTACGATCTTTCCGAAATGGACATCCATTGCGAGACGCTGCTGTTCATGGCGTCGCGCGCGCAGCTGGTGCGAGATGTCATTAGTCCGGCACTGGCCGAAGGTGTTACCGTGCTCGGCGATCGCTATGTGTCCGCCACATGCGCCTATCAGGGTGCCGCCGGCTACGACCCGAGGCGCGTCGTCGAACTGGCCCGGTTTGCCATCGACGATGTCTGGCCGCACCTCACGATCATTCTGGACATGCCGCCGGATGAGGCATTCAAACGCACGAATCGCAAGTCTCCGGCCCAGCGAAAATCAGTCGCCGGACGCGGTCAGACGATGCTCTTTCACGATGTGCATACCGACGCAATGGAAGCCAGACCGATTGAATTCCACGAGCGCGTGCGATCGCTCTTCATCGAACTGCCCGCGATATACCCCGCGCCGGTCGTTGTTGTCGACGGCGTCGGCACGGTTGACGAAGTTCACAACCGGATTCTGGGTGCTCTCACGAATGCAGCTCTCTGACGTCCTCCATCAAAACGCCGCGCACGGCCGGATTCAAAGGGCCATGTCCGCCCGGCGCATGCCCCATGCCTATCTTTTCACGGGTCCCGAAGGCATCGGCAAGGAAATGTTGGCTGTCCGCCTTGCGACTGTGCTGCTGTGCGAATCGCCTCGTCGGATTGAACCACCCGCCTCACTCGCCTTGCCGGATCTCAATTCATGGCAGGATGCCTGCGGTCGATGCGTCGACTGCGAGTTGATGCAGGCCGGCAATCACCCTGATTTCCATCGCATCCATCGAACGCTCAACAGGCTGCATCCGGATCGAGAGGTTCAGAAACGCAAGGCGACCGAACTGGGAATCGACGTCATCCGCCACTTTCTCATCGACAAGGCCGGACTCAGTCCCAGCCGCGGCCGAGCCAAAATATTCGTCATCGTGGACGGCGATCGACTCAACGCAAACTCGCAGAACGCGATGCTGAAGACGCTTGAGGAACCGCCCGAACACAGCTACATCATTCTCCTCTCGACCTCCGGCGATCTTCTCCTGGACACGACACGCTCGAGATGCCACCAGATCGGCTTCAGGAATCTGCCCACGCAATTTGTTCGCGAGTTTCTGATGACCGAACACGGTGCGGACGCCGCAACGGCCAACTTCCTGGCCGAGCTCTCACAAGGCAGTCCCGGCCGCGCATCACAGCTGTTGAATCTGGGAATCGCCGAACATGTGGAGCCGGTGGTCGCCGCCATGGCAAATGCTCCGGGCGATCCGCTCGCGTTCGCATCGTTCCTGGTTGATCTTTCAAAGAAGCTCGCTGTCGCTTTTCGTTTGCTCGGCAAAGATGACGACGTCGACGACGATGAAACAGCCGACCTCAATACCAGCAGGCTCGGGCAGACATACACGCTGGCGATCGTTGGGTGCTTGCTGCGGGATGTCCAGCGAATGGCAATGGGTGTTGCGGCGGCCTCCCTGCCCGGGTCCGCCACGCTTCGATCCATTGCCTCCCACCGCGATCCCCGCTCAATTCGAACGGCGATTCAGGCCGTCGCATCGGCCGAGTCTCAGATTCATCGCAATGCACAGGCGCAGTTGGTCTTCGATGTCGCATCACTCGCCACGGCGGATGCACTCGGCCCACCGGTTGGCGTCTGACCTCCCGCGGCAATCTGAATTCGGGAACTCTGCACTTTCCAAATCCGGCTGAATTCTACTGGGGATTGATTATCATGGAGGGGGAGTAGCCTATGCCGGAGCCAGGTCAAGAACTCTCTGCCTCGCTTTCGTTCGACCTTTCACGCGCGTCACTGTTTAATCATGATGTCTTTCGGCCGTTCCGCGTAAGCAGTTATCAGCCACTAAGTGATGCCATCACGACCCGGTTGCTGACACCGGATACGCCGGTACTTGTGTCAGAGATCTCTCCAACTCCCGTCGCGTTAATCACGACACAGATGGCATACCACCACGTCGCACAAGGAGAAATCGCCGGCCACCCCTGGCTGGTGTCTTTCTGAGTGGTTTGCAATTCCGGGGTCAGTATGATCCCTCTCATTGACGGCCGAATTCATCACTTCGGGCATCGTGGACTTTACAATGGTCTCTCAATTCTGGGGGACCATCGCACCGGGTCCTACTGGGATCATATCACCGGCGAGTGCGTCCACGGGCCGCTTCAAGGACATCGGATGCAGACCGGCCCGCTGATACACACCACCGCCGGACGAGCAGTCGACGACAATTACAAAACAGTGCTTGCCGTCTCGCGGCCCGGACTATTCGGGCGATGCATGGGTCGAATTGCTGAATGGACGAGGCTCACTCGCCGAGGCTTTCTGCCGCCAGGCTTCCGCCGGACGATGGGGCCGGTCGATGCGCGTCTACCTGAAATGCAACTCGGACTGGGAGTCTGGACTGATCGCGTCCAACGCTTCTATCCAATCGAAGACATTGCGTCGCATCCGGATGGAGCATTAGCCGATTTCGTGGACCCTCATGATATCATCGTTGGAATAGACCTTCGCACACGCATCCCCTATGCGGAGTACGCGAATCATCGAACCGACTCCACCGGACCTCGACGACGACCGATGCAACTCATGACCCGCTGGTACGGCTTCTGCCTTACATTTCCGGATTGCGAAATTTACCGGCGGTGAGTTCAGGATGCGGAGTTCGCGCCTGTTCCCATGAAGGCCGTTCAAAGCAGCGGGGGCGAGTGCCAATTGCACCCGCCCCCGTGAGTCAATTCAATTGGCTGTCGGTTCGAGCCTACTCGAGCCGGCAGTTCTGATCACAACCGTCGCCGGCAGCCTGATTGCCGTCGTCGCACTGCTCACCCGGTTCGACGATTCCGTTTCCGCAAACGGCCTGCGGGCACGGCTGCTTGTCCAGAATCGCGTGAACGAAGAACGGGATATCGCTCAAGCCCGGACCATCGCCGTCAAAGTCAACGCACGCGCAATTGATCTGCGGATCCGGATTGGGAACACCCAGCAGGCAATTGACGAACGCCTGGATGTCCTTTCCGTTCAGCACGCCATCTGCAAAAACATCGCCGGGGCAATAGCAAACCGCTTCGCACACGCAGCAGAGATTGATCGTGCCGTCCGAAAGAACCGTTCGGACCTCGCGGCAGACTGTGCCAGGCGGGCAGACGCCCTTACACGATGGACCATTGCCCGTCGCCATCCGGATCGTACCTGTCGTTGAGCCGGACATTCCCGCGAGCGGGCCGCCCGGAGCGCCGACGAAGTCGATTCGGTACGTGATGTCGAAGAAGCTGTCCACCGCCCAGTTGCCACCAGGCAACTGTGTCAGCGTCGTATGACCCGGGCTTGGCAGACCGAAGTCCGTCCCGCCGACCACGCGGAGCAGGTCGAAGTCCGGATCACCCGTGATCTGACCGAACATCCGGAACATGTCCGTATCAAACGACTGGACCGGATCGCCTGGCGAGCGTGGCGCGGTATGCGCTTCGCACGAGAGCGGAATCGAGATCGGTCGGCTGAAGGTGGACAATGCGCCCGTCCCTTGTGCCTGGAACTGGATGTCGGAGTTGAAGCAGTCCTTCTGACCGCCGAGACTGCCGCCCGCCACTTCGCAAATGTTCGGTGGAATCAGTTGCGAGCATACCGTCGGCGTGCCTGCGTTCTCGTTGCAGATGAAGTTCGTGTGGATCGGAGCCAGTTGAATCGACGTGCCCGGCGGCAGACCATCCAGAATCATGTGGACATCGCTCGGGCTGAGATAGGCGCATCCGGCCGGGGGCAGCACGACTGTGCCTCCCGCGTCTGCAACGACGCACGGATTTCCGCCGCCACGCGGATCGGCTCCGTCACCCGGGTTCCCGTCGCCGCTTCCACCACCAGCGAGCTGAACGCGACAAGAGTCATCACGTCGGCACTCACAACTGGTCACGGTCGTCTGACCTGTGGCAGGGTCGAAATTAACGCATGTCGGAACGCAAGCATGACCCGGCACGTCGCAAGGAGCCGGATTGCAGCCTTGGCCGTCAGGCCTCGGACCGCATTCGGGGACCGGACAGGTCGTGGTCGCACAAGTCGTTCCGGGGCCTTGAGGAATGCCGCCGAACTCAACATGGCAACTGAGCGGATCGAGATCCAGACAGGTGCCATTGGGCAGACAGCATGCCTGTGCAAACGATTCGCACTCGCAGCAGACATTGATCGAACCGTCGGCCAGAACCGTCCGCACTTCGCGGCAGACGGTACCCGGCGGGCAGGAGCCCTGGCAGGCCGGTCCGCCACCCGTCGCCATCCGGATCGTACCCGTCGTTGAGCCGGACATTCCCGCGAGCGGGCCACCCGGAGCGCCGACGAAGTCGATTCGGTACGTGATGTCGAAGAAGCTGTCCACCGCCCAGTTGCCGCCCGGCAACTGTGTCAGCGTCGTATGACCCGGGCTTGGCAGACCGAAATCCGTTCCGCCGACCACGCGGAGCAGGGTGAAGTCCGGATCACCCGTGATCTGACCGAACATCCGGAACATCGTCGTATCAAACGACTGAATCGGATCACCCGGTGTTCGGGGCGCCGTGTGGGTCTCGAAGCTCAACGGAATGGTCACGCCACGGTTGAAGCCCGCCAGCGCGCCAGTGCCGTTCAGCGTGCCGTGCAGATTGGAATCCGAGCACTCCTGCTCACCACCCAGCGTACCGCCCGGCTGATCGCAATCGACGCCCGGGAATGGAGGCGGGAACGAGCACACACCGGCGGGTTGATCGCCGCGACAGATGAAGTCGGTGTGAATCGGGGCAAACTGAATCGTGGTGCCCGGCGGTAGACCGTCCAGAATCATGTGGACATCGCTCGGGCTCAGGTAGGCGCATCCGGCCGGGGGCAGCGTGACCGTGCCGCCGCCGTTATCCGGCACGACACAGGGATTGCCGCCGCCGCGTGGATCCGCGCCGTCACCGCCGCCCGGTGTGCCGCCCTGAATCACGGCATGGCACTCAGGCAGATATCGGCACTCGCAGGCGATGACCGTCGACTGGCCGGTCGTCGGGTCAAATCGAATGCAACTAGGCTGGCACTCCTGTCCGGCGAGGGGGCAGCTAGTCTGCGCGCAGCCCGTTCCATTTGGAAGAGGAGCACATCCTCCGCCACCGCATGTCACGGTCGCACAACTGGTTCCCGGGCCTTGCGGCACTCCGCCACCCAGGTCGCACTCCCAGACTTCCAGATCGGCGCATCCCCCGGTCGGAAGGCAGCAGGCCTGCAACAAAGGAAAACAGTTTACATTCTGGCAGGTGCTGCCGGGGCCACCGGGAATACCTCCCTGAAGCTGGCAATCGGCAACGGGAACATTCTCAACGCACGCGCCGGACGGCAGACAGCATGCCTGGTTGACGTTAATCAGACAGTCAACCGTCAGGCAGCTCGAACCCGGCGCCTGGGCCGTGCCGCCAATCGACGCACATTCGGTGGTGCTCGACACATTAACGCACATGCCATTGGGCAGGCAGCAGGCCAGGCCGGTTCCCGGAGGAAGTCCCGCCACCATGTGAATCGTGCCCGTGGTACTGCCCGACATTCCGGCCAGCGGACCGCCCGGCGAACCGATGAAGTCGATGCGATAGGTGATGTCGAAGAAGCTGTCGACCGCCCAGTTGCCGCCCGGCAACTGCGTTAAGGTGGTGTGACCCGGGCTGGGCAGTCCGAAGCCAGAGCCGGCCGTGATCCGAAGCAGATCGAAATCAGGATCACCGGGAGGCAACTGGCCCTGCATGAAAAACATGTCCGTGTCAAACGACTGCACCGGCTGACCCGGCGTTCGCGGCTGAGTGCGGACCTGACACTGGATCGGCATGGTCACCGGGCGAGAGAAACCGGCGAGAACGCCGGTCCCGTTCGCCACGAATTCACCCGTCGACTGGAAGCAGTCCACGTTGCCGCCGCCAGGAGCCGGGCCCTCGCAGACGCCGGGGGGCGGACAGAACGGGAATCCCTGCGAGCCGCCCTCGCAGATGAAGTTTCTGTGGATGGGAGCGAATTCGATCGTCGTTCCGGGCGGAAGGCCGTCGATGATCGCATGAACCTCAGAGGGTGAAAGATACGCGCATCCCGCCGGAGGCAGCGTCACGGTGCCTCCGCCATTATCGGGAACGACGCACTGCCCCGAAGTTGTCGAGGAAATGCCGAGCAAGACCGACACGCTACAAATACACAGCCAGTTACCTGCAACGAAACGCAATCTCAACGACATAAATAATGCTCCCGATTTACTGTTCCCACCCTATCCAAAGGATTGGCTATCGATCTCACCGCGATGAAGACGTTCCACGCCGGTCATGCGGCTAGTCATACGGATTCGATGCGCGATTCTGCGCGCGGTCTGGAGGGATGAAGTCGCGTTTGCACTTTGAATCGTTCGGCGAATTGTGGAGAGGCCGCTCCGATGAGCGCGGCATCTCCGCCACGCCATTTGATGGGGAAGCGCGCAAGAACGACGCGCGTCTATCGACCGAATTGCCGGCATTCTTCCCACCCAAACACCGATTACGCAACTAGAGCTCGGCCAACGTTTCGCCGTCGACCACCCTATCCCATGACTGCGTTCGGCACTTGCAAACCCACATGGCCCGACAACTTCGATCAATAGCTTGTGCACCCTATCCGCACAATCCACCGATCCTGTGAGCTGCATTAACCCGAAAAAGACCCGAACAGGTCATTTCCGATAAATGCGAGAGTAACAAGATGGCCAGCCCGTCGTCAATGAGAAACTCAAACTGATTACCCTTCCGTATTGCTCACTGTTCCGTAACAAGCGCTTGTTCTGATTCATCAACCCGATCCCTTCAACAGCGTGTCAACTCCGGTTCTGGGTTACGAGATGCGTCAAAAACGGCATGAAAACACGTCGTCTTGACCGACTGAATCAATGTCGACTAACTTTGTCGGGGCGAGTGGCGAGCCTGAAGTATCGATGGAACCCGATACAAGGGCCTTCCGGTGCTGCTTGGCTTCTTGGAACCGACGAAGTGATTGTCGATTGTCATACCCATATCTGGGAATCCGCCGAGCAGGTTGGCACCGCTTCCCTAGGCGTATCCCAGCGGGCGGGCCACGGCTCCGAGCACAGCGGAAATGGGTGTCCGGACGCTTCGGTCGAGCATCATCGCAGGGCAACCGAGCCGGTTGATAAGACCTTCGTGATCGGCTTCAAGAGTCGCTATCTTGGCGTGTCGGTTTCGAGTGAATTCATCTTCAACTATGTCCGGCAATCACCGGATCGACTGATCGGCGTGGCCGGAATCGATCCGACGAACGTGGATGAAGCGCTCGACGAATTGCAGCAGGCCCACGCCGAATACGGCATGAAGGCGATCGCCGTCTCGCCCGCAGCGCAGGACTTTCATCCCTCCGACAGTCGCGCGATGCAGGTTTTTTCCGAAGCGGCCCGCCTCCGGAAACCGGTTCTATTCCAACAGGGAATTCACTTCAATTGCGCCGCAAAGATGGAATTCGCGCGACCGTCGCTCCTCGACGAAGTTGCCCGCGATCTGCCGCAGTTACGCATGGTGATCGCGCACATGGGGTATCCATGGATCGACGAGTGCGTCGTCCTTCTTGGTAAACATCCCAACGTTTATGCCGACATCGCGTCGCTGATTCAGCGTCCCTGGCAGGCTTATAACGCGCTGCTGGCGGCGTATCAGTACGGCGTGATCGACAAACTTCTGTTCGGAAGCGATTTTCCGTTCGCCACGCCGACCAAGGCGATTGAGTCGCTCTACCGCATCAACCACCTTGTCACCGGCACGAATCTTCCGACGATTCCGCGTCAGTCGCTCGTGTCCATCGTCGAACGCGACGCGCTTTCGATTCTCGGAATTGAACCGACCGGGTTCGTGTCGGCCAAATCAAGCCACGCGATCCTCGATCAGGAGCCCTGATCCCCGATGTCGAGCTCACCCCGGCGACAATCAACCGGGCGTCCATGGCGATGTGAGGCCTCGCGCATCCGGCACGCCTTGGCAGCCGCGGCGGCTGTGGTGATGTCATGTGCGTGTCATCAGGAGACGACCCGAATCGAACTCGTCTCGTTTCGCGATGCCCAGAAAAACGACACATTCACGGAAACCTTTCCGCGTGGTTATTTTCGGATGAACAGCGAGCAAAGCATCGAGATCGTTCTCGAACTTGAGCCGCGCATACTCGAAGTTCCGCACCTTGAGAAACAACGCGCATCCCGGCCGTCGAACGTCGATTCGTCCGACGGCGTTGACGGCATGGATCAAACGCCTGACGCCGACCCGGAACCATTGAATGATCTGGTCTGGACTTCGCAGCTTCTGCATATCCAACTTTTGTGGCATGCCCTACCCGGCAAGTCGTACGCGGAAAGCACGCAAACCAACGCCGCCATCACCTATTGTCTGGTCAACGGTGACAACGCGATCAGCTACGAAGGCGCCGGGTTCGTGTTCTTCAAACTCTCCCGCGACGGCGAGAAAATCTCCGGACGGATCGAGTCCGCATCGCTTCGCCCGACGCGATTCGGTCGCGATCCGATTGACCTCTTCGGCCCCTGCCGGATTACCGGTGAGTTTCACGCCTCGGTCGGCCACCGCGAAGTGGCATCGGTGCGTCAGCGATTGAGAAGACTGCTCGGCAAGCCGGCGGCGGGAGGCCGGCCTTCGACGGACAGACGAGGCAACAGACCGTGAGTGACTTCAGCAAGAACGTCTGGGCGCCGTGGCGAATGGAGTACATTCATTCGTTGCCGGGTATTGAGTCGCCCGCGGCGACCGCGCGAGAGGGGTGCTTCCTGTGCGACTACGCTGCCCAGCCCGAGCAGGACGCCGCCAATCTCGTCGTCGGACGGCGTGACTCGGCCTTAGTCGTCCTGAATCGGTACCCCTACACCAATGGACATCTGCTGATTGCGCTCAATGAACACAAAGCCGACCTCGCGGAGCTCAGCGATAGCCAGATGCTGGCAGTCTGGGGCCTGACGCGGGATGCGAAGCTGCTGCTTACCGAACTATTGCGGCCGGATGGCTTCAACATCGGCATCAACTTCGGCCGCTGTGCAGGCGCCGGCCTGCCGGGGCATCTTCATATTCATGTCGTGCCCCGTTGGAACGGTGATACCAACTTCATGGCGGTCGTCGGCGATGTTCGCGTCATTCCACAGGCCCTGGCGCAGGTTTGCGATCAACTTCGATTGATCGCGCCAAGATTCAATATCGGAACCTGATACAATCCACCGCCATGGCTGCCACCGCGCCGCGACAATCACCGCTCGCTGATTTCGCCGTTCATGACGATTCGTCGCGCGGCCGGGTTCACCCTCGCCCCGATGCAGCCGACGAACGCCCGTTTGACCTGGATCGCCACCGCATCATCAGTTGCATGGCCTTTCGCCGGCTGATGTACAAGACGCAGGTTTTCATCACGGGTCAAACGGATCACTTCCGGACTCGACTCAGCCACACGCTCGAAGTCATGGCGCAGGCGGAGCGACTCGCTCGATTGATCGGCGTCAATGATCGGCTCGCCGGCGCGGTCGCATTGGCTCACGACCTTGGACACTCGCCATTCGGACACGCGGGCGAGAAGGCGCTTTCCCAGTTGATGAAAGGTCACGGCGGATTCGAGCACAACGTCCAGTCATTGCGGGTCGTTGATTATCTCGAGCATCCCTACCCCGGATTTCGGGGGTTGAATCTTTCCTTTGAACTGCGGGAATCGCTTATCAAGCACCAGACTCGATTCGACCACCCGAGCGCGGCAGGATCGAAGGACAACCAAATCGCCGCACTCTTCGAAGTCGGGCCACGCTGTCCGATCGAAGGTCAGATTGCGAATGTCGCGGACCTGGTCGCTTACACCCTGCACGATATCGAGGACAGCCTCGGGCAAGGAATACTTACTGAGACCACCCTGATGGGAAGCCGCCTTTGGAGGGAAGCGGCTGAGCCGATTCGGGCCGCCTACCCCGACAAGAATATTCACGCCCTCCGTCGCCCGATCATTGACCGGCTGGCGTCGCGCCTGAACGAAGACGCCGATTGCAACACGCGGGAGCAGATCAAGGTGGCGCGGATTCGGAGCATCGAAGATGTGCGACGCCACCATTGCGATGTCGTGGGGTTTTCGAGCGCGATGCAGAAGGGCGTGGACGAGTTGCAGAAGATTCTCATGGAGTCCGTCTATCGACATCATCGCGTCGTCCGAATGGATTTGAAGGCCAAGCGACTGATTGCCGAATTATTTGAGGCATATCTCAACGAGCCGAAGCTGTTGCCGTCGAGATTCCGAAGCCGAATACCCGATCAGACGGCGCACCGAGTGATCTGCGATTACATTGCCGGCATGACGGACCGCTTCTGCCAGCGCGAGCATCAGCGTCTGTTCGCGCCTTTCCACTTTGACTAGGATCCGGGGCCCATCGAGGATTCAGCACGTGATGAGCCCCTCACCAAAGGCAAGTGTCACGCCTACAATTCCCGCACGAGCATGACGAATCCTCGCCTTGAATCCGAACGCATCGGGTCGCTTCGCACCCGGATTGCGCATTTGCCGAAAGCACCGGGCGTCTATCTCATGAAGGATGCCAAGGGTCGCGTTCTCTATGTCGGGAAAGCAAAGGACCTCCGATCGCGGGTCGGATCCTATTTTCAGAATTCCGCGGACCTGCTTCGATCGCGCGGCCCTGAAATTGCGAAAATGGCCGGCCTGGTGTGCGACTTTGACTTCCTTCTGTGCGATACGGAGGTTGACGCGCTCCTGCAGGAAAACCGGCTCATCAAGGACATCCAGCCGCCCTACAACGAACTGCTGAAGGATGACAAGACATTCCCGTATCTGGAGATCACGACCGGCGATGACTTTCCCGCCGTGTTCATCACGCGCACGCCGCGCCGCAAAGGAACGAAACTCTACGGCCCTTTCACGAGCGTGAACGACCTTCGCGATGCGATCAACGCGTTGCAGAAGGTATTCAAGTTCCGGACGTGCGAGCTGGAAATTCGCGATGACGACGACACCCGCCGTTTCTTCCGGCCCTGCCTCCTTTACCCGATCAAACAGTGCACGGCACCCTGCGGTGACCGCATCAGCCGGGAGGCGTATCGAGCGGACATCGAACGATTCAAGCGATTCCTGGGTTCCAAGCAGAGCGTCGTCATTCGCGAAATGCAGCGCGACATGGAGACCGCCGCCGCGGAGTTGAACTTCGAGGAAGCCGCGAAACTACGCGATCGGATCCGCGCGATACAAAAACTGCGATTGTCGGGGGATGCTCGAGTCGATGTGCAGCCCGAGTCGTTCTATGTCGATTCAACAGAGGGTCTCGCCCGCCTCGGAAAAATCCTCGAACTGGAGCACACGCCGCGCATCATCGAAGGCATCGATATCGCCAATCTGCAGGGCGAGGAAACCGTCGGCGCGCTGGTCTGCTTCATTGATGGCAAGCCGTTCAAGGGAGGCTATCGCCGATTTCAGATCAAGAGCGTCGAGGGGATTGACGATTACGCCAGCATCCGGGAAGTCGTTCGGCGACGATATCGTCGAGCGGCCGAAGGGGAAGAGTTGTATCCGGATGTCGTTCTGATCGATGGTGGACTCGGGCAGCTTCACTCAGCATTGGAGGCGTGCGAAGAGGCGTTCGTCAAGCCGCCGATGGTGATTTCGCTGGCCAAGCGCGAGGAGGAAATCTTCATTCAATCGCGGAAGCAGCCGATCCGGCTGCCCCGGAACGACGCCGCCCTGCGACTTCTTCAACAGGTGCGCGACGAATCTCACCGGTTCGCACAGCATTATCATCATATCCTGCGGACGAAGCGACAGTTTGATGAGGATATCAAGCTCGGTAAGCGCCCGCCGAAAAAAAACCGCGTCGCTCGCGACGGATCCAAGGCCCGCAAGCGATCGGAACGAAAACGGCTGCGCGAACAGCGCGCTGATCGAGATGTGAATCGAACGCCGCTTGATATCATCCGCCCTTCGCCGCCTATCGACCCATTTCCGCCAGACGATATTCAGACTCATCCCCCGATCGACTGATCCGCTTTTCTCTGCACAATCGCAAGCGATCGACACGCAACGTCCGCAGCGCCGGCCGGAGACCGCGTTCGAGGCCAAACGCGGGGAATCAACCGGCTCCTACTGCTCGAACAGTTTCGACACGCTTGTCTGTTTGTGAATGTTGTTGATTGCCTGGGCGAAGAGTCTGGCGGTAGAAACGACCCGCAGTTTCCGAGGCGGCGGTTCGAAGCGGTATTCGATGGTGTCGGTCACGATCATCTGCTTGATCGGACTCGAGTCGATTCTTGCGGCCGAGCCGGGCGTCAGCACGCCATGCGCAACTGCGGCATAGACATCCTTGGCATTCTCTTCCTTGAGTTTCTGAGCGGTGGCGATCAAGGTGCCGCCCGTGATCGTGAAATCGTCAACAATCAGGGCATTGCGGCCGCTGACGTGGCCGATGATTCGCTTGACGACGGCTCTCTCGCGATGGTCGTCGCGTGTCTTTTCGGCGATGACGGTCTTTGCACCGAGCGCCCGGGCGTAGGCGTTGGCCATCTGCGCCGCGCCGACATCCGGAGCGACGACAACCCAGTCCTTCGTGACTTTGCGCCGGAAGTAGGAGGCAATAACGGGCAACGCGAAGAGGTGATCGACCGGCACCCGGAAGAAGCCCTGAATCTGCGGCGCGTGAAGGTCCATCGTCACAATGCGATCGACCCCGGCCGCCTCAAGACAATCAGCAACGACACGCGCTCGAATCGATACACGGGGTTCATCTTTCTTATCGCCCTTGCCGTAGCTGAAGAATGGAATCACAGCCGTGACATTGCGAGCCGATGCGCGCTTGAATGCGTCGGCATAAAAGAGAATCTCCGTGAAGTGATCATTCACCGGATAGGAGAGGGATTGCACAAAGAAAACATCTCGGCCGCGAACATTCTCGAGCACGCGGACGAAGGTATTTCCCTCTGAGAAATGCTTTGCTTCGCATTTACCGGATCGGACGCGCAGATGTCGACAAATGGCTTCGGTGAACTTTCGACTGCCGGAGCCCGGGAAGATCAGGAGTTTTGCACGTTCGCTCATGGCTGTGTTTCGGGTAGTTCGGTTTGAAAGTCTCAAAGGCGTTTTACGGGTCGCGAGGATCCGATCCGGCGACGGCAGTCCTCGTTCATTTGTGTGGCGTTTGCGGCCAGATCACACCTGCGAGTCCCAGTTCATCAAAGCTTCGCGAACGCTCCCAACGCACGATCGAGATGCGCCTGTTCGTGCGCCGCCGAGATTTGCACGCGCAATCGAGCGGTGCCCTCCGGGACGACAGGGTACCCGAATCCGATCACGAAGACGCCCAGCTCAAGCAGCCGTTTGCTTGCGGCGATGGCCTTGGCGGTCTCACCGAGAATGATTGGTGTGATCGCACTGGGCCCTTCGATCGCTTCGAATCCAAGCTTCTTCAGGCCGCCGCGAATATACCGCACGTTCGCCCTCAATCTCTCGACGCGCGTCGGATCGCGCAGCACGATGTCAATCGCCCGGGCTGCGGCTCCGGCTGTCGCAGGAGGCAGCGCATTGGAGAAAAGTTGCGGACGGGACTTCTGCACCATCAGGTCGATCAGGTTTTTTCGGGAACCGATGTAACCACCCGCCGCGCCGCCGAGCGCCTTGCCAAGCGTGCCGGTCATTACGTCGATTTTTCCGAATAGACCGTAGTGTTCAGCCACTCCCTTTCCCGTGGGACCGCATACGCCGACGCCGTGCGAGTCATCCACGACGAGGATCGCACCGTGTTCGCGGCAAAGCCGATGGATGACGTCGAGCCTGGCGATGTCGCCCTCCATGCTGAACACACCGTCAGTCACGACAATCTTGTTCCGTATGGCCGAATGCTCTTTCAACAACGCCTCAAGTCCGGCCATATCGCTATGCTTGTACACCTTTGACTGCGAAGACTTATTGATCTGTCTGCCGAGGCGAATGGCATCAATAATCGAGGCGTGATTAAGTTCGTCGCTGATGACGATTACGGAATCCCCGCCGGCCGCCATCAGTGTGGGCAACACCGCCTCGTTGGCATTCCAGCATGAAACATAGGTCGTGGCGTCCTCCGTCCCGGAGAGTTCTGCAATTCTCCGCTCCAGATCGCGATGATATTCAAACGTGCCACAGATGAATCGCACGGACCCGGTCCCAGCCCCCCACTTCTCCTGAGCCTCGACGCCGGCAGCGACGACCTCTGGATCGTTGGCAAGGCCGAGATAGTCATTCGAGCACATTACCACCACTTCGCCGACGCCTTCGATCTGCGACACCGGTCCCATGGGTCGGGTGAGGTACTTGAGCTGTTTGTATTGCCCGGCCTTGCGAAGGCCGTCGAGTTCGTGATCGATTGATTGCCAGACCTGGGACATGCTTGTTTCCGGATTACAGGTGTCGAGTTCCGATTCACAGATTCATTGAGCAAGTCAACGTGTCAGACGTATCTTGTCGAGGCTGGGAAATTCATGGCGTCCGGTATCTCCGCGTGATCTGCGGGATGAGATATTCATTGAACGCGCGGTCGACGTCGTACTCATTTCTCCATCCCCAGTCATGGCGCGCCGCTGAATCATCCACATCCGCCGGCCATGTATCAACTATCCGCGCCCGTGCCAAGTGGGGCTCAAAGGTGATTCGGGCATTGGGAAACGCACTCAGCACTTTGTCGCGAAGTTGAGCCGCGCTCAGCGAGAAGGCCCCGACATTATAAACGCGCTGGGTCAACCGGTCGGCAGGCGCCTCGGCCACCTCGATCAGCGAGCGGATTGCATCGGGCATCACCATGAACGGCAGCCGTGCGGTCGGCGGAACGAAGCAGGCATACGGCAGACCTTGAGCCGCCGCGTGAATCATCTCGGCCGCATAATCGCTCGTGCCGCCGGTCGGCAGCGTGCTGGCGCTGATCAATCCCGGAAATCGCAACGATCGAAAGTCGATTCGGCGATCATCCGTCTCGGCGGCGAGCTGTCGATAATGCAGTGAGTAATATCGCCCGAGCATCTCGCAATACGCCTTATTGCATCCGTACATCGTCGTCGGAAAGTTCCAGTCAGACTCCTTGACCCGGCCCGCGCGTTCCTTCGTTTGAATATCCGGCAAGCCGTATATCGCGATCGAGCTTGGGAAGGCGAATGTAACGGAATGGCCGTGCCAGCGCGTCTGCTCATGAGCGAGCTTCAGCAGATTCAGCGTGCCCTCGACATTGACGCGGTGTGCCGTGTCCGGCGTATATTCCGCGCGGGTACTCAGCAGTGCCGCCAGGTGATAAATGGAGTGAATCTCGAATTCGCTGACGAGCCGCTGTAGCAGATTTTCATCGAGGATGTCGCCGACAATTGATGCACTGCATTGCTGACCTAATTCGGCCGGCAAAGGCTTGATATCTAGGGCAATGATTTGCGAATGATCTCGCTTGGCAAACTGTTCAATCAGCCCGAAGCCGACTTCGCCTCCGGCACCCGTGATCAAGACCGCTGGCTTTCGCAATGAAATCTCTCCCGCCGACGAAAAAGCCGGCGATGCTGAAGCACTTAATTGGACTCGGCCGTTCTATCGCGCTGCGCCGCCCTGTTTCGCTGTTCGACGGAGGCGACGGCCTCGATGCGGCTGCACATTTCGCTGAAAATCCTGTCGGCTTCCTTTGTCAGTGTTCGAAGCGCCTTCGCTCTCGAAGCTTCGTCCGGGATGGACTCGGCCTTCTCTATGTCCGCATGTTTCGCCTCAAGCGCACGCTGCGCCCGCGATTGGCAGCTTTCGAATATCGACTCCGCGACGGACCGCTGGTCATCCGTGAGTTCATACCGGGCGATCATCGATTCCAGACGCGACTTCCACTGATCGATCGGCGGCGCAGGTTCCAACGGCGCGGAAGATGCCGATATCTCCGGCGCGGAGGGCGGCGGCGGTTTCTTCATTACCGGCGAATCTTCTGCTGCTCGGGGATCAGGCTTCAATTTGTTGGACGCAGGATAGGCTTCGGCGCCACTCGATCGTGCCTCTTTTGTGGCATTGGCTCGAAGTGTATCCGCCGCTGCGGTGGAAGCGCGTGCCGGAAAGACCACTTCACCGCTGCCGACCCTCACGGGCTCGACAAGAAGCCGATCAAGCCGGGCGATATCAACCGGCCCAACCCCGAGCTTGTCAGCGTGGCGATTCTGTATCATCTTCCGCCCCAATTCGACCATGTCGGGGGAAAGGATGCTTTCGGTGTACCTGGCCGTGTTCGCAAGACTAAGCGGCGCCTTGGAGTAGATGTCGTAAATCTGCTCCTGCATCCGGCGAGCAACTTCGTCCCGCGTGGCGTCCGAAATGTCCCGCATCTTCGTAATGAGCGACGTGAGTGCGACCTCGCGGCGGCGGAGCGTCAATTCGCGCTCCGCCATGTAGCTTTGATGAGCGGCAGCCTGCGATTCCATCCACGCTTCAACATTGCTCGCCTGTCCGCCATCCAAGGCATAGAGATCCTTCACAAAAGCCAGCCGGGCCGATTTGAAGCGCCTCAGAGCTTCAGCCTTTCGCTGTGCATCAGTGGGTGTTGCGCCGGCCGGGCCTGAATCAGCGGCCAAAGGTGTGGCGACGGCCCCCAGCACCATCAAAAATGCGATATATGCTGATAGGTAATACCTGCTCATGAGCGACCTCTTCTATCCAAATTCAGGCAGATTTCCCGTGCGGCGAATCGGCGATTTCGATCTTATTCTCCGGCCGGTCCTTATTAGCGTCAACCGTGCCAAGCCGGGGGGCGCACAACCTTGGTCAACAAGTGTAAAGGTGGCGACAAACCGGCGAACTATCGCAGCGTCCGCAAACGTTTCCAACAAATTGCGAAAACTCGCAATCGGCCGTTCACCTTTGATAGGATGGAGCGAGTCGGCCTCATGCGTCCCTGTAGGCCGCTCGACCGACGAACCTTCCACGTTACCTCACCGTTACACGGGGAAGTTAGCCGATGGTCTCCGCCATTCGACCGATCTCCGTTTCGCCGATTCGCGCGTGGGCGTACACGGCTTGTGTGCCACGCATAAGGCACTGCCGCCTCATGGCCGGCAACGGTTCTGCGGCGAGAGGCTGCACCATTGATCGCGTTGAATTCGAATGCCAGAACGTCAGCTTCGGCTTCCCGAACTGTGGGATTTCAATCTCTGAATGCGTTCCACCGGCGGTGTTCTTCGCGCTCCGTGCGCTCAAACTTGCCGCGCAGGCTGCCTTGCATTCTTCATACGCTTCAGCGGACGAAACGTCTGCCGACACACCCAAACGCTTGTGGCCGTTTCGAACAGCCATCGAACGACCAGATGTTCTAGATCCACCCGCCGTGAAGGACATCGAAATCGAGATTCAACCGGCGCAACGCGGGCTGGACCTGTTTTCCTGAATGCCGCCGCAGTCTCACCCGGGCCGCAGTCTCGCCCGGACCGCCAACCCACAAGGCCATCCACCGCGAACTACTTCAAGACCTGCATTCCCTGTTCGAACACCACATCAACCGGAATTCCCGCTTTCGACAACCGATCGAGATCACTCTGCAGGGCCGGCCTGATCATGCCCATGTCATCCATCAGCTTTTTTACGCCATCGTAGTCACCATCGCCCTGAAGCGTGAGAATCCGTTTTGAAAGCGCGTTCATTGCATTCTGCATTCGATCGAAATCAACGCGATATTTGCCGGTCTTCGCGTCGCGCGAGAACGCCCCTTCCAGTTCAAAGAAATTGAACCGGATCATGTTTGCCCGTCCGTGCGCGCTGGCGGCTCCGAATCGCACCGATCGGAAGATGCCGGCGAGGAACGTGACGTAGTTATCCATGAGCGTGCCGTCAGTGATTTCCTTCTGCTCAAACAGTCGCGTGACCATGTACAAACCGAGGATGTCCGCTTTTCCCTCCTCGAGTGCCGAGCCGAGTTCCTTCAGGGCATCCCGAACCGTACCCTTGCCGTCGACCGTATTCTTGATTCCCAGCCCGTGCGCGACTTCATGGAACATAACGTTGCCAAAGAAGGCATCGAATGTGATGTGCTTCTGCTGTTCATCCACGATCAACTCACGCGCAATCGGCACGAGAATCTTGTCGAATTTGGCGCGCATCGCGTTTTTCAGCTGGAGACGCCGTGTGCCCTTGCGGAGCTGGACCTCTTCGTCGTTGGGCAGATTGATGGCGATGGTTTTTGAACCCGCGTTGCAATCTCCGGCGTAATAAATCACGTCATAGGCGTTAAGGTCGGAGTCCGTTCCCGGCATTTCCTTCTTGTACTTCTCGTCGACCGGCAGTCCTCGCTGGAGGTCGGGCAGGAGCCTGGCGTATTTTGCAAGGCGCGCGCTCCACTGCTTGTCCTTGACCAATACGTATGCTTCGAAGGCCGCCTTGTAGTTAAACAACGCGTCCTCATACACCTCGATCGGACCGATCACAATGTCGACCGTGTTGTTCTTCATGTCCAGCCATGCCATATCGCTGGCACGATACTGGCTGCTCATCAATGCCACCGCCCGGGAGAGCAGGTATTCCCGTAAATCGGAATCCTCCGCCAGTTCGGCCGCTTCCTTCAGCTTCAGGGCCGCACCGCGGACGATGTCCTCATAGAACTCGTGATAATCGACGGCAATGAGTTTACGATCCTTGTCGCGCCGGATGACGGTGTATTCATTTTTGAAGCGGGCGGCATCGGACGGATGTTCCACCAGATGCCTCTCAAATTCCTCCCTGGACATGTCGGTTGGATAAAATGTCGCACCCAATGGCTTGTCACCGTAACCTTCAACAAACGGCTTGTTGCCATCGAGCCGGTCCCAGGGGCCGTAGTTGATCTCAGCATAGCGCCGCAGCGCTGGTGACTTGATTGACCCGAGCAACTCTCCCTTGTCGCCATACGCCTGACGCCAGAAACCGGCATCCATGTATTGTGCCGCCTCAATCAGCAACGGAATCATCTTCTGTTCTTTCGGAGACAGCACGGACAAATCCGTCGTCAGCCTGACTGTTGCATACTTTGCTTCCATGCGATCCCCTTCGTCGGCCCATGCCATGCCTGAGTCGCCTGCCGCGCCGGCAAAAATGGCCGTACATGCCACAACGCGCATCGCGGCCAGTCCGAACCTCGTCAACTTGTTCATGATGGAATCTCCCTGGATTCTACATTGACCGGAAATTGTAGACTGCCTGACAAACCCCATGATAGTATGCAGCAAAAGCCGGGCAATGCCCATCGGATCGTCGGTCGACGGTGGTCGCAGGCGATCCATCGTAGATCCGAATCAGCCTGCGGGGCCGCACCGCCTGAATTGAAAAGGTTAACTCTCGATCTGAATTGTGAATAATGCGTTGACTGCCGTCTGTGGTGCCATCGACCGGAGATTTACATGAGCACAATCGTTCGCGTGATGATGGCGGTTATATCGATCGGATCACCGGCACTCGCCGACGAGAAAATGGTCATCCCCCGATGGCCGCAGTTTCGCGGAGAAGCCGCCCGCGGAATCGCCGACGAAATTCCGGCGCCGATTGACTGGAATGTTGATGACGGAACGCGAATTCGCTGGAAGACGCCAATTCCGGGACTCGGATACTCATCGCCGGTCATCTGGGGCGATCGGCTCTTCATCACAACGGCCGTGAACACGAAGGATGATCGCCCCGAAGTGAAGGTAGGACTCTACGGCAATATCGAATCAATTGATGAACCGGAAGAACACAGCTTTCGAGTGCTCTGTCTCGATCGTGGCACCGGACGTATTCTCTGGGACCAGGAAGCCTGCAGAGCAATCCCGCGCGTGAAGCGCCATCGAAAAAGCAGTCATGCCAATTCAACACCCGCGACGGATGGCACACACCTTCTCGCATTCTTCGGAAGCGAAGGCATGTACTGTTACAACATGGAAGGCAAGCTCCTGTGGAAGAAGGATTTCGGCCTGCTGGATTCCGGCTACTTCGCCGTGCCTGATGCGCAGTGGGGATTCGGAAGCTCCCCTGTCATCCACGATGGGCGAGTGATTATTCAATGCGACGTTCAGCAGAATTCCTTTCTGGCGGCCTTTGATGTCCGGACCGGCGCGGAATTGTGGCGCTCGCAGCGAAAGGACGTCCCTACATGGAGCACACCCACCGTCTACGTCGGCGAACCGCGATCGCAGGTCGTCGTGAACGGGTTGAAACACATCGGCGGCTATGATCTGGCTACCGGCAAGGAAATCTGGCGATTGCGGGGAGGCGGTGACATCCCTGTGCCCACACCCGTCGTTGCCGGAGAACTTATATACATCACCAACGCACACGGATCCATGGCCCCGATCTACGCCATCAAAACCGGCGCCAAAGGCCGCATTAAGCTGAATTCCACAGAGGCAACCCATCCGCAGGTTGCGTGGTGGAACGATCGGGGCGGCAACTATATGCAGACGCCGATCGTCTATCGCCGCCTGCTCTATTGCTGCCGCGACAACGGAGTCCTTTCTTGTTTTGACGCGGTTACGGGCGAGACCAAGTATCGGGAACGTCTCGTGAGCGGCACAGGCTTCACAGCGTCCGGTGTCGCCTCCGCAGGTAGGCTCTACTTCACGAGCGAGGAAGGCGAGGTGTTTGTCGTTCGCGCCGGACCGGAGTTTGAACGACTCGCCATGAATAACCTGAACGAGGTCTGCATGGCGACGCCGGCAGTCGTCGATGGCCATCTTTATTTCCGAACGGTCGGCCACGTGATCGCGGTCGGCGGTGAAAATAGGTGAACTGCCGAACCGCAAAGATTTAGGGAAGGGCCGGCAACATATTCGTATCTTATTGAGCAGTATCATGTTAGATGCATGGGCGACGGGATTTGATTGCGCAACCCTCCGAGTGAACTTGTGCCTCGGTCTATTTGTATTTGCGGCATAACGACCGATGCCCTGCTTGTCGGCGGCAGCCACGGTCGGTTCCGCGCAAGTCCTTGACAGTGCAATAGCTATCAGTTCTCATACAGGGCTTGACCAAGTTGGCAGTTTTCGGGTGGAAGCGCGCGCTTTGCGAGGTTTCACGTCCATGAAACGGCGACCATTTGTCGCAGGAAACTGGAAGATGAATCTCGATCTTGCCTCGGCAAGATCGCTCGTGCAGGAACTCTGCGCCCGCCTCGGCAGCCAGTCACTGATCGATCTCGCAATCTTTCCTGCCTCAGCCTATTTGTTCCCGATGGCGAAGGCCGTTGCCGGATCGCCACTGGCGCTTGGCGCGCAGAATTGTCACCACGAAACGTCGGGCGCGTTCACTGGCGAAATTTCGCCGGCGATGGTCAAGGAAACCGGCTGCAAATACGTCATCCTCGGGCACAGTGAACGACGGCACACCATCGGCCCGAAGGATGCTGATGGGCGTGTGCATGGCGAAACCGACGAAATGATCGCGCTGAAGGCGCGTGCAGTAATTGCGGCGGACCTGACCCCGATTGTCTGCATCGGTGAAACGCTCGCCGAGCGCGACTCCGGCAAGACGGAGTCCGTGCTGACTCGGCAGGTTCATGGCAGCCTGTCGGGAATCGCTTCGGCGGCTGTGACCTCTCTGGTCATTGCGTACGAACCGGTGTGGGCCATCGGCACCGGGCGTAATGCGACGCCTGAACAGGCCCAGGAGGCGCATTCCCACATTCGATCGGTCCTTGCCGAGAAATTTGGCGGAGCAACGGCCTCTCAGATCAGAATTCAGTACGGCGGCAGCGTAAAGCCCGACAATGCCGCGGAATTAATGGCATGCCCAGATGTGGACGGCGCGCTCGTCGGCGGTGCGAGTCTCAAGGCGGCAGATTTTGCGGCGATAATCGACGCGGCCATCGCCGCTAAGACCTGAATGATCGGAGCATGATGGTTCATCCGCGCGAGCCGGCGAAAACGACGTTCGGCCGAGCGGTAATTGATGAACTTGGCGAAAATGAGGATGGAATTCATGTTGGCATTTGGATATCTCGGCTTCTTCGTGAGCATGGCGATTGTCGGTGTTTCGCTGCTGCTCATCGGCTTGATTCTGCTTCAGAAGAACCGCGGCGCCGGACTTTCCGGCGCTTTCGGCGGCGTTGGCGGACACTCCGCATTCGGCACCAAAACGGGCGACTTCCTCACCTGGGTGACCGTCGGACTGGTGAGCGTTTTTCTGCTGCTCAATATCGCGGGAAACTTTATCTTCGCGCCGGAGAAACTGGCCAAGGTGCAGCCCGCGCCCGCGAAGACGGAATCGACCGATCTCGGCGGTGCGGCTGATCTTCCGATCAGTCCCGCATCGCAGTCGCCGGTCGCAGCACCCGTTTCCGACACGCCGACGTCTCCGCCAGCCAATTCGACACCCGCGAATTCCGGCACGACTGAGCCGGGCAACTGACACACAGCGACTCAGCGGATTGGTCGAGGACGCGGCGAATGATTCAGAGCATGACCGGTTATGGCGAGGTACGATGGTCCGCCGATGGTGTCACATACCGGGTCGAAATTCGCTGCGTGAACAATCGTTACTTCAAAGCCTCGATCAAGCTTCCGGAGCCATTTGGCCGCTATGAGGCGGATATCGACCGCTTGCTGCGTGAGCGCCTCGGCCGCGGAAGCATCACGTTTTCGCTGCGTATCGCCGATGAATCGCCCTCTTCGGCCTGCCGGATCAATACGGACGTACTCGACGATTACGTTCGGCAATTGACGGAAGTGGGCAAAAGGTATGGCTTGGCTCGCATTGACTTTTCGCGACTGCTCGACGCGCCTGGAATCATGCAGGTTGCGGACATTGATGACGAACGACTGGCATCACAGTTCAAGATTGTGCAAACGCTTGCTGATCGCGCGATCAACGGCGTGATCGGAATGCGAAAAGCCGAAGGCGAGGCGATGCTGCGTGACCTTCGCGAACACATCGGGGAAATTCGTTCGAGGCTTGAAGAGGTTCGCCGTCGATCGCCGTCCGTCGTGCTTGAGTATCAAAAGCGGCTCCAGTCGCGGGTGCAGCAGCTGCTTGACGGAATGGAGGGTCTCAATGTCCAGCTGCACGAGGATGCGCTGGCCCGGGAGGTTGCCATTTTTGCGGAGCGATGCGACGTGAACGAAGAGGTGTCTCGACTCTCGAGCCATCTCGATCAGTTTGACACGTTATGCGAAGCCCCCGAGGAGGCCGGACGAAAGATGGACTTTTTATCGCAGGAGATGCTTCGCGAAGCGAATACCATAGGCAGCAAGTCGAACGACGCAGAGCTTTCAAAGCACGTCGTGGCGATCAAGGCCAGTGTCGATCGGATCAAGGAGCAGGTACAGAACGTGGCTTGAGAGCGATGACGGATCGATATCAAACTGCTTAGGAAGCGGGCAGGAGGCCGGCGAGCGTCATGACATCGGCGGGAATGGAGCGACAGGGCAAGGTCATCGTGGTGAGTGGTCCCAGCGGCGTCGGCAAATCCACGATCTGCCACCGGCTGTGCGACGAGTTGCCCGCGGAGTTCAGCGTATCCGTGACGACCCGCACGCCGCGCCCCGGAGAACAGCACGATCGGGATTATCGCTATGTATCGCCGGAAGAATTTCAACAGCTGCGGAACGCCGGAGAATTGCTTGAATTCGCCGAGGTATACGGTCATTACTACGGCACGCCGCTCGCTGCGGTGCGGGAGGCTGTGTCGGCAGGACGCGCCATTATCCTCGAAATTGATATCAACGGCTGCATTCAGGTTCGCCGGAAAATGCCCGATGCCGTGTGCTTCTTCATCCTCCCACCCAATCCGGAGGAGCAGGCTCGTCGGATCATCGGCCGCAACACCGACCCTGAGGATGTGATACGCCGCCGGCTCGAGAAGGCGGATGGCGAAATTCGCTACGCCAACGAGGCCGGATGCTATGATTACTTCGTCGTGAATGATCAGATCGACGACACCCTGGCGCGCATCAAATCGCTCATCGCCGCGAAAGCCGGTTGAGGAGCGCTGACGACTATATACAAAAGAGGTACAGCGTAACCTGAATTTTGAGGTAGACCCGAATGATCGAAGAACTCAAGAATGACGACTTGATTAACCGCATCGGCGGCCGGTTCAAATTCACCGCCATGATACAGAAGCGATGGCGAGAGCTGATGTTTGGGGCGCGCCCGATGATTGAACCCGGTCGGCTCTCCCCGCTGGAAATTGCCATCAAGGAAATCGCCGAAGGCAAGATCCAGGCCGAGGCCGGCGAATTCGACGGCCACCGCAATGTCTGACAGGAATCCGCCTTCTGAAGACTCGGCTCTCGACAATCTCTCGGGGTATGAGGTCGTCGTTGCGGTTTGCGGCGGCATCGCGGCATACAAGACGGCGATGCTGGTTTCACGGCTCGTTCAAAGGGGCGCAGGTGTTTCGGTCGCAATGACGACGGCGGCAACGAAGTTCATCACTCCGCTGACATTTCAGTCGCTTACCGCGCGCCAGGTCTTCACGAGTCCTTGGGAAGCTCAGAATTACCACGATCCTCAGCACCTTCGGCTCACCGAAGCCGCGGATCTCTTCATCATCGCGCCGGCGACCGCCAACATGATCGGCAAGATAGCGTGTGGAATTGCCGACGACCTGATCTCAACTATGGTCATGTCGACGGATTGTCCCGTGCTGCTGGCCCCGGCGATGAATACGCGGATGTGGGAGAATCCGATCGTCAAACGTAACCTTCAGGCGCTTCGCGACCTGGGCTATCACGAAGCGCCGCCGGGAGAAGGCTGGCTCGCGTGCAGAACCATCGGCGCGGGCCGGATGTCGGAGCCGGGCGTCATTTTGGAATGCGCTGCCCGCCTGCTCACCGCCAAACCGCCGCGCTCGCGAATCGCCTGAGTATGTCGCCGAAGCCGCTGCACATTCTCATAACCGCCGGACCCACGCGCGAATATCTCGATTCAGTTCGTTATATATCGAACCCATCGTCCGGAAAGATGGGATTCGCCATCGCGGCCGTAGCGGCACGTCGCGGCCACCATGTCACTCTGGTCTCCGGGCCCATGGAACTGAAACCACCCGCGAGCGTGAATACAGTTCGAGTCGAGACCGCCGCAGAGATGCTGGCAGCCGCCAGACGTGCGTTCCGCTGCGCGGATGCGGCAGTCTTCTGCGCCGCCGTGTGCGACTATCGACCGCTCAATCGCGCGCGACGCAAGCTGCCAAAATCCCAAGCCGCACTGACCTTGAAACTCACGCCGACCCCCGACATCGCGGCGACACTCGGCCGCGTCAAAGGTCGGCGCATCTCAATCGCTTTCGCGCTCGAGGATCACGACGGCCGACGAAAAGCCGAAGCAAAAATGATCGCGAAACACGCGGACGCCATCGTCCTGAATGGCCCAATCAACATCGGATCGGACCGAGCGACCGTCGAGATATTGCGACACGGCGGCGACTGGACGGCACTCCCTTCGGCGACAAAACCACTTATCGCAAAAAGACTTATAGAATTAGTAGAGCAAATCGCCGGGGAATGTGGGCGGGCTGCCCCGTCGCGACGATGACGGCGATTCTTCGAAACGCGCTAAGGGAAACTCACAAAAGGATCATCGAAAAGCATGCCGAAGATCGTTGTAAATCCGGAGCGGGTTGTTTAGTATAAGACTTCAGGAGGTGGAAGAGGGCACACGCCTTCGAGCGTCCCTTTTTCACATGGCAATTCGAATGTGTCATCGTGATGATCACGGCATGGTCGTGACGCATCGATAGCATCGTGTCGGACGAATTGCTCGGCCAACCCAGTCAGGACGACTCAAGGCACCGAGTGATTCCGAGGAGAAAAGGAGCAATATAATGAAGAAGGCAGGATTTCTGGCGTTGGCGTTGGCAGTGATCTGCGCAAACGCCGTGACGGCGCGGGCCTCGATTCTGGTTAACGAGAATTTCAACCGGGACGACGGTGATCTGGTTGGAACCAATCCGACGCCAGGCCCCGGCGGCACATGGGCAGCTCACAGCGGCGCAAACGGACCGGTCCAGATTAACGGCAATTCGATCCAGATTGTGCAGGCTGCTTCTGGCACTGCCGCTCAGGATGTCAACGTGCCGGCTGGTGGTCCGATGGTCGCGGGCGATCGATGGTACGCATCCTTCGATGTCGTCGTTGAGCAGCCTGGCGCATCTCTGACCAGCGTCTATTTCGCGCACTTCCTTCAGGGTACTTCAAATTTCACTTCGCGACTGTGGGTGACTGCCGGTTCGCAGAGCGGCTTCAGATTCGCGCTCAGCAACGACAGCAGCATTACCAACGCTAACGGCGAAGTTTTCTCCGGCGATCTGGTGCTCGGTCAGAGCTACCGCGTCGTTGTGTCATATGACTTCACAGGTCAGAACGGCAGCCTGTGGATCGATCAGGCGCTCGAATCCGGCACTTCAATCAGTGCAACGGATCCCGGCTTCAGCAATGGCGTGACTGCCTTTGCATTCCGGCAGGGAAGCCCGAGCGGCTCGCTCTCGACGACTCAGACCATCGACAACCTTTGCGTGGCGACCACCTACAACGAGGCATACAACTGCGTTCCGGAGCCCGGAACGATCGGCCTCGTGGGCTTGGCCGCGATGGCGTTGATCCGCCGCCGACGCTGATTCCTGATTCGATACGGAATTGTTGAAATCACGGGCCGTGAGTACGATGGGTGCTCACGGCCCGTTCCATTTTCCAGCGAGCTGCTTTTGTTCACACGGTGCCGCGTACTCAACCCGGCAACTCGTCAAAAACGAAGTCCACAACAAGTCGTGGGCTGCTCGAACGTCGAAGCGGCCTGGGGCGATTTGGTGGAGGAGGGAAAACTATGGCACCGGCATTTGCAGACGCTCCACGGTCTCGTCGAACGCGACAACAGGTATTCTGCGCGGTACTGCTCGTTCACTTGATTTTCCCCGGATTGATTCATGCCCAGACTTCCCAGCCAGCCGACGGTTCAATTGACCACGACGCGCTCGTAGCGCGGTCCAAACAGGATCCGCTGTACATCCCACCCCTGATCGGCCGAAGCGGCAAAAAACTCACGGAGCCGGAAACCGCTCGAATCGACGAATCCCGGCTGCAATTTGACGACGCGATGAAAGCGAGAAATCGCGGCGAATTTGCTGCAGGAATCGCCCCTGCAGAATCGGCCCACAAAACGCGTGAAGCCCTGCTCGGACCCAAACACCATCTTTCGATCTCCGCAAGCAATCTCCTGAAGTCCCTGCAATTCCGCTCCGTTCTGCCGAAGGAGAAGCAGGACGCCCTGCGTGCAGCCGACGCCGCGCTCGCCGATGCGGAGCGGCTCCAGGCGGCCGGGGACTATGCAAAGGCCGTGGCGGCAGCAAAGACGGCGCTACAAACGTATGAGGTGACGCTCGCTGAGTCAGACCCGGATCGTGGTCTGGCACTGGTGGCGATTGGTGCTGCACAGGTTGATCTGGGCTGGTTTGACGAAGCGGAACTCGCGCTGGGACGCGCGCAGTCAAACCTTGAATCCGAACTCGGGCCGGATCACCCGTTGCTCGCGCGCGTGCATGACCGTCTCGGGTGGTTGAAGATTTATCAGTCCGGCAACGAAGGATTCGTCGGGCCGAAGGCGCGCAGCGCCGTCGATCACTTTCGGAGGGCGATCCAGATTCTGCTGAAGTCAGTCGGCGAAACACTCGAGATGGCCGAATCGCTCGACAATCGCGGTACGATTCAAGTCTACCTCGGTAATGAAAAAGAAGCGCTCAACGACAAAATTCGAGCATACGTGATTCGCGAGACGCTGCAAGGTCCGAACGGCCGCGAGACCGGCGTCTCAGTCAGCAATCTGGCGTGGCTGTATGAAAGGCTTGGGCAGGATCGGTACGTCATCCCGTTTCGGCGCCACGCACTGGAGATCTTCAGCACGCAGTTGTCCGAGGAGCATCCGTTTACATTCATCGAAAAAGGGAATCTGGCTCGTGCGTATGTCAAAGCCGGAAAGCTCGATGACGGCATTCGATTGATCACCGAAATGCGTCAGCTGGATGCAAAGCAAAACGACCCGCTTGATATCGGTGCCGTGGATCGTACGGTGGAGTTGGCCGGCATGGTACTCCGAACCGGTCGCGGGAGCGACGCCATCAAGCTCCTGGACGAAGCAATGGGGCGATGTGAGCAGATCCGCGAGCGTGCGCGGAAACAGGATGCAACCAATATCCTCGCCCGGGTGTTCAAGCTCTGCCAGGCCAATCGTATGTTCGTCGACGGTGCTCGCTACTGCGCAAAACTCGTGGCATGGGATGACGAGGACCGAGAACGCACGGATACGCTCGAATTGGCCGGTCGGGCAGCATCATTGGGTGCGCTCCAGCTTCAGGCGGGCAAGACAGACGACGCCAAGCGAACGCTGACGAGCGCAATCAACCGAATCTCCAAGCTCACTTCCGATCGCAGCATCGAAATGGGGCCCCCTCTGCTGAACTTGGCATTTGCCTATTCAATTTCCGGTGAATTGGACAAAGCCGAAAAGAATTGCGAGAAAGTGCTGGCGCTGAGCGAGGAACTGTTCGGATCGGAGTCACTCGGCACGGCGCTGGCTATGATGTGGCTCGGACGCGTTCAAACGCTTCAGAAGCGGTATTCGGATGCAGAATTTCATCTGAGCGAATCCCAGAACATCTACTCGAAATACATTGACGACGATCCGACCGGCGTCATTCGCGTGCTCGTGGAGCGGGCGAAGTGCTCGGCCGCCCAAGGTCGGAATGATGAGGCTCTCGCCCTGCTGAAGGATGCGCTGACACAATGCCGGAAATGGGCGTCTGGCGATGTCGGCCCGTTTACGCGGGCAAATCAGCTTGAAATTCTGAAGTACCTGATCGAATATTCATCGGATTCGTCGTCCGCCGAGGTCAAATCCGAGCGTGATATGTGGATCGCGGACTTCCAGAAGATCTTCGCGGAGCTTGAACGGCTGAGAGCGCTTTCCACTGACGAACAGGAATGGCCCCGAATCATTGAGAAGTAAGTCTACCGCCTGCATTACCTATCAGTGACTCGCGCGTTTCATGAAACGCGTTCAATGCTGAATCGCCGAACAAAATGAATGTGATGCTTTCGATCAGCTGATTCGGTCCCCCGCCACCTCCTGCGATCTGCTCAGATAGAAAATCCGCAGCCGCCCCCAATGCGATCGGCGCCGCTTCACTGAGCGGATACCCGTACACGCCGCAACTGATTGCTGGGAAAGCGATGGTCCTCACGCTATTTGAGGCCGCAAGACGGAGAGATTCCATATGACACGATCGCAACTGCTCCGCTTCACCGTGCATCCCATCTTCATAAATCGGCCCCACGGTGTGAATGACGAACTTCGCAGGCAGATCGAAGCCGGGCGTGATGACAGCCGAGCCCGTCGGGCAACCGCCAAGCTTCCGACAAGCGGCAAGCAATCGAGGCCCGGCCGCGCGATGAATTGCACCATCTACACCGCCCCCGCCAAGCAGTGACGAATTGGCGGCATTGACTATCGCGTCACCATCAAATTCGGTGATGTCACCGAGCCGGATCGTAATTCGGGTCCAGACTCGCTCCGCCATCGATGGATCCCATGCGATTCAGGGCACGAGAAACGCATCCTCGATCGCCCGCGGACGTTCCTTGCCGGTGTATTCGTTCACGCCCTGGACGCGATAAATATCGTCGTTGAAGAGGCCACAATTCGGAGTATTGAAGAACTGAACCGAGACATTGGCTCGCAACACGTTCTGACCGGCGGTTCGGCCGTGGTTCATCGAATTCAGACGAATCGAATCCGCCGGCAGCAGCCGTCGGTTCTGGTCCACCAGCGGCGTCATGCAGGCGGCCATCGGCATGGCCGGGAGAAAATCACCGTGGGCAAACGGCTGGGTGGTGAAGTTGGTTGCGTAGCTGTTATTGCGTGGATCGAGAAAATCGTCGTAGTCCTCAAACGATGGGACGTTCATCGGTCGATCGCTCTCAACCCCGGCACACACGAAGGCTTCGGGTGGAACCAACTGTCCAAGAACGAGCCGATACAAATGTCGCGAGTTTCTGACGGGCTGCGCGGATTCCGATGCCGCCGCCCACCGAGCATCCGCCGGTATCGGGCCGGCGAAAGGCAGTGTGTTGTCGAACATCTGAGCGTAGCTTTCCGCACCGCCGCCGATCATCCGAAGGTTGTTTGCGCAAGCGACGCGCTGTGCCGTTTGTCGCGCCGTGTAGAATCCGGGAACGAGAATGCCCGCGAACATCACGATCGCAGCCGCAAGCCCCGTCAATTCGCGTATCGAAAACAGTGAGCTGCCTGACGAAGTCACCGCCTGACCGGGGGGAACCGCAAGCGCGTTTTTCGGAAACGGCAGCGTGGTCGCGCCAGCATTGCATGCATCATCAATGTTGCGAATCAGACGGTTAATCCAGTCGCCGTCGGGTGAATCGACTCGGTCCAGTTTCAGTGGTTCCAGCAGTCGTTCCAGGCGCGAGCAATCGGCCGAGAGCTGCGCCCTGCCGCCGCGACGGTCTTCAAAACCGCATCGCTCGTTCTCATCCATCAGTCCGAGGTGATAGCCGATTAGATCGGCCTGGTATTCAGAACTGTCTCGCTGATCGTTCATACACCCGCACACCCCACGTTTCACTGAAAAACTTCACTACTCACACATTCCCGACACGAACTTCATCGCGCCGGTCAATCCAGGTCCTTGTCCATCCCCTTCGTCCCGCACGATCGGATCTCAATTTCTCTCCGATACGCTGCCGCGAACGCAGTCACTGCCGCATGAAGCCGGCTTTTCACAGTGCCAAGCGGGATACCCAGCACTTCCGCGATTTCCTTGTACGGAAATCGCTGATAATACCCCAGTATCAGCACCTCGCGCAAATGAGTCGGCATCCTCGAAATCACCTCATTTACAATCGCCTTCTGCTCGTTCGCTTCGATGATCTCATCGGGCGAATCGGACGGATCCGATCGAAAATCGAGGTAGCTCACCTGTTCCGAATCACTCCCTTCCGCACTGATGGAGAGCGGAATCTCCCGTTTGCGGGCCCGGCCGCGAATCGTGTCTCGCGCCTTATTGGCCGCGATCGTAAACAACCAGGGCCGAAACCTGCGCTGCGGATCAAACCCGCTGGCGGACTGGTGAATCTGAATGAACGTCTCCTGGACAATGTCCTCCGCAACGGCACTATTCCGCACAAACCGGCTGACAAACTGGAGTAGTTCGTTGGCGTAGCGGCGGACAAGTACCGGGAACGCCGACTCGTCGCCAGCGAGGAAGCCCGCGAGCACTTGCTCATCGGGAATCTGGTCCTCGGAGCCGGATCTGTGTTCCACTCGTAACCTGCCGTTAATACGCCGCTTAGTTCCAGGGGGTTCAAGGAAAACACAAAGGAGAATGAAGCGATTTCACTCGCCGAGGCATCTGGAAAACGTTCCGCGACGCGATCGCTGGGCTAATTTACCCTTGACACCCCAATCGGTCAAAACTAATGTTGAGTAAAAGGGTTAGGATCGATCGTGTCGCACGTCAGACCGATATCCTCACCGCCGCTTCGGGTTCTCGGACGAGAAATTGGGAAAAGATTCCCAGTTTCTGCTTCTGACTCCAGCCCCGAGGGATCGAGAGCCTCCATTGCCCGACTACAGTTCGTACCGAGCGATTCCACCGCGTACCGCCACAGCGCTGGTCGAAGCGACTGCCGCCATCAATGCATCCCTGAATGTCGGCGATGTGCTGCAAGCCATCGCCCATTCTTCGGCAGCTGTGCTTCGGTCCGAAGCCTCCAGCGTCCTGATGCTGGACCAGCGCCGCAATAAGCTGGTCTTCATGGCTGCTGTCGGTGACCGAGGCCCGTCACTGATCGGCGAAGAATTCGATGCCAATCTCGGCATCGCGGGCCGCGTCGCGGCGACCGGCAAAGGCGTAATCGTCCCCGATGTCCACGAGCACAACGACTTTTTCCGGGGCATCGACGCCAAAAGCAGCTTCCAGACGCGCGGATTGATCGCTGCACCGCTCATCTGGAAGGGCGAAACGATCGGCGTCGTCGAGGTTCTTAACAAGATCGGCGGCGGATCCTACAACGACGACGACCTGACGCTGCTTCAGATCTTCGCAAATCTGGCTGCGGCCGGCGCCCATAACGCCGTTCAACACGATAACGTCGTTCGCGAGAACCGAGGATTGCGCGAGACGCTCCGCGTCAAACCGCCAATTATTGGAAATTCGCAGGCCCTGCGGCAGGTCATGGACATGGTCAATCGCGTCGCGGGCAGTAATGCCACCGTCCTGCTCCTCGGCGAAACCGGCACCGGCAAGGAAGTCACCGCGCGCTCCACCCACGCGGCCAGTCCGCGATCGGAGCGAGCTTTCATTGCCATTAACTGTGCCGCCCTGCCGGAAACCCTCCTGGAGAGCGAACTGTTCGGCCACGAAAAAGGCGCGTTCACCGGCGCCGTCGCGGAGAAGATGGGCCGGTTCGAAATGGCGGACGGCGGCACGCTCTTTCTTGATGAAATCGGCGACATTTCGCCGAGCACGCAAGTCAAGTTACTCCGCGTTTTACAGGAAAAGGAATTCGTCCGCGTCGGGGGCACGCGGACATTTGCGACGGATGTCCGCATCATCGCCGCGACCAATCGAGACCTGCGCGAGGCGATGGAGAAAGGCGAATTCCGCGAGGATCTCTATTATCGCCTGAACGTATTCCCGATTCATCTGCCGCCATTGCGCCAGCGCCGCGAGGACATTCCCGCGCTCGTGGAACATTTCATCAATATCTCCGCGACGGCGCTGGGATGCGGTCGACCGACGGTGAGCGACGAAGCCATGGCACACCTTGCCGGATACAGTTGGCCCGGCAATATCCGCGAGCTTCAGAATATCGTTGAACGCGCGGTTCTGCTCGCCGACGGCGGAACAATCAGCCTTGCGCACCTCCCACGCGAAGTGGTGGGCGAGGAGGCGCCCAAGGACGTCAAGTCCGAATCGTCACTCTGGGGATATGAAAAGGCGCTTATCATTAAAGCGCTGCGTGAGAACGGCTGGAACCAGTCGAAGGCCGCGCGAACACTCGGAATCAGCAGGGACAATCTTCGATATCGAGTAAAGAAGTACGAGATTGAGAAGAGTTAGACCATTTGCGCAGCCGACATCGCGAATGCGACCTCAGAACTCCTGGCGCTCGAAACTTCGCACCCCGATCCACATCGCCACAACAAACGTGATGAAGTTCAATAGAAGAACCGCTGCCGTACAGATGACTGACCGAGTGGTAGTCAGTACCATTTGCTCCGATTCGGCCATGTCCCAGCACGTGATTCCAAACAGCGCAACGCTGGTGGCCACCAGTCCCACCGAGGCGATGAGATTCACGGTTCCGCCCAGTCCGGAAGATATCCGCGCAGCACTCAATTCAGTGAAATTCGGCATTCTCGCTCCGAGCCCGATTGCCAGACCGCAAAGTCCGGCGCATGAGACCAGCGTGCACGCAGCCTGAATTGCCGCAAGCATCGGCGGCAGATTGAGTGCTCGAATCGACAACCATGTGACCGGCATCGCTGTTCCGGCAGTCACCGTCATCGCAAAATAGAATTTCGCCCACACCACGCTTCCCCGCTCTATCGGCCACAACGCGACGAGCCAGATTTGTCGGCCTTCCAGCGAAATGAGCGGGAAAACAAAACGGCTTGTAAACGTTGAGAGAATCAGCGTGATCGCGCCATAGTTGAGAAAACAGATCAGTGCCTGCCATCGTACGGTGAATCCTTCAGGCCGGCTTCGTGGCAAGTAGAACAGATACATCGAGAGCAGGCCGAAGAGAATCAGTAATTGTGACCATTGAACCGGATCGCGAAGGAAGTTACGCACGTCCTTAAGGATCAGCTCGCGTGACTTCGCCGGCAGGTAGAAAAAGGCCACTCGTGTCACGACGGCCGATGTCACAGCGGCGGCTGGACGCGGTCGATAAGGCGACGCATGCGCCCGGCCGATCGCCGGCAATAGCCGGGAAGCCACGAACAAATGGCCCCACCAGCTCAGGAACAATGCTGTTGAAATGGTCACGAGCAGGTAGAATGCGGCGTCCCACGGACGATCTGCAATTGACATGTCAATCGCCTTGGCCACCCAGCTCGACGGTAACAACGATCCCCTTAAATAACCCAGCTCGCTGAGCAGGTCATCCAGGAATCGCCGTGACGCGCCGTGAGCCGAGAAATTCCATAACCGCCCCCACCACAGCACGACAACCGTGACCACCACGACCGTGGCATAGGTCGCGACGCGCCGGGCCATCCGCGGCAGGTGAAGCGCCACGAACAACGCGACCGTCATTCCAATTGCGCCGGGAATCGGCACAAATCCGAGAAATGCAATCAGAAAAACCGGATAGAAATGCCAGGGTAGCCCCTGTACCTGCCCGATCGCCGCCATGAGCGGTAACCCAAGCAGCACGAGAGACCAACTCGAGAAGAAAATGGCTTCGGCGTACAGAATGGCGACGATATTGCGCGGAGCGTTGGGCGCGGCAAGCAAAAAAATCGCCTCCTCGCGACTGAAAAGCGCCCCATACATGAGTATGGCCGTTGAGAACGACAAAAGAATCAGCATCGAGAAGAAGAAGAGATGGAATACGATGGGCAACGCGATGATGGCCTCTTCCTCGAACTTGCGGATATAGATCAGGACATAATCAAATACGAGGTACAAACCCGCCCATATCGTCGCGATGAAGACGATCACCAGCACCAATTGCAGCGGGCTTTGATCCACCAGCTGCCGCAGGCGATTGCGCAGCAAGGTCAGCTTCAGATGCACGAGCAATCCCGCAGAGGGCGGCGCGGGATTACACGCTGGAACCGAGGCATCAACCGGTATCTGACTTGAGGTGAGCCGTGAACTGGTCATCAGGCGACCGCGACCTCCTGCCGCTCCGGTGGTTCCTGCGGATTCGTGAGATCGAGAAAAATGTCCTCCAGCCGCTGCTCGCTTGCAGCTTTTGCCTTCAACTCCGCCAGCGTGCCGCTGGCGACGATCCGTCCATGATGGATGATGCCAATTCGATCGGCGATGGCCTCGGCCACATCCAGCGTGTGGGTCGACATGAACACCGATCGGCCGTCATCCGCCCATTCGCGGAAGAGGTCCTTGACCGAACGCGCGGTGCGCGGATCCAATCCGACCATCGGCTCGTCGACCACCAACACTTCAGGCTGATGCAGCAATGCCGCGGCCAGCACGACGCGTTGTTTCATGCCGTGCGAGAAGCCTTCCGCAAGTTGATCCGCAAAAGAAGTGACCGACAACCGCGCCATGTACTCGTCAACCCGCGATCGAAGAATCTTCCGATCGATCGAGTACATCTGTCCGACGAAGGTAATGAACTCGCGCGCGGTCAGTTTCCCGTACAAAAAGGGCTGATCCGGCACGAACGACATGTGCGACTTGGCCTGCTGAGCTTCCTTCGACATCGGATGTCCGCAGACCGTTATGGAACCGCTGTCGGGAGAAAGCAGCCCGGTGATCATCTTGATGGTGGTGGTCTTGCCGGCGCCGTTCGGACCAAGAAAGGCGAACACCTCGCCGGCATTCACAGTCAGCGAAACGCCATCAACCGCTCGAAGTCGGCCGTAGCACTTTGTCACGTTGTCAACGATGACCGACATTCCGATCCATCCTGAGCGCGTTCACTCTTTTTCGGTCTGGCTGCTTCCGAAATTGCGCGAATCGCGCAGCTGCCTCACTTCCCGTTTTGCCTCGAGCCGGGCACGATCGCTGTATGGTTCGTCCGCGAGCATCCATTTCCCCAGCAGCGGCACTTGAACCTCCTGCAAGATGACTCGCCCCGAATCTGTCGCCCACGCCACTGTTCCATCCGTTTCGATTCGGAAACACTCGACGGCCATCCCGCCATGATCGATCGATTCCCTTGCCGTGACGCGAACAAGCCTTGTCGTGAACTCCACCGACGAGCGGCTCAATAGTGCAATCGGATCAAGCAATCGCAATCGCCACGTCTGCCCGATTCTCAGCCCCTGCAGGTGCGTGAACGGTCGCAGAGAATCGCCAAGATACTTCGACAAATCCGCGTCGATCGCCATCGACTGCTTGACCGTCCCGATCCGGGCTTCACAGGCGAATTGCTGACCGAATCGAACTCCCCGAACTCGCGCAGTCACGAGCGCCGTTTCCAGTCGGAACAGAAATTCCTCCAGATGCTGGCTGTGGTCGTAGCTCAGATCGCTTTCGACAAACAGCGGACCCGCGACCGGCAGCACGGCGGAAATTGCTCCGAGATCTAGTTGCGTGAGACTATGGACATTTACGTTCGTCCCGGTGTGAAATGTCGTAATCCAGGTCGTGCCCAATCGTCGGCCGGAACCGTTGGTCATCGCAACCTGGTAGGCACCGTCGGGAATCTGCTGTGACGGGGGATCCTGTGCTCGCCAATAGGGCACGATATCGCGTTGAAACAAGGCCACCATGCAGCCAAGCCATACGACCGTAATCAGAATTCCGATCGCTCGGGTCATGGCCCACATGCCCATTCAGAACTGGATCACCGCCAGATCCGGGTTCACCACTCAGAAGTTCGTGCCGTGCATCAGATTACGACTTCCTCTCCGGATTTTAGGTTCAATCGGCTTCACGGGTCAAACGGACGATGCGCGGCTTTGCTTGCATTTTCCACGAATTGATACGACCATCCTCCTCACGGAGAATCCGCGATCGTGAATTCAGCCACGACTTTTGCTCCCGCGCCTCGGCTCGCATCCCGGCATCGTCCGCGCAGGCTGGGACCACGAATCCTGTTGGTGGCCATCGGACTGTTCATTGTTGCTATCGTCTATTGCGGTTCCGCGCTCATAAAGACGCCCGGATGGTATCGGCCGCCGATGATTCCGCCGGAGTCTCAACAGAAGGTCCGCAACAGCCTGATCGCCGCGGAACAGGCATTCACGCGAAATGTCGCTGCCGGACATTCGTTTATTTACCACTTGTATCAGGAGGATCTGAATCGGTGGCTCGCAATGCGGCGCGAGATTTATCCGCGCGTGGATGAGTTATTTCCGCCCGGCGTCTCCGATCCATTCGTTGTGATTTCACCCGAAAGCGTCACGCTCGCAATTCGGTATCAGACAGCCTGGCATTCGACTGTCGTATCCATGGAGTTCGACGTCGTATTCCGTGATGATGCGATCGAACTGGCCGCCAAATCGGTGCGGTGCGGAAATCTTCGTCTGCCTAAGAATCTGGAAGCGTTGAAATTGGATCGGCGAATCGTTCTGGATCGAAACGGCGCGTGGCCTGGCAGCCCGCAAATGCAAGGCGACCTGCTGAGCGGACTGCGGCTGGATTCAAGGTCCCGCTGGAAAAATGGCGGCGTGGAGTACCGAGTCACCAACCTTTCCCTTCTGCCCGGCCGCATTGATTTCTCGATTGAACCGCTTGGCCGTTAGTCGGCAACCACACTGAGCACCCATTCGGCGTCTGAATCCGCTACATGCTCCAATTGAAATCGCCCATGAAGCCGCTGTCCGAAAAACCGTAGCAGAATGCAATCGCCGCTGACGAGCTTCTCAATCTCACATTGCCCCGAGTCATACCTCGTGACCGTTCCCCGATCGCCGCTAATCGGACCTTCGTAACTCAGGTAAACCGCGCGATGATCTGCAATCCGCTGGCAGGCGAGTGGTACGCCCCGTATCGAATCCGGCGGATCGGACATTTTCCATGTCGCGAGTCGTTCATCGGCGGAATCAACCACGGCCTCGCCGGGCCCGGATGGATCGCCCCGTCGCTCCTGATGCAGAGCAGCAGCCTGAATCATCAGGTCGTAATGGTCGCCACGGGGATCGCGATGGAACAGCAGCACGAACCGGCATGCCGTTCCGATCGATTCAGATCGTTGCGGAGGAGGCTTCATAGGAATTCCTGTCATTCGTCCCGACTGTGGCATCCTAGCGTTGATGCCACCTTGCCGGTACGCCGGGACCCGGCCGCGCGGGGAGGAGCGCATTCGGCGACTTGTGAATCACGCGATTCAGGATTAGCATTCCCTACGACCGTGGCAAGGATCAGATAGGACTCGTAATTCGATGGCGACCGAACTTGATTCGACGCTGCATCGCGACCGCCTCGCAACTGAACCGCGATGCCATTCGAGCGCATGCCGGGCGTCATCCATCGGCGGCAGCATGAACCGACATTCATTTCGCACCGTCGTACTCTCCTGCACGCTCGCAACTCTATGCCAATTCGCTGCGGGCTGCACCGAGCCCACCTTCGATCAGATGATTCGAGAGGGCGAACGAGAGCGCATGGATGGTAACTATGCCGAAGCCCTCGGCATGTTCCGAATGGCCTCCGAACGTGATGGCGAACGACCGGAGCCGTCTTTTCTGATCGGCAAATGTTATATGGGCATGGCCGACAAGCAGTTTCGCGAGGACGACCTCATCGGTGCCATTCGATATTGCGATCGCGCGATCGCTTCGTTTGATTCGGCCATTTCGGCATTTCCCGGCTACAGCAAAGCGGTTCAGGGCAAGGCCGACGCGCTCAAGCTGCGAGGAAAGCACCAGGCCGCCTATGACATCGCGCGGTGGGTTGCGGCACAGTCGGGGTACGAACCGAAGAAACTCATCATCGAGGCCCAGCAATACAGTTCGTCGGGTGATCTTGATAATGCCCAGCTCGCCCTCCAGAAGGCCGTCGCCGTCGATGAAAACAATCCGTTGCCTCATGCCGAGCTCGGACGCTTCTACATGCGGCTGGGTAATCGAGAGAAAGCGATCAACAGCCTCCGCCGCGCATACGACCTGAACCCCGGAATCCCCGGTGTTTTCGAGGCGCTGCTCGATCTGGGCGGAGTGACGCCCGAGATGAAGCGTTCCTGATTACGCGCGTCGCGCGGATCGCACCGAACATGTCAGAATGCCCTCAGCTCGATCAGCACGCCGGGCGAATGCTCCTGCGAATCGCTCGCCGCGAAATTGAAGCCGCGGTTCGCGGAATCTCCCACACCCTGGAGGATGCCGGTACGTCAGGAGAGGAGTCACCGAGTTCGCTCGCCGCATTCTGCCGGTGGGCCGCCGCAATTCCTCACGCAGGCGTCTTCGTCACGCTTCGAACCTTCGGACGGCTCCGCGGCTGCATCGGCACGTTTTCGGATGAGGCGGATCTCGTTTCAACCATCATCGAAATGGCGCGTGCATCGCTAAGCGATCCAAGATTCCACGCGATGCGAATCACCGAATCCGAATTGGCCGACCTTGGAATTGAAGTGTCTATTCTCTCACCGCGCACCCGGCTTACCGATCCGCTTCAGTTCGAGTTGGGTCGCGACGGCATCTACATAAAGTCCGGAAGCCGCGCCGGGTGCTTTCTGCCGGATGTCGCGACTGATGCCGGATGGAACCGTGAGCAGTTCCTGTCGGCGCTCTGCCGGGAAAAAGCGCACCTGTCGCCCGATGCATGGCGCGATCCCGACACAGAGGTCTACGCATTCACCGTCCGTAAGTTTAGAGAATGACGGACAGAAGGCCGCGAGTGCTTCACTTCAACCGGTGCGCAGGCTAATCAGCAACAGGCTGTGTGGTTGTATCATCCCCGGTGGACGACTCGCGAGCTTCCGTCGATTCTGCCTTCAGCGGTTTGCCGATGTCACTCGCCCGAGCCAGTGTGAGCTTCACGTCCATTGACCGCCAGCGACGTTTGATTGTAAGTCGAACGGACTCGCCGGCCGCCCTGTCGGACAAGCGACGCTGGAGTTCCGGCATGTCCCCGGTCGGCTGCCCATCCAGTGCAACAATCTTGTCACCGGCCTTAAGCTTGGCCCTGGAAGCCGGTGATCGCCTCGCGACTTCCTTGATCCTCACGCCCTTTGATTGGGGCAGCAGATTGTCCAGGAATGGAAACAGACTCGGCTCGTCCTCCTCCAGCGCAACGCCGATCTTGCCCGGCTCAATGGACTCGCCTGCCGCCAGCCGATCAAACACGAACTCGATGCGATCACGAAGTATCGCGAAGCCGATGCCACTGTCATTCCATTCGGCGCCTGCCAGCGCCCCCCCGAGACCTGCCATCGGCACAATGAGCCCGATGACACGACCGTCGATGTCGAGCAGCGGTCCGCCATAGTTCATCGGCGAGATCTTGGCATCCGTCTGGACGGCATTCCCATTTCGACGGCCCAGCGCGCTGATGATGCCGAGCGAGATCGACGGTCTCTCCCCGCCGAGGGCCCGACCACACGCAATGCCATATTGGCCGACACGAAGCTCGGCGCGTCCAGACCATTCAGCGGG
This sequence comes from Phycisphaerae bacterium, assembly GCA_019636475.1. NCBI lineage: Bacteria > Pseudomonadati > Planctomycetota > Phycisphaerae > Phycisphaerae bacterium. The sequence goes on from JAHBXN010000003.1 coordinate 292,767, forward strand.
TTTCAAACCGTCCGCGTCAACCTTCAACAGAGCGATCCGACGAATGTGATCACGCCCGAGCAGTTTTGCCACCATCCGACGACCGTCGTGCAGCGTCACGGTGATGATCGATGGATCTCTCGCAAAATTGAAGCTGCTGGAGAGGATGTAGCCGTCGCTTGACCAGATCAGCCCGGTCGACGGTCCATCTGCAAGACGGAACGACTCCTCCAGGATGCGCCCCGGTCCACCCTCGACGACAGGCTGTGCGCCGCCGATCGTCTCAATCATCACGATCGACGGTGCGACGCTCTCGACTGCCGCGCGAACCACCGCCGCGCGAGCCCGCTCCAGTTCGTACGGATCAGGACCGTCTTTTGCCCGCTCGTCAGAATTCAACAGAGCGATACAGACTAGGGCAACGCCAAGCGTTGGGGTCATTCTTTCGCTCCAACAACGAAGTCAATCCGCAACAACTGCGAGCCTCGCTTCACCACAATCTGCACGGGCTGTCCTGGCGTCAGACGCAATACGAGCGCATCAAAGTCCCCCGCATCCGCAATACGCTTTCCGTTGACCGAGAGAATCAAGTCATCCTTCTTGACGCCCGCCTCAGCCGCAGGCGAGCCGTCAGCAACCCGCTCCACATAAGCCGTCACCTGCCGAAATCCAAGTCTGGACAACTTGATTCCCAGGAACGGTTCTCGCCCGCCTTTGGGATCCATCGAGGGTAGCGTGGTGGGCTGCGCCGCATCGCCGCCGAGAAACGCGAGCAGTTCCTCCGAGGGCAGCGCATAGTTCAACCGCGTGTTGGTCGCCGAAGCCTCAACGATCACTCCGATCATACCGACGCATCGACCCTCAATGTCGAGCAGCGGGCCGCCAGGCGCGCCCGGGTTCGCCGTGATCGCATCGTACACAAGAACCGGTCCGCGATAGTCGAATTCTTGTGCCAGCCGGTTGGCATCAAGCGTCGTCCGCATCGAAAGGATGCCTCGCGTAACCGACACTGGCTCATTGCCGTCCGCAACCCTGAACCAGTTACCCATTGCAATGATGCTATCGCCCGGCTCGATCGTCGTGCTCGATTCCACCGATATAAAGGGAAGATTCTCCGCCTCGATCTTCAACTCGGCGAGTTGCCGACCTTCGTCCACTCGCTTGACGACAGCCTCAAAACGACGCCCATCCGAAAGCACCGCGCGAAGCGATTGGCCGGACAACAGAAGCGATTTGGTCGTCAGAATCCGGCCGTCCGACGAGATAAGAAAACCGGTGCCATAACCGTGAACTCGGCCGATCTTGCCGCCATAGAGCTTTACCACGGCGGATTCCGCAGCCCGAATCGCTTTCGCGGCCGTATTCGGCGCGATCGTCGGCAGAATGCCCGCCTGGGTTCGGTCCGCCACGACGGCAGCCAACGGCCGATCCATCATTCCGACGGCTAAACCCGCCAGCATCAGAACCCGCACGCGCGATTTGAAGTGTGTCCGGGTCATCCCTTCGGCACCACAAGATCGAATTCGTCGATCGAATAAAGGCGTTCATCCTGATACGTCATCCGGCGGTACGGCCATCGAATGCGGCCCACGCGGCGCCAGTCGTCGTAGCGATATTGCGCGCGCATGCCGGTCAGTGAATCCTTGAACTCCAGCCGGAGCAGTTCGCCTGTGTCATCGTCGAACGCAGCTTGATAGCTGATGCCCGACTCGATCGATTCCTCGATGACCACCGCAATGCGTCCATCGATTTCGTCGGCCGCGATCACCCTACACGCGCCGTCAGCCGACGGATCTTCTTCAGCCATCCACCGCCATCGAATTGCTCGTTCAATCTCAGCCGGGGTCATCGTTGCCGAGGGTGCCGAAACGCTGGCTCGAATTTCAGTATTTTCGAACGTCTTCACAGTCGGCATCCCACCATCGACAACCGCGCGACGACCGCTCATTTCGATCGCAGTGACTCTGTTTATTGATGCCAATCCACCCAAGGCCGTATGAAATCTGCTCCGAGCGCGGCGCACAGCCCGCCGGTTGGCAGAATCCATCAGCCGGTGCTTTTCAAACGGATTGCTCCCGCCGAAAAGCCCCGCTTCCCCCTGTGGCTGCTTCGGCAAAGGCAGATCCTCCAGACGGAACCGGATCGTCTGAATGACACCTTCGCGGCAATACGCCACATCGACCGGCCAGTTCGCCGGGAAAATCCCGAGATGCGAAATGAACTGATTGGTACTGGTGACCGGCCGGGACACAAAACTCACGATCTCGTCGCCGAGTCGAAGGCCGAGCTTGTAAGGCGGCGAATCCTCCAGGATTTGATTCACGACAACCTTTCGGCCCCGATCAAATACCGTGAAGCCGGCCGTCGCATGCTTCGCTGTGATGCCCGCGCGCAACATTGGGATGAAACGCTTGATCTGATTGATCGAAATTGCATACCCAACCCCAACGTTCACACGACTTCTTTCCTCGATGGAGACCCGGCCGTTGATTCCGACCAAGCGCCCCCCCAGGTCAAATAGTGGACCGCCTGAATTTCCCGGGTTGATGGAGGTATCGACTTGAATGCAATCGGTGTATCGAAGCGCGCGTCCCTGTTCACCGGCACCCGACTGATACCGATGAAGGCCGGCCACAATGCCGAGCGTCACTGTGGGTGCGTAGTCCTCCGCCAGTAGAAACGGATTGCCCATCGCCAGGGTGTAATCTCCGACTTGAAGTTGATCCGAATCCCCCAGCTCTGCGACCGCAAAGGGCTCGTCGCGAACCACCTTGAACATCGCAACATCACCGGTCACATCCACTCCGAGCACTTCAATCGGATAGATTCGCCCGTCGCTCAGGCCCGCATCGCCCACGCGATCTTCCAGCATGGATGCAATCACGTGAAAATTTGTCAGTCCGTAGCCTTCGGCATCGATGATCACGCCCGAGCCGCCGCCCGCCCGATTGCCTCGATTGAAAAGACATGCGACGGTCGGTTCGAGTCGATGAATCACTTCAATTCGTGCATGCTCATACGCCCTCACACGGGCCAGCGCGGCGGGATCAGCCGCCGTGCGCCCGACAGTGCCCAGATCGACCGATCCAACGGCATCTTCGCTGTCCGCCCACACCGAACCGCTTAAAATTGCCGTCGCCGCGCAGCCAATGAGCGTGATCAGCAGGGTTCGAGTCAACGGGCTGGCAGTTCCTTGTTTCATCGCTTCGTACTCTCTATACGAACCCGATCGCAACTCACCAGTTCATGTGGCATCTGCCGCTATTGTTTGCTCGCTCGTGATGGCCGCACGAGCATGGCATTGGCCCAGACCGCATGATCCGCCAGATCGAGGTTGTCTGCTTCCTCGCAGAGCAGGATCAGTGTCTTTGCGTCGGAAACATCCACTGAAATCAAGGCCGGCGCAGCCCCGCCACGCTGTACGCTCGATTCGAACAGGAGTTTGTCATCCGCGAACACCCGAAACACCACGCTCCCTGCATCGCCGGTCGAATCGTCGATCCCGACGACTGCGGAGAAACGTTCAAACTGACCATCAAGCTCAAACATCATGCGATTTTTCGCATGAACTCCGATCCCTTTGCCGTAGACCTTGCCGCCCAGCCGAATCGGCTTGCCTGTCACGGTCGCGTTCATTCGCGGCTTCCAATCGGCGCCGGGCATCGATTGCTGCTCAAATCGACTTGGCGTCAGATCCGAAAGGAACTTGACTCGATCGCTTTGAAGGTCGACGCTCCGAATGACGCGCCACGGAAACAGAGCGGTTCCGAAGACCGTGCAATCAAATGCCATGGCCTCGGCATCCGCAGAGACAATCCTACCGCTGAATCGACCGCCATCACTCGTGATGAGCGCTACCGGCGAAGGGGCCGGCGATGAGGCCGGCGCGCCGAATACGACGCCATAGGCCTGCCCAAAGTCGCCCGATCGAAGCTTGCCGGAGAAGGAGAACTCCCAGCCCGCGGCAGTCAGTTTCTCGAGCGAACCTTGCACCGCAACCGGCTTGCCGCCCTGAATCAAAACCAGCGTATCGCGTCCAGCCTGCCGGCTCCGCAGGCGTGCGGCGAAATCCTCTCGCATTTCAACGGCAGCATTCGAATCAAATACGATACCCGAGAGTGCCGCAAACGCGACATCTACAGGCCGTTCCAGTCCCAGATCAACTCGGACACAATTCAGCGAGTTCGGCGGTTCATGGGCTGGCGTGCCGCGAAAAAAGCCGCCGCTGCCCGAGTGGAATTCAAAACGAGTGGCGTCAGAAAGCGGGACCGTGCCTCTCGTCTCGCCGGACTCCGGTGCGATTCGCATCACGTCGGCCAGCGGGATTGATACCTCGCGCCCGTCCGCCTCCCCGGCAATGACCGAGTTGGAAATTCGCGAGAGCGTAAGGAGCATCTGATCGCCATCTACACGATGGATCCGAAGCTGACGACGAACCACCTCCGGCTGTACGCCCGGAGTTGCCCCGGTCGGACCATCGGCGCGGGCTCTGACAGCGCCCATGATTGCAAGCAGAACAACGGCCCAAAGCGGCACCGGCGCGCCCATGCGACCGCTGCTTCCGTCGCAGTGCACCGCGCGCTTTGACTGCGGCCTCACTTTGAACGAAGCACGAGTCAAGGTGACTCCTTTGAAAGCTCTCGATAGTACTGCTCCAGCAACTCGCGATACTGACTGGGAAACTGCTTTTGGAGCGTTTGTAGAATCTGCTCGCGCTCGCGCGGCGGCATTTTCCCCCACGTTTCGCCTGGTTTCGCGGTAGACGCGCGAAGCCGCGTCTCGCCCGGTGTCCCCGTCGGGAGTGTCGATTCCGTGGCGCCACCACCCGGATTCTTACCGCTTGATCGGCCACGGCCGCCGCGGCCCTCTCCCTCTCCGTTCTGGTTTGACTGCTCCTGCTGTTCAGCTTCCTCGATCAACGCCGCTAACAATTCGACGGCCTCATCCTGCCGATTGAGAGTCGTGTCATCGGTGTAGCCGGTCTTCAATTTGCGTTTCGCAAAGGTCAGCAGATCACGAACATCCCCAATCTGGCCCGGCGCACGTCGGGAAAGTTCCGTCATGATCTGCACGGCCGTTGTCCGCAGCCGCTCGGGAGCGTTCGGATAATTCTTCAGAAAATCCTCAAACGTCCCGTATGCGAGTTCATACTCCAGATTGTGAACCTGGCAATATCCGAGCATGAATCGGAAGTGATCAGATGCGGTCGTGTACTTCTCGATCGGCCGATGACGGTCGCGGACGTCACACAACATCGCCTCGCATCGATCGATCAGTTCGAGATCGATCAGCGCCGTTGCACCGAGGTTTGCGGATGCCGTCGCAAGGTACGGATCATCCGACTGCGCCAGCCGCTCGAAGACAACCGCCGCATCGTTCGACTTGTCCGCATCGAGCAGCGCGAGCCCCTCCTTGAATTCAGGCGACAGGACTGCATAAGCCAGATTGATGAAATCAACCAGCTCGCTCTCGGGCATTTTCTCACGCTGAGTTGTTACGAACCTCACGGCATCTGGCGAGAGCGTTGGGGCCGATGCGATGTATTTGAGGAATCCGGCGATGACTTCAGAGGCGGGCAACGGCGGCGGAGCGGCCTCGCCGATTCGCTTTGGCGGCGCCATCCAGTCATATCCCGGAACCGGCGGCAGCGGTTTCTTGGGTGGAAGCGCTGGCACTGAAGCAAATAGCCAGACTGCCATCACGGTCATCATCTTGCAGACCTCCGTCACCGACGCCTATTGTGCCCGGCGCAAGGATTCATGCATCGCCTTGGCCATGTCCGCCACCGATTGCTGCTTCTCAGCGAGCCGCCTCAGCCGCTTCGCAAGGTCGTCGGCGGGAATCTCGGACCGCTCGCGGTCGGCCTTCAGTTGTTGTGTCGCCCGGTTCACCCGAATCTGGCACGATCGCAATAGTTTCAATTCGGCCGAGCCGGGCAGCAGCGGCTGACTGCCGTCGCCGCTCTGACCGGAATCAGCCTGATCGGCAAGTTCCTCCTGCTTGCGTTCGATCGCTTCGATCATGTCACGCAGCATGGATTCGATGTCGGATTGTGTTATGCGAACGGATTCGCCCGCGTCGGCCGCCGCAAGCCGGTCGGCCACGTCCCGGGCATCGTCACGAATTTCTTCAATCATGGTTGGCAGGATCACTGTCGAACCGTCTTCCTTCAGGAGCAACAGCGTTTCTTCAGCTTGATCTCCAACCCACCGCTGCCGTTGTGATACATCCGCCAGTTCCAACTGGTCGGACCGCTTCCAGTTTGCCGCGCCGAGTTCGCCCAGCCGCGTCGTCACTTTGTTGCACTCCAGTTGACGGCTAAGCATCGCTCTGAACCGAGACTCCAGCGCCGCGAGCATCTCCTCCTGTTGCTCCTTGCGAAGCTGATCCATGCGATCTTCCAACTCCTCCTGAGCCTTCTTCAATTTCTCAACGGCCTTTTCCTGCTGTTCGATCGCCTTGTCGGCGTTCTTTTTCTCAAGCTGATCGGCCGCGTCGCGCTGAAACGGAACCGCCTGCTGCACATCCTGCTGCCCCGGCGTGGCTTCATTCTCTCCGCCGCCATTGTCCGAATCGCCCGATTCCCGTTCCGGTGATTCGCCGGACTCCCGGCCGTCCCGACCCTGCTGACCGGCTCCGCTTTCCGCGGCCGCGCCCTTGCCACTCATTTGTTCGCCGAGTTCGGCCGTCTTCTCGGCAGTCTGGCGCTGCTCTTCCGCCTGCTCCTCCAATTGCAGCTTCCGGCGAATCTGATCGGCTCGTTGTGTCAGTTCCTCTCGTGCCGCGTTCAATGCCTCTTCCGCTTTTGATTGGGACGCCTGCGCCTCCGTTCGCGAGTTGCCACGCATAGACTTTTCAGCGGATTCCATCGCGTCGGACGCCCGTCCAAGCGATTCCGCAGCTTTCGACGCTGATGGTTCGTTTGCCGGAAAATCGTTGGAAGAACTAGCGGATTCGCTGGTTTCCGTGTCTCCCGGACGGTCCGCGCCACTGCCGACGGAGTCCACTTCCGCCAAAGACGCAACTGCCTCCGCGACTGCCTCCGTCTCGCCACGAAGCCTGGCCTGCTCCATTGCCTCGGTCGCCAGATCGCCTTCGGCTGCGGTTCGCGCGCTCGAGTCGCGTTGTCTTTTCAGCAAGTCGTCAATGCGCTGAGCGGCCGCTTCCAGTGCTTCGGCTCGTCGCTGCGCCGCGCGGACTGATTCGGCCTTTTGAATCGCCTCTTCCTGTTCCTTGATCAGCGATTCCAGCGACC